>JACMLY010000104.1 GCA_014379345.1 Chitinophagaceae bacterium
AGAATATAAAGGATTTTACCAGGGTCAATCATAAACAGATAAATATATTCAACTGTTGGGAAGAAGAAGTGGGGATCAACCCAGGACAGCTTACGGAAACCGGCGGCAAATACGCCATCAAATCGCTGATTGCCGGCGTACAGGCATTAAAAGAAAATAAGATCCATGGCCTTATTACTGCACCCATCCATAAAAAAAATACACAATCTGCCGACTTCGATTTCACCGGCCATACCCCGTTTCTGAAACATATTTTCGGATTGAATGATGTTGCCATGCTGATGACAGCTCAAAATTTCAGGGTGGGGCTGGTGACCGAACATATACCGGTAAGTGAAATAGCAAAACATATAACCCGTGAAGCAATTATCTCAAAATTGAATATCATCAACAATTCGCTGATTAAAGATTTTGGCATAGATAAACCAAAAATTGCCGTTCTTGGTTTAAATCCCCATGCAGGAGATGAGGGGTTCATCGGGAGAGAAGAAGAAGAGATCATCAAACCCGCCATCAAGGAAGCAAAACACAACATGCTGGTGGTGGGACCTTTCAGCGCAGATGCATTTTTTGCACGCAGGCAATACATGAAATTTGATGCCGTACTGGCTATGTACCATGACCAGGGATTGATCCCTTTTAAATCATTGGCAATTAGTGATGGTGTAAATTTCACTGCAGGCCTGCCAGCTGTGCGTACATCGCCTGATCATGGAACTGCATTTGATATTGCCGGAAAAAATATGGCTGACAGTTCTTCTTTTTTGGCGGCTATTTACGAATGTCTTGACATCATTCAAAAACGCAACACTTACCAGGAGAATAATAAGAACCCGTTGAAAAAAGTTACTTCCATAATACTCGCCAACGCCGTTGACGAAAAGATTGAAGAAGAACATACGCCAGACTGATCTATCAGGCTAACCAATTCCTTTGATCCTTTTATTCCTGTACATTGAAGATATTATCCTCTATGCCTTTGTTAATAGCGTAATTCCGGTAAGTGATCTCTACTTTTCCTTTTTGATTTTTTTGCCTGGCAGCAAGCTCCGGTTTTTCTTCAGTCTCATATTCGAAGGTTACACCCTTGGGTAATTTATACTCTTTCGTATTAAAAATGAACAGTACTTTATCGGGTAGCCCCCAATTGGCAAACCTTCCGTAGATCATTTCCATTTCGTAAGTACCATTATTCTTAGTGGTTGTATTTGCCTTATAAATCAAAGCTTCTTTATCACTGATATACAACGTTGAAAGAACCACTTCATTTTCTTCGTTGAGAGGAAGAAGTTTTACAATGATCAGCTGCTTACCTCCTATGGTGGTTGCACCTCCGTGGATAGCGGTATATTCATTGCCCGTAAATAAGGAATTCAGGTTGATCGTGATTCCTCCCTTGGGCACAATGGATATTCCTTCTTCTTTTTTAATCCTGAATTTATTGGGCTTTTTATAAAAAACACTCACCTTACTTTCAGGAACTTTGATAAACGGTACATCTGTCTTGAGCAGCCCGTCTGCTTTATAGTCATTTACCAGGTCAAGCTTTGCACGCACTCTTTTCATCAATGCGTTTACATCCTGGGCGAAGATGCGCGGCAAAATCATCAGTATTAAAAATGCAAATAATATTATCTTCTTTGTTTGCGAAATTGTGATAGTCACTCTCTGGATTTTTACCTTACAAACCTACACCAACATTCAGGAATATCCGGCTATTTAACGAACTCTTCGGGTCTATAGAAAACTATCCGATTCCCGATATGCCTTTATCAGCAAAAGTTCACCTTCTTTGCCGGGCCTGGCATTTCCATGCTCCATACCCAATATCCCTTTATACCCTTTATCATAAATATGCCTGAAAATATTTTTATAGTTCATTTCGCCGGTAGTTGGTTCCTTACGCCCGGGGTTGTCCCCGATTTGGAAATAAGCGATCTCGTCCCAGGCCTTATTAATATTACCGATGATATTGCCTTCATTGCGTTGCATATGGTACATATCGAATAATATTTTACAGGAAGGGCTGTTCACAGCTTTGCAGATCAAATAGGTCTGATCTGAAAATCGAAGGAAAAGATCAGGATTATCACTCAGTGGCTCTAATACCATGACCAACCCATTCGGTTCAAGAATTTCGCTTGCCATTCTTAAAGCGACGATTACATTGGCAGTCTGATATTCCATTGACAAACTGCGTTCAAAATTGCCAGGTACCACCGTCATCCATTTGGCATTACAACGTTTTGCAACCTCCACTGCTTCTTTGCAATCCTTTTTCATCCGGTCAAGCCATTCCTGCTTCCCTGTAGAAAGGGATGTTTTCCAATGCCAGTTCTCTGAAGTCACAACGAAAACACCCATTGTCATGCTGAGCCTGGCCAAAGTATTGCCAATTTCTTTTTGCAGTTCCGGTGTGCGGCTCATCATACCGTTGTCTTCAATGGAACGAAAGCCAATATCATGAGCGAATTTAATCTGGTCGATAAAATTTTTACCGGCATGATTGGCAAACATTCCATCATGGAAACCATAATTCAGATTAAACGGTTTTTCGGCTGCTGGACTCTCCTTATTCTTTCGCAAGCTCGTAGCTGACAAAGTGCTGGCCGTGAATAAGGATGCGCCGGCGAGAATGGACTCCTGCATAAATTTCCTGCGTTGCATCATTGGTTTTGATTTAGGAATTAAATTTAATTATAAACGCTCTACTTCGGCCAAATGCCGAATAAAATATCCCCTGGTACACCTCTTATCGGTATACAAAAATTGCATATCTTGACATTTTTAAAAAAGGCACTGTGAAAAATATTGTTTTTTTACTGGCGATGATGGCTTTCGTTTCAACTCTCGCTCAAAAAACTGAATTCCGGCCTTATGTGCAAACCATTCCGGGCACAACACTTACATTTAAAATGAGTGCTATTCCTGAAGGTGAATTTGTGATGGGTAGCACTGCCCGGGAAAAGGAGCGCAAACAGGATGAAGGACCAACGCGCAAGGTTCATATTGCGGCTTTCTGGATGGGTTCGTATGAAGTAACTCACGATGAGTTCCTGATTTTTTTTAATGATGAGAAAACAAGCCGCAATTCCGATGTAGATGCAGTGACCAGACCAACCCCTCAATATATCGATCTGAGCTGGGGAATGGGAAAACAAGGTGGCTTTCCCACCAATAGCATGTCTCAACAAACGGCGCTGATGTATTGCCGCTGGCTTTACAAGAAGACCGGCATTTTTTACAGGCTGCCAACCGAAGCTGAATGGGAATATGCCTGCAGAGCAGGAAGTACTACGATGTATTCTTTTGGAAATGATCCGGCTTTGCTACCGCAATATGCCTGGTTTGCAGCAAACAGTAATAATAAATACCAGAAGGTAGGACAGAAAAAACCAAATGCATGGGGCCTATACGATATGTTGGGTAATGTGGCGGAATGGACATTGGATCAATATGATGCGGCCTACTTTACCAAGATAGCAGATGGAAGCACAAATCCCATGATACCGCCGGGTACCCGCTACCCAAAAGCTGTTCGCGGCGGCGGATATCTGGATCGAGCGGATGCCATGAGAAGCGCAAGCCGTTTTAAATCCGATCCCTCCTGGAACAAGCGTGATCCACAGATACCTAAGAGCAAATGGTGGCTAACGGATGCAGCTGCGGTAGGGTTCAGGATCGTGAGGCCCTTTAAACAACCTTCAACGACAGAAATAGATCAATTTTACAGCAAGTATTTAGGCAATTAATCTTCTATATATTAAAACCCACATAACATGAACAACGATGCTTCAAATAACTCTGCTTCGCGTAGGGATTTTGTAAAAAACTCTACATTGCTTGCAGGCGGTCTCCTTGCCGCACCACTGTTTTCCAAAGCAAATTATTTTTCAGGATCCGACGATGTAATAAAAGTAGCACTTGTCGGTTGCGGCGGCAGGGGAACAGGCGCTGCTTTGCAGGCGCTTCTTTCGAAACAAAATGTAAAGCTGGTTGCGATGGCCGATGCGTTCCGCGACAGATTGGATAATTGCCTGAAAAAATTGCAAACGGATGATGATGCGGCAACCATCCAGGGTAAAATCGATGTACCCGAGGAAAGAAAATTTGTTGGATTTGATGGCTACATGAAAGCCATTCCGCTGGCCGATGTCGTGATACTGGCAACGCCTCCGGGATTTCGACCCATTCATTTTGAAGAAGCCATCAAGCAAAACAAGCATGTATTCATGGAAAAGCCTGTGGCTACAGACCCTGCGGGCATCAAAAAAGTGTTGGCAGCGGCTGAAATAGCAAAACAAAAAAAATTAAATGTGGTAGTGGGATTGCAGCGCCATTACCAGAATTCTTACAAGGAATTGTATAAGCGTAAAGACCAGATCGGTGATATTACTTCCGCGCAGGCATGGTGGAACAATGATGGTGTTTGGGTAAAGAAGCGCCAATACAACCAGACTGAAATGGAATACCAGATGAGGAACTGGTATTATTTTGTATGGTTATGCGGAGATCATATCTGCGAGCAGCATATTCATAATATTGATGTGATCAACTGGTTTAAAAACGGATACCCTGTAAAGGCACAGGGAATGGGTGGAAGGCAGGTACGCAAAGGAAAGGATCATGGAGAGATATTCGATCATCATTATGTAGAATTTCAATATGCTGATGGGTCCATTCTCAACAGTCAGTGCCGCCATATTCCGGGCACTATGAGTAAAGTAGATGAACTGCTGATAGGCACAAAAGGAAGTATAGCCTGTGGCGAAGCAAATATAAAAGACAGTAAAGGAAAAGTCTTGTATCAATTCGATAAGGCAACTGAGAACAATCCATACCAGACAGAACATGATGAATTGTTTGCCGCCATTGCTAAAGGGCAATATAAATTTGCTGATGCTGAATTGGGAGCAAAAAGCACAATGTCTACTATCTTAGGCCGCATGGCGACTTACAGCGGACAAGTGGTTGAATGGGATGCGTCACTGAATTCAGGATTGGACCTGCAGCCGAAGGTATACGACTGGAATGCAATGCCACCCAATATTCCCAATGAAGAAGGATTTTATGCAGTGGCGACACCGGGGGTTACGAAATATGTGTAAACCCGTCAACCGTCCACCGACAACCGGACCTGTCAGATACACCTGATTGGGGAGAGAAGGATCCATAATTCTAAATGATTTGCGGTGGACGGTCGACTGTCGACTGTCGTCGGCGTTTTGGTATCTTCGCACTATGGCAGAAGATTTAACCGTTGCGCAAGGCACCAGGCAAGATCAGTATCAATCTTTGTTTCCGCAGATCAAGGGGTTGCTTGAAGGCGAAAACGATCTGATCGCTAATCTTGCAAACGTTTGTGCCGCATTAAAAGAGCAATTCAACTGGCTGTGGATCGGATTTTACATTGTCAGAGGCGAGGAACTGGTATTAGGCCCTTTCCAGGGACCGGTGGCCTGCACAAGGATCAGGAAGGGAAAAGGAGTTTGTGGCACAAGTTGGGGAAAAAAACAGACATTGATCGTTCCGGATGTTGAGCGGTTTCCCGGGCACATCGCCTGCAGCAGTTTATCAAAATCTGAAATAGTAATACCGGTTATCAGAAATAACGAGGTAGTAGCGGTGCTGGATATTGATAGCGACCAACTCAACCAGTTCGATGAAACAGATCAAACCTATCTGGAGAAAATAGTTGGGCTGCTCTCTTTTTAATTTACGACAAAACATCTTTCTTTTTAAAGATCACCATCGCAGCCGACACAAATATGGTGATATGCACGAGTAAAATTGCTCCCGATTTCATAATGCTTTTGTAATTGATAGGATCGTCCAAAAAACCTTTCCAGCCCAACATGTGAGAGGTAAAAAGGTAGGGCCTCATTGTTTTAAACAAAGGCAGGTCCATGGAGCTAAGGATGGTGAATACAATGATAATGCTCATGGTGGTAATAATGGGACCAATGGAGTTTTCTGCAAATACCGATAGTAGCAATGCCAGTGCAGCAACAGTTGTCATGGCAACCGCAGCAAAACCGAAACAGTAATAGTAGCGCCACAGGATATCAGAGCTTTTTAAAATAACAACCTGTTCACTTTTAAATATGATCAGGTATCCTTCTCCGAAAATCATCATTGAAACCACTAACGACAGAAATGCCATCCAAACAAGTAATAATAATGTATAGGCAGTACTCGCCAGAAATTTACTCAGCATCAGCGACTCGCGACTGATGGGTTTACTGATCAAGAGTCTCAGGGTTCCCATATTTGCTTCGCCGGCAACCATATCACCAGCTATCAAAGCAATCAGCAACGGTACGTGAATGAGCAACGTTTGCAGGATCAGGTAGCAGATAAGGTAGCCATTTAGGATCTGACCTTCTACCTCAAACGACTCATTGATTGCTTGCAGCATGAATTGAACATAACTTTTTCCGTCTGCATAAAAAGCAAGCTGTATCAAGACAACAATTGCGGTAATGGCAATAAACGCAATATAAGTACGTGGCCGTTTGAAAATTTTGAAAAGTTCAATTTGCAAAACTGTCCACATGCTGGTTGCTTGTTGTAAGTGAAAGAAAATAGTTTTCTAAAGAATGCCTCGGCTGTAGCGCCATCACCTCGGCGCCTATACTGATGAGATATGCATTGAGTTGAGGTATCTTTTCCTTAGCCAGCTGAAATATGATTGTTTGCTTTTGCCTCTCTTTCAGATACACATTCCAGCTGCCTGATTTTATTTTCTCATAAATATCATCCGGGTTGTTCACTTCAAGTTCAACCAGGGTTTTTGTTGGATCAAGCAATTCTCCTACAGCGCCTTCAACGATTTTCTTCCCCTGATCAAGGATCAGCATTTTGTCGGCGATCATTTCGATCTCACTCAATAAGTGCGACGATACAAAAATGGTCTTTCCCTGTTCTTTACTGAGCTGCAAGATGAGATTGCGTATATCTGCAATTCCCTGGGGGTCGAGACCATTGGTTGGTTCATCCAGTATAATGAGTTTAGGATCATGAATCAATGCCACGGCGATTCCCAATCTTTGTTTCATTCCCTGCGAGTAAGTTTTGATCTTGCTGTGCACGCGGTTTTTCAATCCCACCATCTCAAGTTGGTTTAGAAGCTGCTTTTGCGATGCTCGGATGCCACTAAGCCGGGCGAAAATGGAAAGGTTTTCTAATGCGGTTAAGTATTTATAAAGATCAGGCTTTTCTATGATCGCTCCAACCTGCCTGAGTATCTCTTTCCGATGAGTACGGAGGTCTGAACCAAACAGTTGAATACGGCCTTTTGTAGGCTCGACTAAAGTGAGAAGCATCCGGATCGTTGTTGATTTACCGGCTCCGTTTTGCCCCAGGAACCCATAAATCTCCCCTTGGTTTACCGTAAAGGAAATATCATCAACAGCTTTTATGTCCTTATAATGCTTGCTTAAATGTTCAACGTGGATGATAACGGGCATATGTATAAGTGTGCAAATTAAAGTTTAAGGTTTAAAGTTTAAAGTTTAAGGTTTAAGGTTTTAGATTAATGTTTTGTAAACCTATATAATTAGTACGTCCTAAATTCCAACTTTAAACTTTAAACCTTAAACTTTAAACTTTTTAACCCAAACCCTAAAATAAAAAACCCCAAACACTTGCATAAAACAAAACTGCACTTTACATTTGTTCTTGTCTCCCAATCCTCTGACATTTCCGTTACCTGCAGGATATTTGAATTATCGTCCTGCCCCCAATTCCCAAAAACACAAATAAGTATTTCAAGATCGATTTTTTTATATTTTCTCCAATAGCTATGTAAGTTCCGGAGTATACCATACTCTCTGTCGTGCACTTTATCCGAATTCATTCTCCTTCCTCTGAATTTCCTCATTAGTGCTTCTACATTTATTACAAACTCTGAAACTTACAAAAAATGAAAAAGAATCTCTTTCGTTCATTACTGGCTGTTGTATTTACATTCAGTAGTTTCCTCGCTGCCGCACAAACAGAGGAAAATTTCAATTCAAGGCCTTCCGTGCCACTTAATGGGGTAAAAAATCATTTACAAAATCATTGCTGGACATTCGCAGGATTTGACGTGAATGGAAATGGATGGAATGCAAATATTGAAGGTGATGGAGCAATGGTTTCTCAAAACCATCCCTCAACCAGCTATATGCTTTCACCGGTTTTATCGATGAATAGCCCGGTGATGCTTTCCTTTAATTACAAATTCCATAATATTATAGGAAATGGAGTGAGAAGGTGGATGACGATTTATCTTGCTGATGCTAATAACAATCTTGTCGAGTTGCTGGATAGCGTTGAGTTTTCGAACATAGACAAAAACATGGTGTATACTTACAGCGAGGGATTGGAAGTGACCGGAGCCTATAAATTGTATATCAGCTATGGTGGCATCGGAGAATCTACGTGGATTGCAATAGATCAGATAAAAATTTCTTCATCACTATATTACAGCGGAGGTTGCAATTCAGCGCCGATAGCAGTAAATGATAATATCAGCGGAATTTCAAACCGTTCGGCCACAGGTGTCGTAATTATTAATGATTCCGACCCGAATGGCGATCAATTTTCAGCGTACCTGATGACGCCATCACCAGATGGAACTGTGGTGCTTAATACCAATGGAACATTTAATTTCACACCAAATCCGGGATTTGCCGGTACTTCTACCAGCTTTACTTATAAAATCTGCGATCAGGGATTGGGTGTTTTGTGTTCCAACGACGCAACTGTAACAATTAGTTTCCAGGGTTCAGGTATTTTACCCGTAAGCCTGATCGACTTCAACGGATTGTACAGGAATGAAGGAAAGGTTGAATTGAATTGGGCAACGAGCTTTGAACAAAACAGCGATCGTTTTGAAATAGAACGCAGTTTTGACGGTATTGCCTGGCAAAAAGTAGGCTCTATGAAAGCACAGGGCAGTTCTTCGGTTAAAAAATCCTACGCATTTATCGATGAAGCCGGTCGCAATACGGCAATAAAAAAGGATCTGTATTACCGACTAAAACAAATTGACCTGGATAATAAATCGGCATACAGCAGAATCTTGATTGTACGTGTATATAATACCCAATCAATAAAAATGATCAGCGTTACGCCGAATCCGGCCAAAAATGACATAGCCGTAAATATTCAGCTGAATGAAAATTCATATGTGGTGATGAAAGTAGTGAGCAGCAATGGTACAGAAGTTGTAAAAAAATCTTTAAAAGCAAGCGCCGGAGCCAACAGTTATATTCTTGAAGGAACAAGTAAACTGCAACGTGGCATGTACGTGCTCGAAGTGATCGTCAACAGCAAGGAAAGAATGCTGGTAACCCTGATGAAGGAATAGACGACGACCGTCGACGAAACAGCCGGCTATACTTTGCTGAATAGAAAAAGATCAAATAAATAAATCAGATGATTTGCGGTCGTCGGTGGACGGTCGGCAATACCCGGAAACATATTTATCGTTTTGTATAGTACATTCAGAGGTAAACAATTCCCTCGTTGCGGTTAGCCCTGTAACGGGGGATGTTTTTTTATAAGGCTGTTACATTGATGAAGAATAAGACAGTCAACAGTCGACGGTCGAACCGACGGAACGTTATTTACCAAGATAAGATTGCAGGTTTTTCACATATTGTTCAAATGCGTTGATCCCGGCTGAAGTTATTTTGCAAGTTGTCTGGGGATAGTTGTCTTTAAACTGCTTCATCACTTCTATGTAACCTGCTTCCTTTAATTTATTGATTTGTACACTCAGGTTGCCGGCAGTGGCATTTGTTTTTTCCCTGATGAATGTAAACTCCGCCTCCTTCACACTGATAAGAAGTGATATCACTGCCAGCCTTAACTGCGAATGTAATATGGGATCCAGTTCTTTAAATTCCATTTCTTCTTTCTTACAACTTCATTTTTTTTCGGTATTCAGCCTGTAACATGTAGCCGGGTATAAGATATCCTATCAAAACAGCAACGGCCGAGACGATCATTATCGGTCCGGTATCTTTTAGTAAAAAAATTGCAATGGCTGCCAGCCAATTCACGTAGGCGCCTATAATCAATGGCCGGAAACGAATGGCACTGCCGTGTATATACATCCAGAAAGCATACAGTATATAATAATAGCCGAAACCAAAACTGGTTTTGATGATGAATGAAGCGGCTACAATCGCAAAAAGGCTGATAAAAAACCCATTTCCCAACCTGTCTAACAATTCATGTACATAGGTTTTCACTTTTTCTTCCCGTCTTCTGAGAACATGTAACAGAACATACAGGACCATACCGATAGCCAGAATGCCCGTCCACACCCAGCCCGTATATCCCCTGATATCCAAATATGCAAGCGCTGCAGAAGATACTGACGCTACAAATAGAAGCCATCCCCAGATCAGCCAGGCATCGCCTTTCTCACGATGTTCTTCCTTGGCAACCTGTATCATTTGCTGTATAAGCTGAAGGCTTTCATTTTCGGTGATTTTTCGTTCTTCCATAATCAGGTATTTATTTTATTATACCGCGCTCTCAGTATATATCCGGGAATGATCCATGCTACAATCACGGCAAGCGCTAATAGCAGTAAATGATACTTGTAATATATGAAACAGGCAATAACAGAAAGGATCCAGCAAAGTATACCACCTGTTATCAAAGGCCTGAAGCGAAGTGTAATTCCTGAAAGGAATGTTGGCATTCCATACAAAGCAAGAAAACCCACATTCATAAATTGAAAATATTCATCTCCAAGTGCCCGCGCGAACAAAAAACCAAACAAAAACATCATGATCACAAAAGTTATCCATACCCATCCAACGATATCATCCGTATAGGTTCTTACCTTTTTCTTTTTGCCTTGCTTCCATAAATAGTAGGTCTGGTAAATGACAGCTCCCCAGCTTAGCATCCAGATCAGGGATGCATTTTTGTATGCCAAAAAACTGGTTAACAAAAAATGGCCAATACTGCAAATGAGTATCACCCATCCCCATAATAAATACAAATGACCATTCTCGCTGAATTGGTCTTTTGCCCGGTTGATCATTGCCTGGATAACCGTCAGGCTTTCGGAATGCGTAAAATCTTCATCGTTTGCCATAATTAATGTATTGATGAAACAGAATGCGTTTTTTGTAACAGGTGACCGGGTATGATATGAGTGAATAAAAGAGCACCGGCAGCAAATAATGCCTGGTAATCGAAACTGAACCAAACAGCTACCGTTGCCAGGCACCAGCTAATAATACCACCAACTATAAAAGGAGTAAACTGTAAAAATTTACCGGATACAAATGCACCCAAGCCATACAATAAAATGAAAAAAGGGTAACAGTTGAACCAACCCAGTTTTACGAATAACATGCTCATTACAAAAAACGAAATTCCCATACCGGCCCACAGGTAACTCATGCTGGTGTTTACATATGTTTTAACCTTTCTTTCTTTTCTGTAGTTCCTTGCAGAATAAATAGTAATGAAAATACAGGGGATTGTGATAAGCCAAACGATATAATGGTGCCTGTAATCAAAATATACCTTCAGCACAAACTGCCCGATACAGGCGGCAAAAGCAGCCCAACCCCACAATAAAAAATTAAAACTTTGATCAGATATCTCCTGTTTCGCAGTACTGATCATGCGCTGAATAAGGCGAAGGCTATCTTCGGCAGAAAAATGTTGCTCGGGTATTGGTTTCATCAACTGTATTTAAAATAAATGTCCACAGGTGACCTGTGGACATTATCGTTTATTGTACCTGGCTTTGAAAATACTTCACCTGTGATAGTCCCCATTGCGGATGAATGGCTGATTCGGCTTTAAAACTTCCGAATTTTTTCTCTGCCTCCTCAAAAAGTCTCTTGGCTTCCGTCTTGCTTCCGCCAAATTGTTCAGGCGTGTATAACTTGTCCTGTCCTTCAATCATGTATACGCGTGGATTTTCAGGGTTCAATGTCTTTGCTTTTTGCAGTGCTTCAGCAGCCTGTGGTCCATACGTCTGCCAGCGATTCATCGGATCGGCCGTCAGGCGCAGGGTAGCGATCATCTTTCTTAATAAAAAAATTTCTGAATTGTCCTTACTGAGTGCCTCTGCTTTATTCAATGCCTCTTCGGCTTTGTCGGCGAGCGGATCAGTTTTTGCCGGATCAGGACTCTGATTAGCCGGCATCTGAAAATACCCAGTCATTACGTTGCTAAGGGCTGCATAATAATAAGGCAACCACTGTGTTTTTTCTGCATCAGCGATCCGCTGAAAATTATTACCAACTTCGGTCCAACCCTGGGCAGTGCGAATGACATCCAATGTAGAAACATTATCCTGCATGGCTTTCAGGTATCTCTCACTTTGTGCGGAAACAATTGTAGTGGCAAGTAGGGCCACGGCAAAAACGACGATTTTTTTCATGATTTAATTCTTTTGTTTGTTATTATTTTTTGTCCCTTAAAAGTTTTTCATATTCTTTTTCAACACTGTTCTCTTTCGGATATACGTAAGCGCCCAGATAATGAAACAATAATCCTATCCCCCATCCCAGGGTCGACCACACAGGCCAGGGATATTTGCCCTCATCCGAATAGCCCCCGCTTTCTGTAAAAAACCAGATGGCCCAGAGAAAACAGTTGATAACAATATAAGTTCCCAAATGATATTTAAAGCTTGCCCTCCGTTTGGCAATTTCCCACAATTGCGGATCGCGCCCGGAAGATTGTGGATGATCTGAATTTTCCATGTGCATTTTTTTTATTTGTGATGATCAAAAAAAATTAATTAAAGATTACTGTTAATGACATCCTCTGATCTGTCTACACCAAAACTTATAAAGCAGCCGAAAAAGAAGAATCGTTTGGCAGTGGGCAATATAGGTTCCTTGCGACTTCCGTTATAAGAATAGTTATATCCGAAAACCTGGTTAGTACCAAGAATATTATTTATAGAAAATACAAATACAGTAAACTTTTTCGCATTCTGCTTCCCTATGCTGGGAAGATAATTGACACTAAAGCTCATGCTGTGGAAAGGAATTGTTTTACCCTCATCGGCAACGATGAATTTACCTGTATTATCGTCCATGCGGATGTTGTAGTAAGGCCGTCCCGTTGCGAACGTGTAAGAACCGTTAAACTGCGTTTTTAGTTTCGTTACAAATTTCTTTACAACCAGGTTGGCTGTATGATTGGCGGCAAAATTGGGTTGTATGGCATAAGGAAAATTCAGGTAATCCCTTTTTGTATCCAGGTAAGAGTAGGATATCCAGTAGTCAACATTCTTGAATGTTTTTCGATCTCTCCAGAATAGTTCGATGCCTTTGGCATTTCCAAAACCTCCATTGCTAAAGCTATCGATCATATTGCCTGTTGCGTGTGTTTTAACAAGCTCATTGTATTTTTTGTAAAATCCCTCGAGTCTGAAAGTATATTCACGACTTACCTTCTGGTAATTCAAAATGTAGTGAGTCGCTTTTGCGTACAGCAGATCTGAATATGCATAGTTGCGGAGAAAATTCTCTTTCTCTGGTTTCTGGTAGAAGATGCCATAGGCAAAAGACGCCTGCGACTGGGCGCCTACTTTATAGGCCAATGAAACACGCGGCACTATATTCGACTTATTCAGCTGTGAAGAATGTTCGAATCTTCCTCCCACTTTTGCTGCCAGATCATTCGTAATGTAAATGTCGGTTTCGGCAAAAGCAGCTTTAAAATGATCATCCGTTTTTGTGAGGCTGTTGGAAATAAATTTATTTGAAAAATCATTCCGATCCCGGTAATATAAATATTCGCCACCAAAGCGCACAGCACTCAATCCCGGCAACTTCCTTTCAAAAACAGTTTTGATCTGTGATAGATCAGATCTGGCTTCCAGATTAAAGTTTTTGGATGAATAAGGATCGAATGATAACTGTTGGATCTTATTGGATGCATCCTGTAATTCATTGCTTATTTTATCGGTGTTGGTACTATAGGAAATTCCCATAGATAATTTCCATTTGTCGCCCAGCTTTTCTTTCCAGGAAAGATTAGAATACACGTTAAAATTCTTCAGGCCGAACGCATCTTTCAGATTTGATGAATCAATATCAGGCCTGCGTAATCCAAGCCGGCTGGAATTGAAGTAGCCATAAAATTTCAACATACCGGTTTTAGAAGTCTTTATTCTAAAATTGAATTCCGTATTGTGAAATTGCGGGATTTGGAAATTATCGATCCTTTGTTTTACAACTGCGAAATAGGCGCCAAGATGGGTGAAGCTATAACCGATCCCCCAACTTGATTTCTTGCTCTTGGATAATTGCTGGTAGCCTCCGTTCAAACCAACTGTCGAAACGCCGACGCTTGCTGATGATTGATCGGGCAAATCGGTCGATTCCAGTATAAGCGCGGAAGACAAAGCCTGCCCGTAAATGGCCGAATAGCCACCCGAACTAAACACTGTTCCCTTAAAAATAAAGGGTGAAAAGCGTCCCCTGCTCGCAATATCCGGAGCCGTGCTCAGGAAGAAATTGTTTACAAGAGTTCCGTCAATAAAAACCTTTGTTTCTTCTGCCGTTCCCCCCCGCACAAATAATCCTGCATTTTCACCCACCTGCTGCGCGCCGGGAAGCGTTCTGATGGCACCCGTTACGTCGGCATTGGCACTGGCGGTGGTTACTATATCAATGGGATTTAAGACGGTGGTTCGTTTGGTATCGCTTGCTTCGAATGTGCCGGCAGTAATAACAACCGCTTTTAGTTCATTTGGCTCTTCTTTTAAAACAATATCTGTCTTAAGTTCGCCATCCGTAAGAGTGACTTTTTGCTCCGTTACCTTATAGCCTATGGAACTTGTTATAAGGATTTTATCACCCTTCTCCGAGGTTTTGAAGGAGTAATTTCCCAAAGAATCGGAAGTTCCGCCATCGTAAGAATCTTTGATAGCAACACTGGCTCCACCTACCGGCTGACCCTTGTTGTCTTTTATTTTACCCAGCACTGTGGTTTGGGAAATTGAATGGAGGGTTATTAATGCCAGAGTAAGAATCAATATCGCGCGTTTCATTATTGTAAATTTATCCCAAACATAAAGTAGTTTATAATATAAACCAAAATATTTTTAACATATTTCCAAAAAAATAAGGCCCGGCTTAAAAAAGCCAGGCCGGTTGTTGATCGTACCCTTTAAAAAACTTGTATTAGTTCGTTTTAATGATTTGCTGTGAAGTCGTATCACTACCATTTGAAGATCGGATCATATAGCTTCCGGGAGTTAGCGCACGCACATTAATGGTTTCCGTCTGACTGGCATTATTGGTCACAAATCTTTTTGCGAGAATTCCATTGGTTGTATAGATATCAATGGTCACTTTTTTATCATGCCATGTGGAAGGCAAAGTAATTCTCAGCTCATTAGCAACCGGATTTGGGTA
The DNA here is from genome assembly GCA_014379345.1 of Chitinophagaceae bacterium. Lineage (GTDB taxonomy): Bacteria > Bacteroidota > Bacteroidia > Chitinophagales > Chitinophagaceae > Flavitalea. Next base: position 15,405 of record JACMLY010000104.1, read on the forward strand.
AACCAACACGGAGGCATTTGCCTTTTCTTCACCGATCCTGATCACCTTAATGGGCGAGTATTGGCTTTGTCCATCGATATCTACCATCTTCAACCGGTAATAAATCAACCCTTGTTCACCTGTTCTAAGTACATCGGTGAAACTATATTGCTGTGGTTGTTCTGAGTTGCCCATGGAGAAAATGATCCCGGCATCAGAAAAATCTTTCCCATTTAAACTTTTTTCGATCGTGAAATGGCTGGAGTTTTTTTCCTGGGCCGTATTCCAGTTCAATGCAATCTTATTCTTCTCTACGCTTTTAACTGTGAACGAAGTGAGTTTTACCGGTAAGAAGGTTCCCGATACATAACTAAAGGATCTGAACCAAAGAGAATTGTACCTGATGGCAGCATTACTGCTACCTAAACCAACGGCACGTGCCCCTATTCTGAATTTTATTTTATCTTTTTTGACAAATTTACTGGTCACCATCACGCGTGTTCCTAAAGTGTCAATATCAAGATAGTTCTTGATTGGTCCAAGAAAGCGGTAATTTTTTTTCTTGGGTTCGTCATCATCATCATCTTCATCTTCATCGTTGATAGCCGAATGTACTAATTCAGTACCGCCCTCAAAATAATAACTAGCCGCATCATATAGTTCAACATACTCCCGAATCGTCAAATTATCACCGTCCACATCTAAAGAAGTCAGGTTAAATTCACTTACATCTGCTTCATCAGATGTACCGGTCTTTACAAAAGAAATTTCAAATTCCACCCACCAGTCTTTGATGCCGCTGACTATTCCTCCACTGATCCCGATTTGAGGTTGAAAGGCTTTGTTCCAGCCAAAATCGGTTACATCAATGTTCTGGATTACAACATTGTTAGCCGAACGCTTTTTTACTTTTAGTAATGCATCAACGGCAGATGTTACTTTTGGGAACCTGTAAACGGCATTATTCTGCCCTGCAGAACCGGAAACCAGTGTTGGATTTTTAAAAACCAATTCCTGGCTGTAAGAGGCAAATGAACTTGCCAGTAAAATAATGACGCATGCAAAGGAAAATTTTGCTGCGATGATAAAAAGTAAGGCACTAAATTTTAGCCTTTGGTAAATTCGTTTCATAAAAAACATTTAGAGGTTAAGAAAAGAAAGCGAAATTTTTACCTAGGGACTATTGGAAGCTCTTAACTATAGGATATCAGAGGATTTATAGAGATGCATAGCACGCTTTTAAACATGGGAGAATTGGAAGGGCGGTTCAAAGGATGGGATATCAGGCGGACTGAAATTTTAAAGGTTAAATAAGGCCAGGCTTAGAAAAGCCCGGCCGTTTGTTGATCGTACCCTTTAAAAAAAATTCAGATTCGAAGGTGCTGCAATGCATACACCCTTCGATCTTTTGTATGCATACTGTTTGTGCAGTATACAAATGTTCCTGCATTTTTATGATATGTGAAGAAAGCGTTATACCGGGTGTTACAGATTGCGCAGAAAACAAAAACATTGAGCCTGCCATCGTCATAAACACAATGGTTGGCCTGATGCAATAAGCATGTAGCGAATTTGATTGTCCGTGGTAAGTCTTCTTCATAATTTGTATACTATTTACCGCAGGACTATTGGAGTGAATTCAAATAAGATATCAGGGATTTATTCAGCTATTCGTAATAATTGATTTTGTTTTTTTAAATGCCCCACCCCCTGGCGGGGCATTTTTTTGAGTGTCAAATTAGATTCAAATGTTTTTGATTTAATTGAATAAAATGTTTTTAGGTGATCAATGTTGTTTAAAGGATAATTGGAGCTTGGTTGTTCGCTGTGTTCGTTCATCGAACATTGGATCATTTTTAGTTTTTTCAAGGATTAATGGACGGTTCAAGGGTGCGATTACTAACGGGCTTTCTATTTTTTGATGCTTCAACAGTATTGGATTTTCGAAATAGAGGTGAAATCAAACTTATCAACTTTCTTTTTGTTATTTGTTCCCGCTTTTACAAAACGCACTTCGAATTCAACCCACCAGTTCTGATAAGGCGCCACCGTTCCGTGAATACCGAGTTCAGGCTGAAAGGCTTTATCCCATCCAAAAATCGTGAGATCGATATTATTAATAACAACATTACTTGCTGAGCGCTTTCTGATCTCCACAATGGCATCTACACCAGGAGCCGTATTGCTAAAACGGTATTTTGCGCCATCCTGTAGGTCTGTACCACTTTCTAGTATTGGATTACTGAAAATCAATTCCGGAATTTCCTGTGCGTATAAACCGGATACAATAAAAAAAAGAACTGCAACTAAAACTGAACGAAAGACATTTTTAAAGAGTAAAGATTTCTGTTTCATTAATTTCTTTTGGGGTACTGAAATATTTTATCAACACTTCTGGTACTCACGAGATATTGGGAACTTTAAGAAATGAAAACAGTTTTCTTTAAGAAGAGGCGTAAAGCCGGGATTTTTTAAATGGTTTTTATTAGAATATCGCAGAGATAAGGCTCACCCTGTGACAGATGATTGATATATTGATTGGAATCGAAAAAAATCAGTGATTGTTTTTGCTACGATCTACCTTTCGGGCAGGCAGTGGTAAATAAACAGGCTGATAGCTTTTTTGAGCTATTCCTCTTTGTAACCAATAATGCAACTCTAATAATTTTTCAGAGAGAAATCCTCTGATAACAGATGGGATAAACTGGTTCATAGCCGGAAATTTTTTGTTTTCTAAAAGGTCGTTATCAATTCAGTTTTTCCCGAGGATGTGGATGTGTACTATAAAATGTACGAGACAAAGATTAACCGTATTTTCCGAAGTTGCAAGTGATGCTGCAAAAAACTTTTAGACTACCTGGCATACACACCAACAACTGTACTGAAAATCAATAAAAAACCCCGCATTCGCGGGGGCTAAAAAAAAAGAAAAAAACTATTTGTACTGCGGAATGATGCCATTCGCAAGATCAACCATCTTTCTGAGTCCATCTTCCGGCAGGCTACCTTTCTTGAACTCAGCCAATAGTTCGGGATGTTTATTTTCCATTTCCATCAGGAAATGGTCTTCAAATTCTTTTACCCGGCGTACTGCCACATCACGTAATAAACCCTGGGTACCCAGGTAAATAATTGCGACTTGCTTTTCAACAGAAAAAGGAGTGTATTGAGCCTGTTTCAGTATCTCCACATTTCTTGCACCCTTATCCAATACCAGTTTGGTAGCAGGGTCCAGGTCGCCGCCAAACTTTGAAAATGCTTCCATTTCGCGGTACAATGCCTGATCAAGCTTTAATGTACCTGCAACTTTCTTCATGGATTTGATCTGTGCATTACCACCTACGCGACTTACAGAAATACCCACGTTGATGGCGGGTCTGATACCCGCGTTGAACAGGTTACCTTCCAGGAATATCTGCCCGTCGGTGATTGAGATCACATTGGTTGGAATGTATGCGGATACGTCACCAGCCTGCGTTTCAATGATAGGAAGTGCAGTTAACGATCCTCCGCCTTTTGCCAGGTGCCTGATCGTTTCGGGAAGATCATTCATGTTCTTTGCTACACTGTCATCGCTGATAATTTTAGCTGCCCGCTCAAGTAAACGGCTATGCAAATAAAACACATCACCCGGATAGGCTTCACGGCCAGGGGGGCGTCGTAATAGTAAGGATACTTCCCGATAAGCTACTGCCTGTTTTGAAAGATCATCATAGATGATCAATGCAGGTCGTCCGGTATCGCGGAAAAATTCACCGATAGCGGCGCCTGCAAATGGAGCATAGAACTGCAGGGGAGCAGGATCAGACGCAGATGCGGCTACGATCGTCGTGAACACCATTGCTCCGGCATCTTCCAATGTTTTCATTACACCGGCTATGGTCGAAGCTTTCTGGCCAATTGCCACATATATGCAATAAACAGCTTTGCCTGCCTGGAAAAACTCTTTTTGGTTAATGATCGTATCGATCGCGATGGCGGTTTTACCTGTCTGCCGGTCACCAATGATCAATTCTCTTTGTCCGCGCCCGATGGGGATCATAGCGTCTATCGCTTTCAGACCGGTTTGCAAAGGTTCTTTTACAGGTTCGCGGAAAATTACGCCGGGAGCCTTGCGCTCCAGTGGCATTTCATACATTTCGCCGGTCAATGGACCCTTGCCGTCGATGGGTTCACCGAGCGTATTTACCACGCGGCCCAGCATGCCTTCGCCCACCTTGATAGATGCGATCTTTCCTGTGCGGCGTACTTTTGATCCTTCTTTTACTTCACTGCTTTCGCCCATTAGTACCACGCCCACATTGTCTTCCTCGAGGTTCAATGCAATGGCACGTACACCATTTTCAAACTCTACAAGTTCGCCACTGCCAACATTATTCAAACCATACACACGCGCAATGCCATCGCCTACCTGCAATACAGTGCCTACTTCTTCAAGATCAGCGGCTGCATTGAAATTGCTCAACTGCTGGCGCAGTATTGCTGAGATTTCATCCGGCTTAATTTCTACCATGATTATATTTTTTTTAGAACTTTTTGATTTTTTATTCCGCCAGTGATAAATGTCGGAATGTCTTATAAATAATCACCCACCGCAACATTTATTACACATCTCACACCGTACATCTCACATCGTACATTTTCCTTATCTAATCTTATAAATGAAATCATTATTCAAAAACTGGCTCCTGATCTTGTTCAGGTCATACGATATGCTGGCATCCACCAGTGTATCTCCTATTTCTAACAAGAACCCACCAATAATATCCTCCCGTACGACTGTTTCCATTTCAACCGTTTTCATTGGTGTAAGGGTTTGAATCTTATCGATGATGGCTTGTTTCAGCTCTTCTGAAACAGGAACAGCCGTGGTCAGCCTGATCGTATGAATACCCTTCTGATGCTTGTATTGTTCGATAAACGCATCGATGATCTCAGGCAATACTGATTCACGTCCTTTCTTGATTAGTAACCGATTAAAGGCTGCTGTTAATTCAGTGATCCGTCCTTTGGTAGCAGCCTGCAGGATTGCTTCTTTTTTATCGGGTGTAACCACAGGGCTTTTCAGAAGAATTACAAAATCACGATTGCTTTTGCAAACAGCCTGCAGCAATAACATGTCCTGGTACACATTTTCCAGCTGGTTTTGTTCAGTGGCCAAACCAATAATGCTCTTCGCATACCTTCCTGCCAAACGGGGGTTAAGCATAATTAATTTCCTGATTAGATAATCTGCTAATTTGCTAATGAGTTCAATTTGCCGATTAGCATATTGTTAATTGAGTTTCACTTCTTCAGCCAGTTGTTTGATAAAGTTTTCCTGTTCAGATTTATTTCCCAGCTCACGGCGTAATACTTTTTCTGCCACTTCGATCACCAGTGTACCCACCTGGTTCTTTACATCGGTTAAGGCTGCCATTTTCTGTTGCTCGATAACTGCCTGGGCTTCTATCACTATTTTATTGGCTTCGATCTTTGCCCGTTCCTTTGCTTCCGAAATGATCCGTTCCTTGGTATCACGGGCTTCTTTCAGGAGTTGAGCTCTTTCTTCACGGGCTTTTGCAAGCAACGCTTCATTTTCACTTTTCAGTTGTGCCATTTCTGCTTTTACTTTTTCAGCGGTGGCCAGGGAATCTGCAATGGTTGTTTCCCTTTCCTTTAATGATTGTAAAATGGGCTTCCAGGCAAACTTTTTTAGAATAAGCAGCACAATGATGAAAGCCAGCAAAGTCCAGATAATCAACCCAAATTCAGGAGTAAGTAACCTCATAGTGTAAACTTTATAATAGTAATACTTTGATCGTGGAATTACTGCACTCCCCGCCCTTTGCTTCGAGTGCAGTAATAAATTGCCCTCACTTATAAAACCATAGCGAGGAAGCCAACGATGATTCCGAATAATGCAGCACCTTCAATAAGAGCTGCAGTAAGGATCATGTTAGCGCGAATGTCATTGATAGCTTCCGGTTGACGGGCAATAGCCTCAACGGCTCCTTTACCTATCTGGCCAATGCCAATACCTGCCCCGATGGCAGATAAACCTGCACCGATAGCCCCACCGGCGTTTGCCCACGCAACATCGCTTAACAATACTGTCAGTAAATCCATAATTGTGTTTTTATACTGTTTAAAAAAACGCTGTTTAAACGATCACCGGGTCATCATATTTAGCCGTGCTGAGTTCGGGATGATGCTTGTGATCATCGCCATGATGAGGTTCTTCCCGCGCCAGCCCGATAAACACAGCTGTAAGCGTAGTGAAAATATACGCCTGCAAAAAAGCTACCAGCACCTCGATCATATAAATGAATATGGTAAACCCGACCGCAACCGGTGATGCTCCCCAGCCAGCGGCTGCATTCAACTGACCGAAAATAAATATCAGTGAGATCAGACAAATAATGATGATATGCCCCGCAACCATATTGGCGAACAAACGAATGATCAGCGCAAAAGGCTTAATGAATACGCCCAGGAATTCAACGAGTATCAGGATCGGCTTCACGAACCCCGGTACACCCGGAGGATTGAAAATATGACTCCAGAAATGTTTACTACTACTGAAAACAATCACGAAAAAAGAAATAACGCCTAACACCAGCGTGAATGCTATATTACCCGTTACATTGGCAGAACCCGGGATCAATCCAAAAATATTATTAATAAGAATAAAGAAAAACACGGTTAGCAGGTAAGGCATATAGTTCAAATATTTGTGGCCAAGGTTTGGTTTGGCAACATCATCCCGGATGAACACGATCACCGCTTCGATAGCATTTTGCATACCCGTAGGTGCCTGCTTTTTTCCGATTCCTGACTTATACTTTTTTGCAACCCCCAGCATGATCAACACAAATATGGTCAAAGCCAGAAGCATCTGCACTACGTTGCGGGTAAGAGAAAGATCATATACTTGCACGGATCCATCAATGCTTCCATTTCCATTGACCGGGTGAATTTTGCCCTCCACCAATTTGTACCCCTTATAGATTTCATGACCGTGATGAAATTCAGAAGACATAAAAACATCTAACCCGCGTTGGGGCGAATAAAGTATTACGGGTAAGGGTATCGTTGCATGGTGCTCTTTGCCATCACTTCCTTCATAACTGAGAAAATGATACTCATGGGCGTCCAGCACGTGACCGAAGATCACTTCATTGGCGTCAAATCCCCCCTTCTTTTCCTTTTTAGCATGTGCCTGGCCTTGATCCTGTTCATGTTCATCATGTTGGGCCATTGATTCACGCGAAAAAAGAAGACAAAAAAGGCTATAACTCAATATCAATAAGGATTTTATGCGCCTGTTGACCATGTGCGTCTGTAAATTTGCCGCAAAGATAAGGAGCGAGGTTTAAAAAAACCCGTGATTTTTGAGATTGACGGCGATTTTTGAGATTTGAATAAGATTGAAAAATTATCCCTTGCAATTAAAATTTAAACAAATTCCGACCTTGAAATTTAATCTTGCTTTTTTTGTTTTTCCATCAACCATCTTCTTTAATTGGACTTATTCATATCAATTTAACAGGTAATTTCTTCGCAAACTGCATTTCATGCAATTTACTGTAAAATCCACCCTTTGCTAATAGCTCTTCGTGGGTTCCCATCTCTTTTATTTCACCTTTATCGAGTACAATTATATTGCTTGCTTTCCGGATGGTTGATAAGCGATGGGCTATCACAATAGAGGTTCTTCCGGCAATTAATTTATCGATCGCTTTTTGAATGAG
>JACMLY010000105.1 GCA_014379345.1 Chitinophagaceae bacterium
CTGGGTATTGGTATTGCGGCGATGGTATGGGGCTATCAAACCTATCAATTTGCATTCAGCTTCGATAATTTTCATCCTGACCGAAACAATACCTACAGGGCGCTGGTTGACAAAGATGGTACGGATGGAATCAAAGGGATCTTTCCAATGGCAGCCGTTCAGGCGGCCAAAACGGATTTTGCGGGCATTCGTGAAACGGTGCTGCTTGATAGCCGCGGACTGAATATAAAAACCCCCGGGGGGGAAACCTTTGCTGAGCAGGTCCACTTTACAGAATCTGCTTTTTTTAATTTTTTTAATTTTCCATTAGTTAAAGGAAGTCATGATCTCGATGATCGTAGCGCAGTTCTGGTCACAGAAAAAATTGCCAAAAAATATTTCGGGAATGAAAATCCCATTGGCAAAACAATCATTTTTTATGCCGGGGAATCATATGCAATGACATTTACCGTGAAAGCGGTATTGCGGGATTTACCTGTCAATTCAACTATTCACTTTAATTTCCTTACAAATTTTGACAATCAATTAAAACCCGATGGCAGCAGGATCAAATCCGATGACTGGGGCTGGTTTGTAGATGCAGCTTTTTTTAAGATCATCAGCCCTTCTTATGCAAATGCCTTGGAAAAAAGCCTGAAAAAATATATCCCACTGCAAAATAAAGTGAGAGAAGATTGGAAAGTATCACGTTTCAAATTGATAACACTCCGTGAAAATGCAATGCTGACAAATGTTATTACTTCTAACAATCTTTCTGAGAGACCCGAGGATTCTGCTACTTATGGTCCTATTATATTTGCTTTTCTGATCCTTCTTTCGGCCTGTCTCAATTTCTCAAATACTACCGTTGCACGCGCAAATTCAAGATTGAAAGAAATAGGAATGCGCAAGGTAATGGGAAGTACGTACAGCCAGTTGATATTGCAAATGTTGCTGGAATGTGCCATCATCGTTTTAGCAGCCATTGCATTATCTGTGTTATTCAATTCCTGGTGGCTCCCTGCTTTCAACAAAATGTTCGTATTTGTCGATGTAAAGGCAGATTATCTTCACGATCCCGGTCTTTTAATATTTATAGGAATTATGCTGGTCATCACCACCCTATTAGCGGGTGCTTACCCGGCATTTTATGTAAGCCGTTTCAACCCTTCCACTATCTTTCGCGGTTCAGTCAAATTCGGCGGTTCCAACTTGTTTTCGCGGCTTATGCTTGGATTGCAAATATCAATATCGATCATTACGGTTGTCGGAGGAATAGCCTTTGCCAGAAACGCGGAATTTCAGCGAACATTTGATTTTGGCTATAACCTTGAAAATACTATGGGAATTGTAATAAATGACAGGAATGCATTCAATGCGATGAAAAATGAATTGACAAATATTCCGCAGGTGACCGGTCTTGCAGGAACGAGACATCATATCAGTTTTGGTTACAGGAATGTGGTAGCCGAAGCAGGAGGATTTAAAAAGGAAACCAATTATCTCGAAGTTGGCAAGGAATATATGCAGGTAATGAACCTGAAGATGGTTACCGGCAGGTCTTTTGATTCATCTATGGAATCTGATTATTCGCGTTCGATCCTGGTGACGCAGAAAATGGCAGCCAATTTCGGATGGAATGATAAGGAAGCTGTGGGTAAGCAGGTACATATTGACACCGTTGTTTATTCGGTGATCGGAGTATTGAAAGATTTTCACTCTAATACGTTTTTTGATCCGCTGGAACCGGCCGTTTTAAAACTAGTAAGTGAAGATCGCTTTCAATATCTGGTTGTCCAGGCAAAACCAGCAGATCTGACGGGCGTTTTCTTAAAGTCAAAAGCAATTTGGGAAAAGTTATTTCCATTAAAGCCATTCAATGGCTTTTATCAAAATGAAATCACGGCAGAATCTTATCGCGTAACGAGCAGCATAGCAAAAATATTTTCGTGGTTTGCCATTGTATCAATTTTACTTACGGCAACCGGCTTATTTGCCCTTGTTTCTCTTACCATGCTGAAAAAAATGAAAGAGATCGCCTTGAGAAAAGTGGTGGGCGCAAGAGCCGGCGATATCCTGCTGCTGATCAATAAAGGATACTTCTGGGTATTTATGGTATCCGCCATATTGGGCTGTTATGGAGGTTGGTCATTAACAAAATTGTTGCTGGATATGATCTTTAAAATAAATGTCGGCATTGAAAATTCAACACTGATCATTTCGGTAGGGATACTGTTTCTGATTACTGCATGCATAACCGGAGCTAAAGTGTGGCAGGCAGTAAGAACTAACCCGGTTAAGTTGTTGAGAATGGAATGAGGAAATATGTACGACCTGCCAGCCGGCAGGCAGGTGTACGATGTGGGATGTGGGATGTTGTTACGAGTTGAATGCTGATTGAAGAACTAACGATGATATGTTAGTGCAAAAGATGATAAAAATTCAAAAGCCTGGCCCCCTTCAGTCTTGAGCGGAGTCGAATGGAGAAGAAGGTCCGGGGATGAGGTGAAAACTGTGAACAATAAACAAATAACTATTCAAATTCCCCTTTAGGGGGGCCAATGGGGGGTACCTATGCTTAAAAACTATTTCAAAATCGCGCTCAGGAATTTTTGGAAAAACAAAACTTTTTCCTTCATCAATATTTTTGGACTTGCCCTTGGCATGGCATGCAGCCTGCTCATCATGTTGTGGGTGCAGGACGAAAAAGCCATGGATGGATTCTTTAAAAATTCTGAAAGGATATTTAGTGTATATGAAAGGCAGTATTACGATAATAAAATCGAAGCATTCCATGGCACACCGGGCATCCTTTACGACGAAATCAAAAAAGTCATACCCGAGGTCGAATATGCTTCCGGGATGGCCTGGAATGAGCGAGGTACCTTCCAGGCAGGTAATAAGATCATGAAGGAAGAAGGAAACCAGGCCGGTGCAGATTTTTTCAAAATATTTAGCTACCGATTGTTGCAGGGAAGACCTTCAACGGCATTGAATACCCCTGTAAGCATTGCCATCTCGCGAAAAATGTCGGAGGATTTTTTTGGTAGTCCACAGGCAGCAATGGGAAAAACAATCCGGTACGAAAATCAAAAAGATTTTAAGATAACTGCAGTCTTTGAAAATATTCCCAAAAACGCTTCGCGGAAATTTGATTTCCTGATCAACTGGGAAGCATGGCTAGACAGGAACAGTTGGGCTAAGGAGTGGGGGAATAACGGTCCTGCTACCTTAATCCAACTTCGTGCGGGCGCAAATGCCCTATTGGTTGAGAAAAAAATTAAGAAATTCCTTGATAATTATAATAAAGATCAAAGTGCTGCTTTCCGAATTGAACTGGGGCTTCAACGTTATGATGAGCTGTACCTGCATTCAACATTTAAGAATGGAAAAATTGCCGGCGGGCGAATTGAGTATGTCCGCCTGTTCAGCATTGTTGCCATTTTTATCTTATTGATCGCCTGTATCAATTTCATGAATCTCACCACGGCCCGTTCCGTTAAGCGAGCAAGGGAAATAGGGATCCGAAAAGTAGTGGGTGCCGTGCGCTCTGTATTGAGGCGACAGTTCATCGGCGAAGCAGTACTACTCTCTTTTTTCTCGATCATTATTTCGCTGGTACTGGTTTCACTTTTACTCCCCTCTTTCAATACGATCACAGGAAAACAGATCTCACTACCTGTAAACCAGAGCAGTTTCTGGCTAAGCCTTGCAGGTTTAACCCTGATCACCGGATTTATATCAGGTAGTTATCCTGCCATCTTTTTATCTTCTCTCAATCCGGTAACAGTTTTAAAGGGAGCATTGAAATTCAGCACGGGTGCTGCATGGTTCCGAAAGGGCCTGGTCGTATTTCAATTCGCGCTTTCTACGATCCTGATCATAGGAACAATCGTTGTTTCAAAACAAGTGGATTATGTACAGTCTGAAAACCTCGGTTATGAAAGAGAAAATCTGGTCTATATTCCGCTTGAAGGTGACCTGACCGGGAAATATTCTTTATTTAAAGACCAGGCTTTGAAAATGCAGGGCATACAACAGGTAACGAGGATATCGCAAACGCCTACGCAAATTGAAAACGGCACGGGAGGTGTACAGTGGGAAGGCAAAGATCCAAAAACATTGCCGATGTTCACCCAGGCTTCTGTAGGATACGATTTCGTAAAAACAATGAATGTAACAATTCTTAAAGGGCGTGATTTTTCTAAAAATTTCGGCACCGATTCTGTCGGATATATTGTGAATGAAGCTGCCTTGAAAAAGATCGGCTATAAAGATCCAATTGGGAAGCCATTGACCTTTTGGGAAAAGAAGGGAAGCATCATAGGAGTCGTAAAAGATTTTCACTTTAATTCATTGCACGAGCCGATTAACCCTCTTATCATCAGGTACGGCGAAAAAGAAACCTATGGCTCAGCAATGGTGCGTATCGGTTCCGGGAAAACGAAACAGGCAATTGCAGGCTTGGAAAAGCTTTGCAAGCAACTGAATCCCCAATTCCCTTTTACCTATTATTTTTCCGATGACGAATACCAGAAATTGTATAAGAGCGAACAGGTTGTCAGCAAACTTGCTAATTCATTTGCATTCCTGGCAATTTTCATCTCATGCCTCGGATTATTAGGACTCGCCATGTTTACCGCCGAACAACGAACCAGGGAAATAGGGATCAGGAAAGTTTTGGGCGCAAGCATCTCTTCATTGTTCGCACTCATGTCTAAAGAGTTTATGTTTCTTGTATGCATCTCTCTGGTCATTGCCTCTCCGGTTGCGTGGTGGCTCATGAATAACTGGTTGCAGAACTATGCTTACAGAACTCCCATTTCATGGTGGGTATTTTTATTCGCTGGTGCGCTCGCGGTGATCATCGCATTGGTTACCGTAAGCTTCCAGGCTACAAAAGCAGCTATTGCGAACCCGATAAAAAGTTTGAGAACGGAATGAGAGAATATGTACGATGTGCGAAGTACGAAGTAAGATCTACGAAGTACGATGTGCGAAGTACGAAGTACGATTTGGCTTCCTTCAGTACTGAGCGGAGGCGAATGGAGGAGAAGGGTTGGGGATGAGGTGGTAAGAGTGATGAGTGGGGAATAAAACAAAAAATAATTACTCAATACTGATCAATACTCAACCATGAACTATGACCATACACTTCAAAACTTTAAAATGAAAAATACAATCGTTTCTTTTTTGATAATGGCTTCGATCTGGTCTTACGGTCAGGAGGATAATGAAAAGGTAAAGAATGCCGTATTGGATTATGTTGATGCATTTTATTACGGAGACACCACAAAGATCATCCGTAGCATTTCGGCAGACATAGTGAAATATGGTTATTACCGCAAGAAGGATGAAACGGTGTATGCCGGAGAACCTATGTCGTACAGGCAGATGCTTGATTATGCAACAGCAGTGAAAAAAAGAAATAATCCCGCCGCCGCCGATAAACATGTAAAGAAAATTGAGGTACTCGATTACCAGGACCAGACGGCTGCAGCAAAGCTAACCGCCTGGTGGGGCACAGATTATTTATTGCTAAGCAAGATAAACGGCAACTGGATGATCACGCATGTATTGTGGCAGTCTCCTCAGAAATGAGTTTAAAGTTTAAAGTTTGGTATAAGTATTCAATAAAATGAGTTTTTAAGCAAGACAGAATCAGCATAAAATAAAAATCTAAAAAAGTTACCTAACCCATCTGACCTTAAACCATCAACCTTAAACCTTAAACTTTAAACCACAACAGCGTATGATTAAAAATTATTTCAAAACCGCCTGGCGGAATCTATGGAAAAACAAAGCATTTTCCGCGATAAACATTATTGGTCTTGCCATTGGAATGTCTGCATGCATCATCATCATGTTATTTGTATTTTATGAGAAAAGTTTCGACAGTTTTCATAGCAGAAATATTTATCGCCTTAATGAGGTACAAAAGTATGAGGGTATGGTAGCTCCGCAGAATGTGGCACTATCAATGTTTCCGATGGGTCCTACCCTGAAAAATGAATTCCCCGAAATTAAAAATTACACCCGGATCAATGATTTCGACGACGTAGGTCTGAACTACCTGGATAAAAAAGTGTTTTTGCCAAAGATGTATTGGACCGATTCTTCATTCTTTGAAATTTTTGACTTTGAATTATTGAAGGGTGATAAAGTTGCCGTACTGGAAAAACCGGGTAGTGTTGTACTGACCGAAGAAAGTGCCGCTAAAATATTCGGAAAAGAAGAACCCTTGGGCAAAACGCTTGTTTATTACGGAAATGATACCATAAGCTTCGTGATTACCGGGATACTGAAAAATATTCCCAGGAATTCTCATCTTCAATTCGATGGTTTATTTTCACTCAGTACCGTAGCCGGTGCGAATGACATGAATAACTGGGACTCAAATTGGTTGGTCACTTACCTGGATCTATCAGATAATGCCAATATCGCCACGCTGCAGAAAAAGTTTCCCGCGTATCTCAAAAAACATATGAGCAATGAAGGCTGGAAGAATTATGAATTGTTTCTGCAGCCCCTTCTAGAGGTGCATTCAAACTCAATGGGCATCACCCATGATTACCTCAACTTTCAAAAGTTCGATAAAAATTATACCCGGTTGTTTTCAATTATTGCTTTTATTGTTCTTGTTATTGCCTGCATCAACTTCATGAATCTTTCCACCGCCAAATCTGCCGGCAGGGCAAAAGAAGTAGGGATACGAAAATCAATTGGAGCAGAAAGATCCCAACTGGCATTTCAGTTTATCGGCGAATCAGTTTTGATTTCGTTGCTAGCCCTTATTATGGCAGTTATTTTTGTAAAACTATCTCTCCCCTATGTTAGTCAACTAAGTCAGCGGACCCTCAATTTTCCCTTATCAGGCGATCCAACACTTATGTTGATCGTTCTGATCGGTACTATTATGACGGGAATCATTGCCGGAGTCTATCCCGCCATTTATCTGTCTTCATTTCAACCGACCAAAGTCTTAAAAGGCTCTCCTGAAACCGGAAACAACAGAGGGATTTTCAGGAATATATTGGTGGTAGGTCAGTTTACAAGTGCCGTCTTCCTGATGATCGCCACCGTTTTTGCAATAAGGCAACTCCATTTTATGCAAACCCGCGATCCGGGATTTAATCGTGAACAGGTCATGACCATTCGACTTGATTCCAAATCTTCGCGCAAGTACGATGCATTAAAAGAAGAATTCTTAAAAAATGTATCGGTAACGGGTGTCACTGCTTCTAACCAGCGACTAGGGAACAATCTTCACCAGAGTGGGGTTAAATATGTGGGTGATGGGCCTGAGCGACAATTGACCTCTTCACAAATACTCGTTGACGAGGATTATGTAAATTTGTACAACATTCGTTTAGCAGCAGGCAAAAGTTTTTCAAAAGACCTTGAACGCACACCCGGGGGAAACGTCATCATAAATGAAAGTCTTGCGAAGGAGTTACTAAAAGACAATCCGGGATCGCCGTTACAAACATTGATCGGAAAAAGATTTGGATTCAGCTGGATAGATACGTTGGGCACGATCGTGGGAGTAGCTAAAGATTTTAATTTCAATTCCCTTCATCATAAAATAGAAACGCTTTTCATGCTTTATACCAAAAATGCCAGGTATGGGGAAATTTCTGTGAAGATCAACGGAGCGAAAGCACAGCAGGCGATAGCGCATATTCAATCATCCTGGAAAACAATATTGGCTGATCAGCCCTTGGAATATGGTTTCCTTGATGAACATTTCAATGAACTTTACAAGGCGGATATGCAGGTAAGCGAAATCGTGGGCGTGTTGGCAATGCTTGCCATCGTTATTTCATGCCTTGGATTATTTGGCCTTGCTTCTTATTCAGCAGAACGACGTGTGAAGGAAATCGGGATTAGAAAAGTTATGGGAGCCTCTGTACAAAATGTTGTTACACTTCTTTCCAGGGATTTTATCAAGCTGGTATTGATCGCTAACATCATTGCCTGGCCGATTGCCTGGTTTGCACTGAGAAAATGGTTGCAGGATTTCGCCTACCGTATAGAGATCAACTGGTGGATATTTTTTGCAGCCGGCGCGTGCGCCGTTTTGATTGCACTGCTTACGATAAGCTTTCAGGCAATCAAAGCAGCTATCGCTAATCCAATAAAAAGCCTGAGAAGTGAATGAAATGGTGAGTGGTGAATATATGTCATCGCGATAATGAGTTTTGGTTGGCGGTATAATATGAAAAATTTGGAAATATCTAAGAACCATCGCTTATGAACCAACTACAAACCATTCACTTCAAAAGCGGACATGAATGTATCAAAACCGTGCACTTGGCATCATACCATTACGCTTAAATAACTGAAAGGTAACAAAATAGCAGAGTGGCATTTTGTTGGCCATTATCCGGAACAAATATCTCTTTTATGAACCAGGGTTGATCTATTACCTTTAAAAGCGCATTTTCTACCGCGATTGCGGAATTAAATTTTCAAATTAAAATATGCTAGAACTACAACATGTCTCGAAATGGGTAAATACAGGAAGTAATCGCACGTTTATTTTAAAAGATGTAAATCTTACAGTGAAGCAAGGCGAATTTGTTTCTATCATGGGACCCTCCGGATCGGGCAAATCAAGCCTGCTGAATATTATTGGCATGCTTGATGAACCCTCTGAAGGGGAATATTCTTTTATGGGTGAAGCAGTTCACAAGCTAAAAGAAAAACACCGTTCGGCCCTATACAAGCAATATATCGGTTTTGTTTTCCAGGCCTATCACCTGATCGATGAATTGACGGTGTATGAGAATATTGAAACGCCGCTGATTTATCAAAACATAAAAGGGTCTGAAAGAAAAGGAATGGTTGCTGATATACTCGATCGTTTCCAGATAGTCGGTAAAAAGGACCTGTTCCCCACGCAGCTTTCGGGGGGTCAGCAACAACAGGTAGGCATAGCCCGCGCATTGATCGCAAAACCAAGATTGTTACTGGCAGATGAGCCTACAGGTAATCTCAACTCCAAACAGGGTGAAGAGATCATGGACCTTTTTAAACAACTGAATAATGAGGGAGTTACCATTATCCAGGTAACACATTCCGATAAAAATGCAGCCTATGGTTCTCGCATCATCAATTTGCTGGATGGAAGAATAGACAACCAATCATAAACATTACTTAACACCAAATAAATAACCGCTAGTACCCTGGAACTAATAAACAATGAAGATGTTGAATATGAAAAAAATATTTTTTTGTGGTTGCCTCATCGCTTATTCAATATTGGCCACCAGTCAAACCAATGCCATTAGCCTGCAACAGGCAGTAGAAACAGGTATCAAAAATAATTTAGATGTAAAACAAAGTGATTTGCGGATGCAAACAGCATCTGTGAACTGGAAGCAGTCGAAAGCAAATCTTTTTCCCTCGTTGGAAGGATTTGCCAATCATGGGATCAACCAGGGCCGGAGCATCGATCCTTTTACAAATGCATTCGTTAACCAGTCGGTCAATTATGCCGGTTATGGATTGAACACTTCTGTAATAATATTCAATGGCCTCGCCATACAGAATAATATCAGGCAAAATGCCCTCACTTATGAAGCAACAAGGCTCGAATTGCAACAGGAAAAAGACAACCTCACACTAAATATTATACTTTCTTACCTGCAGGCACTCAATAACCAAGATCTGCTTACTCAATCGCGCAATCAGGCCGAAGTGTCAAGGAAGCAAGTGGAACGTTTGGATATTCTATCTCGGGAGGGAGCCATAGCGCCGGCACAGTTGTACGACCTGAAAGGCCAATTGGCAAATGATGAACTGGCCATCGTAAATAACCAAAATGCAGTAAATGCTGCAAAACTTACGCTGAGCCAACTAATGAATGTTCCTTATAATAAAAGTATCCAACTGGAAAAATTAAATGTTGACGAGTTCTCTACGAACTATGACGTAACACCGGAGGCTATTTACAAACAAGCCCTTGAACAACTCGCCCTTGTGAAAGCAGCCCAGTTAAGAACAGAAAGTGCAGTAAAAGGTATCAGGGCAGCAAAAGGTGACCTCTATCCTACTCTTTCAGTAAACGGGAATGTGACAACCAATTATTCGAGCGCTGCAAACCAGGATATTTTTTTGAATACTACTGATGTAACCACCACTCAGTATGTAACAGTCAATGGAATAAAAACGCCGGTTATTAGCCCGAGGGATAATTTTTCCTCCCAAAAAATAAAATATAACGATCAATTGGATAATAACCTTTTTACCTCTCTGAATCTTGGCTTACGTATTCCATTATTCAATGCACTCCAGGCAAGAAGCCGTGTGAAGCTGGCCCAGATCAACCAGAAAAATTTTGAATACATTGAGCAAACCACAAAAACCCAATTATCCCAGGCTATTGAACAGGCTTATTTTAATATGACGGCTGCACAAGACCGGTATAAGGTGCTCACTGACCAGGTCAATGCTTTTAAAGAATCCTTCCGGTCTGCAGAGATCCGTTTTAATGAAGGGGCAATTACTTCAGTTGATTACATCATTGCCAAGAATAATCTCGACAGGGCAAACCTCAACCTGATCTCCGCGAGATACGATTATGTTTTACGGACAAAAATTCTCGATTATTATCAGAGCAAGCCCCTGTGGTAAAATTTTTTGCCACGGATTACACGAATTAATAATTCGTGTAGTTCGTGTAATTCGTGGCAAAAAATCTTACAATACGCGCTGCACCGTCCAGTAAAGTGCAATGCATGCAATTAATATTGATAAAGGGTATACAATAAATTTCCTGTACCAGGATTTTTGGCCGAATGGGATAATCAGAAGAAGAAATACTGCGGCAATAATAGCGATCTGCCCTATTTCAACACCTGCATTGAAAGCCAGGATCGATGTATAAAACTGATTACGGGGCAATCCGGTTTCATTTAATGCGCTTGCAAATCCGAGCCCGTGTACTAACCCAAAACCAAACACGATAAGAACCCGCCAGGGCTTTAATTCGGTCAATAAAATATTTTCGATCGCCACAAATGCAATGGACAAGGCGATGATCGGCTCAACGATTCCACCAGGCGCCGTAACAATATTTTTCATACTTAATGCCAGCGTAATTGAATGGGCTATTGTAAATGCAGTTGCCTGCCATAAAATAGTTTTCCATTTTGTATTGATCAGGCACAATGCAACGATAAATAAAATATGATCGACCCCATCGGGAATGATATGTTTTGTGCCCAACTTTAAATAAAACCATGCAACATCAACCGCGGGAACTTTTTCCAATGCATAATTAATTGCATGTGCGGAAAGATCCTTCACAAATAAACAGGCACCCAACAGCGCCAGAAGTTTTTGAATGGTCCGGTACATAAACCGTCTATAAATTTTGAAGAGCTTTTTCCCCCTCGGATTTCAAATCATTTGAAATATTTGCATTTCCTGCCAGTACCTGTTGTAACAAAGATTTTGCCGTTGAACGATCACCCGACTTGCTATATATTAATCCTGCCCTGCATAGTAAGGTGGGGTTCCTGCTATTTGTCTTCATCGCCACTTTCAGGTGCGGCAATGCTTTTGCATATTCACCTTTTGAATAATATACCCAGGCTACGGTTTCATTAACATCTATATTTTCGGGCCTTCGATTGTATTCGGCCAACGCGTAGTCAAGCGCCTTGTCTGTATCCTGTACTTTTAAATAAGCATAAGCCAGTTCACGATCTGAGTAATGACCGGTGCTGTCTTCCATTGCTTCTTTTTTTGTAGTATTTATCATATCGCTGACAATTCCCCTCGCAATTTCATCCGCTTTCTCTTTCTCACCCTTCAACAGGTATACATCGGATAGTGCTTCTTTCAAAGAATAATCGTGGATGGTTGAATCTGCCTGACGGTATAAAGCGATAGCATCATCATATTTTTTTTGAATGACCGCCATTCTTGCCATTCCCGCGAGTGCATATGCGTAAGCGGGTCGTTCTTCCAGCGCAAGAATGTAATTCATTTCGGCACTTTTCATATCACCGGACTTTTCAAACAGATAACCCAGTTGCACTCTGGTCCATGCAGTGGATTCGTCGCCCGGCGCACCGGCATCCACAGCGAGTTTCATTGCTTCTATGGCACCCGGATAATCACCATGGATCTCGCGCAGATAAGATACACGCGCATATGACCGCATATCGGGCCTTATAGAAATCATTTTTTCAAGGCTTCCTACGGCCGCTTTGTAGTCACCCATCTCAACATACCCATCTACCATAGTACCGTATACGAAAGCATTGTAAGGATTGATACTGACCGCTTTTTTGGCTGTCACCAAAGCTTCGGAGAAATGATGTTCGGAAAGAAAGATCATTGCCTTCAATGAAAGCGCCTCAAAGTTATTTGCGTTTCGTTTCAGCAGGTCGTTCACACATTTCATTGCTGCCTGGTCGTAGTATATATAGTTTCCTGTGACCCTTGCTTCACGTATATATAAAGTAGCCAATGCTATCTTCGCTGCTTCATCATCAGGATTGTCTTGCAACTTCTGTACTAAAGTATTTGCCTGCGCACGAACTTGTTTCCATTCGTCTGTTGCGGCTGTTGAGCCGGATCTTTCGAGTAGATAGAACACTTTTTCTTCCTTATTTTTTTCTTTCGCCTGGTAACGAAAGAAAATAAAAACCACTGCTGCTATAAAAACAGCAACTGAAATAAAGTAAATATTTTTTTTCATGCTACGTGGTGTTAACGCTGATACATGTAACTAAGCCGTAGAAAGATGTACGATGTAAGATGTACGATGTAAGATGTTTAATGTACCCTGTAATATACAAGTCAGAATTACGAGCAGATATAATTACATCGTACATCAAACATTGTACATCTCACTATGAACTTAGCACTATTTATTATTTTGATTTTACCAATTGAATACTGTTCAAGACCCGCCCGTTAATAGTGGTATTAACGAAATAGGCGCCTTTACCCAGTTCATTTGTTTTCCATTCAACAGAATACATTCCCGGAGCATGTTGTTTGTTAACGAGCACCTTAACCTGTTTGCCTGTTACATCATATACAGCTATCGTGACTTTTGAAGAATTGGTCAGCCTGTATCTGATCGTGTTGTTATCGGCAACCGGATTTGGGGTTGACGTTACGAAAACCTCAGGAGAAGTTAACCCCATGGCGCTTTCGCTTCTGGCGCCTCGAGTTTCTTCCATTCGTGGAGCAGGATTCTCCGGCTGACCACCTCCATTATTTGTTTCTTCTTTCGGAGCTGCTACACTACAACATTCGGCTGTACCAGCCCAGGGCGTTTGTACAAATGGGAACTGTTTTCGTATAGTGGTATCGTTTTTATTTACACCGGTGCTATAGGTGATCACATTTAACAGATTCGGAGTGACCGGGTTGCCGCCAGGCTGGAAATCATCGTACCACAATCCAATGGCTGCTAAAACCACACCGCTCACAGCTTGTAATTCTATACGCGTTACATCATCTTCCAGTCTTCTTCCATTTGGAAATCCATCCATATTTGGTATGAACTGAAGGTTTTTATTGGTATTGTACGCGGGATCTGTAAGCCCAGACACAGCGGCTTGCAACAAACCTAATGAACTGTACACGCCCGGTTTTCTTTCCGTAACAGGAACCGCCATATTTAACCGAAGCATATCACCCCCATTCGGAAGAAAATTATTAATAAAAGGTTTTCCTTCAGCCAGGGGATTTCCACCCTTGCCTACCGCTAACTGATATGGGCGGAGATTGGGCACACCGGTATTAAATATCGGATATAAATCCACCGATCGGGGAGATCCCGGAGCAGGCAATAATAGGGTGCCAAAAATAGCATCATCTAATGCAGTTCCGACAACTCCGGAAGTCCCTTTTAATGCATACAATCCATTCTGGTTATTCCCAAATCCAAAAGCTCCAAGTGAATTTTTCTGAATGCGCAGAGGCTTAAACGCAGGAACAGCCCCTCCAAATAATGCATCATCCATGTACAATGCCAGCTCCGGATTGTAAAAGAAATTACCAAATACCTTGATCTGTGAAAGATCCTGGTAAGGGGTCAGTGAATTCCACAAATCTTTGTAACCGATAGGTACGATCACTTCATTTGTAAGCGGCATGCCGAGTCTTGAAACCTGTACCCATGATCCTGAATGTGATTCAGTTCCATTATTATTCAATACTCTTATTCTTTGACGGCTTGCAGAAGCCCAAACGCCAATGACGAAATCACCATCCAGAATATTTTTTGCCTGTGAAGCGCGCTTGCGATCTTTTTGCAGGGTTGAAATATCGATCTGCAAGGCGATTACCGAAACGTTTTTGCATTTAACTCCATCCCTTGGAGCCGTGCCGGTGGTGCGGGGTGCATCTCCAAGGTCAAAAATACCTCCGAGATCCACAAAGAATGGGTCGTCACTGGGACCGCAAAAAACTTTTTCACCAGTAGATGCTTTATTGATCGACTTATCGATCAGCTGCCGGTAATCAGGAACATTCAGTCCGACGGGCGTACTGATTGAACGGGGTCCGATGTTTGGAGGAGGCACCATCCCCTTTTCAACAACTTTCTGAAAGCTTTGTCCGCCATTGATGCTTCTTTCAAGTGTATAGGTTGTTTTCAGATTTTGTTTTCCCAACCTGATATTAAAAAAGGTGGTTGGATCCTCGTTTGTTTTATTAAATGTGAACCTGTAAATAATATCATCCCCCTTGGTAGCGATATTATTATCGATATGGATTTCGTAACGGATATTCTCACCAAACTGGTTATAGTTTGGTCCTCCCTGTGGCAATTGAAGGGGAACATAATTCGCGATGATGGTGATCTTATTGGGATCATCAGGACTTCGGAACGCGTACAGATCAGTATTATCGGCCAGCGGATCGTTCGCGATCAATGGAGCTTCCCGGTGACTGGAAGACATTAATAACAACGAGAAAGAAAGAAGGCAAACCGCGGACTTAATACTCCCTGCCGTGATTTTTTTTTGTTTCATTGTGTCAATTTTAAAATGAAGAATAGGTCAAATGAATGAACGGGCGCAAAAGGATTGCGTCGAATAGGATGCTGAAAATGGAGGTAAGTTGAATTTAAGCAGTTTTGGAAGGGTAGGTTTTGGTCATCAAAAGGCCTTTGATACCTGAGTTACGAGAAGTGATCGGTGATAGATTTTATTCCCTAAAAAAAAAGGGAAACGAAACATATATTCTGAAAAATGGCAAATTACAGTCCGCGTTATAAATTTATTGAACTTTTCTTGCTTTTTAGATTTTCATCTTACTATCACAATTTCATAACCTCACAAGGGGTTCAGGTCTCATTCTGCCATCCTGTCATTTTGTAGGCTTTTTACTCTATCTTTGTCCTCCTAAATTTTCAAAAGTTGATGCCGGATCTGAAGATCAATAAAGTGCATGATGAGAGTCGTCAGGGGGAGTCGTACGGATCCTTTGTATTAGATAGCCCAACCCATACAAAGAAATTCTATATTGAAAGTTATGGCTGCCAGATGAATTTTGCTGACAGCGAGATCGTTGCATCCATTTTACAGGACAGCGGCTTTGGTGCTACCAGGAACTTTGAAGAGGCCGACCTTATACTCCTGAATACCTGCTCTATACGGGAGAAAGCAGAACAGACCGTACGCAAAAGACTTACAGAATTCAGGAAATTGAAACAGGGAAAAGCCGGAACACTTATAGGTGTTCTGGGATGCATGGCAGAACGGTTAAAGTCGAAATTTCTGGAAGAAGAAAAGCTTGTTGACATTGTTGTAGGCCCCGACGCCTACAGAACCTTACCAGGCTTGATCATTGAAGCGGAAAGCGGCCAAAAAGCCGTGAATGTTTTATTGAGCCGTGAGGAAACGTATGCAGACATTTCACCTATCCGCTTAAACAGCAACGGCGTCACTGCATTTGTAAGCATTATGCGGGGCTGTAATAATATGTGCGCCTTTTGTGTAGTGCCATTTACCCGTGGTCGTGAAAGGAGTCGCGACGCTGATTCCATTGTAAAAGAATGTACCGATCTTTTTGAACAGGGTTATAGAGAAGTTACTCTTTTAGGACAGAATGTTGACAGCTATTATTCGACCAATTCCCTCTCCACCGGAAGCGGCCAGGGGGAGGCTCCCGTTACATTTGCAAAGCTCCTTGCTAATGTTGCCTCTATTGATCCTCAACTGAGAATACGTTTTTCTACTTCACATCCGAAAGACATCACCGATGAAGTGTTGCTCACAATGGCAAAGCATGAGAACATTTGTAAAAATATCCATCTTCCCGTGCAAAGCGGCTCTACAAGAATCCTGCAACTGATGAACAGAACCTACACCCGTGAATGGTATATGGCCAAGATCGAACGGATCCGGGAGATCATGCCTGATTGTGGGATCAGCTCTGATATTATTTCAGGCTTTTGTACTGAAACAGACCAGGACCATCGGGATACACTGGCTTTGATGGAATTCAGCAATTATGATTTTAGCTATATGTTCTTCTACAGTGAACGACCAGGAACGCTGGCAGCAAGGCGTTATACCGATGATATACCCGAAGAAATAAAAAAAGAAAGGCTCGATGAAATTGTAAAACTTCAAAATCGCTTATCAAGGGAAAGTAATAAAAGGGATATCGGCAAAACATTCAAGGTGCTTATTGAAGGTGATTCAAAGAAAAGCAGCGATGACTGGATGGGAAGAAGTTCACAGAACAAGGTGGTGGTTTTTGCAAAAGATGATCTTAATTACAGAAAAGGAGACTATGTAATGGTAAATGTTCATGAATGCACTGGAGCCACTCTAATTGGAAAAATAATTTAAGAATATAAAATATTACGCCTTGGGCCCGCAGCCATGGCTTTATTCATATGGAAATTCAATCAATAAAAAACAGGTTTGGGATCATCGGCAACTCCCCTGCATTAAATTTTGCCTTACAGGTGGCAGCTCAGGTGTCAAATACAGATCTTACGGTTTTAATTTATGGAGAAAGTGGTGTAGGTAAAGAAGCATTCTCCCAGATCATTCATTCATTGTCGGGCCGAAAGCACAATCCATTTATTGCGGTCAATTGCGGGGCAATACCGGAAGGAACTATCGACTCTGAATTGTTCGGGCATGAAAAAGGTTCTTTCACCGGGGCTATGGATAGTCGTAAAGGCTATTTTGAAACAGTGAATGGAGGAACTATTTTCCTGGATGAAATTGGTGAAATGCCCTTAGGCACACAGGCCCGCTTGCTTCGTGTACTCGAAACCGGTGAATTTATAAGAGTAGGCTCTTCGAAAGTACAGAAAACAGATGTGCGCGTCATCGCTGCTTCTAACAAAGATCTGCTGGAATTGAACCACCAGGGAAAGTTTCGGGAAGATCTGTATTACCGTTTGAGTACTGTCCCGATCCGGGTACCGGCATTGAGAGACCGTAAAGAAGATATTATCATCCTGTTCAGAAAATTTGCTGCAGACTTTTCAGAAAAATATAAAGCAGCTCCCATACAACTTGACGACGAAGCGAAAAATCTGTTAATTAATTATCCATGGCCCGGCAATGTTCGGGAATTGAAGAATATTGCAGAGCAGGTGTCTGTACTGTCTAGTGATAAATTAGTAACCGCCAAAGAATTAAAGCGGTTTTTACCAGACAGGGATTTCACTCGTTTGCCGGTACTTGCGAATAGCCAGGGTCATGCGAATGGCCATGAGTTTGCAAATGAGAGAGAGATCCTGTACAAACTTTTCTTCGATATGAAGAAAGACGTGAATGAATTAAAGAAAATGTTTGTTGAAATTTTACAAAACCCTGCCCTGGCAACGCAGCATGCGTCTTTTATGAATGAGTTCAAAGAAATAAAGCCGCAGGATATGATTGGCGCCTCTGTACCTGCACCGGCGATCAATTCGCAACAACATGTATTGCTTCAACATAAAAACCATGATGAGATTCATCAACATGAAGAAGTGGAAGAATCCCTCAATATCATGGATAAAGAAAAAGAACTGATCATTAAAGCCCTTAAGAAACATAAAGGAAAAAGAAAGGACGCTTCTTCGGATCTTGGTATCAGTGAAAGAACCTTATACAGGAAGCTTAAGGAATATGATATTAAAGAATGATGTGAGAGGTACGAGGTACGAGGTACGAAGTACGAAGTGGGGTTAAAAGGTTGCGAATAGTTAAAGCCATAGTCAGTACACCAAATCTAGTAATAGGGTAGACAGAAAACGATTTGAGAAGTAAATGTACGAGTGAGAGAATAAACGCAAAATAGAAACGGTATTACAATGTCAGTTAAAAAAAATACTTCTGTACTTATTTCAGCTTTATTATTGCTGGTGATTAATTTCAGCAGCTGTTACTCCTTCAAAGATGTAACGATAGCACCTGAAGTGAAAACAGCGAAGGTGAATTATTTTGGAAACAAGGCTTCTTATATTAATCCGCAATTGAGTCCGGCTTTAACAGAGAAATTAAGACAAAAGATCAATGGGCAAACAAGATTGACACTGATCCAGGCCGACGATGCTCACTATGATATCAGTGGCTGGGTATCTCAATACATGTTAACAACTTCCGGCATCTCCAATCAGCAGGCAGCTACCAACAGGCTTGTTATAACCGTTCACGTGATTTTCAGGAACCGGCTTGATGAGAAGGCCAACTTTGAAACAGATCTTTCACGCAATTTTGATTTTGATGCGCGCCTAACCCTGCAACAGGCGGAGGCACAAAAAGCAGATGAGATTGTTCGGAACATGACGGATGAAATCTTTAACCGGATCTTTTCAAACTGGTAATCGTTCATATGGAAAATCAAATCGATGATATTGTCGGGCATTTATTCCACAAGAAGAGATTGGATGATGTATCTGAAACGGAGTTGGAACAATTCATTGCAACCTATCCCTATTTTGCTGTGGGTCATTTCCTGCTTGCTAAAAAAACGCAGTTAACCTTTTCGCCGCGCAGTAATGAAAAAGTTGCTGCAACAGGAGTTTATTATCACAATGCATTATGGCTGCAATGGCTACTCGATCAGGATCTCTCAACTGATCAGAAAAAAACAGTTATCGAAGAATTTGTACCACACAATAATAATAATGAAGTTTTTCAGGAACAAGTGATAGATTCGGGCACGCCTGCAGATCTTCCACACGCTGAAGCCGTTGAACGGAAAGAAAACAGCGAAGCCACTGACAACGATGCATCTCCGCAAATGGACCATACATCACCCGTAGATGAACTTCCGTCAGCATCAGAAAATATCATGGAACATCTGCCTCGCATACAAGAAGAAGAAAAAGTTCCTGCATATGACACATTCAACGATAACCGGGAATTTGGAAACGGAGCCGAAAACAAATTTGATTCATCTGAACAAGACCTAAAAGTTGAGGCCGATCAAAGAATGTACGAAGACGATCATGTAAATGATCTATCTCCAAACAGTACAATTCCCGTTGAGGAGACAGCACCGGTTAGTGATTTGCATACGGCTTCCGAACCGGAGATCGAAGAAAATATTTCTTCGCAGATTAGTGAAGATAAACAAGTGTTTCTGGCGCCGGAAACTGAAGTCGGCGGGGATGCGCAAAAAAATTCAGAAGAAGCTGAGAGCCGTGCATCCGCTGCAAGCATAGAAAGAACATTAACTACCGCAGCCCTGATTCCAACAAAGGCAGAGCTGGAAAAAAATGATTTCAGTTTCGAACCCTATCATACCATCGATTATTTTGCTTCGCAGGGCATAAAACTTCAGCAGGCTGATCTTTCCAAAGATAAATTCGGAAAGCAGTTAAAAAGTTTTACAGAGTGGCTGCGTAGTATGAAAAGATTGCCTCAGGCTGCGACAGAAGCAAATCTCGATGAAGCAACCCAGCAATCCATTCAGCAGATAGCGGAACATTCTTTTGAAGAAAAAGAAATTGTTACCGAAACCATGGCAGACGTCTGGATCAAACAGGGAAATAGGGAAAAAGCCATTGATACCCTGCATAAATTAAGTTTGCTTAATCCCTCTAAAAGCCATTATTTTGCAGCCAAAATAGAACAATTAAAAGTGTAGTGATATGATGATCCTGTTTTTGATATTGATAATTTTAGCTTGTGTGATCATAGGCTTTTTTATACTGGTACAAAATCCAAAAGGCGGAGGCCTGGCTGGTAACATTGCTGGCTTCAGCACCCAGTTTATGGGCGTTAAGCAAACAACCGATGTATTGGAGAAAGGAACATGGATACTGGCAGTAATGATTGCCTTGTTAAGCATTTTTTCAGCGGCTTTTATCGGCAAAGGCGGTCCTTCTGGTAACGAACCAAATTTAAGACCTACCTCCACCCAACAGGCACCGGCTAATCAGCAGCCCGCACCCATCACACCACCCACCCGTTAATCAAGAACTGATTGTTATAAAATACCAGCCCTGCCATTATTAGCAGGGTTTTTTAATTATTTTACAGCCAATCACAAAAATTATGTGGAAGAAAATCGTAATTGTTGGTTTGCTCATACTCATTTTCGTGGGCCTGTTCATTGGCTGGCGTTTCTTTATGAGCAATACAAACTTCGATGAAAAATCAAAGTACTTCTATATACGCACCGGTGATGCCAATTATCAGGCGGTTTACCAATCATTTTCGGATAGCAATTTTGTCAAAAACCCTTCTTCTTTTAACCAGATCGCGAACCGCATGGAGGTATGGAATAAATTACGGCCGGGTAAATACGAAATTAAAAAAGGAATGAGCCTGTTTGAGATCGCAAAAATGTTCCGAAACGGCAAACAAGCTCCAGTAAACCTGACGATCACCAAAATACGAACCAGGGAACAATTGGCCGGAATGATCGGCCGACGATTTGAATGCGACTCCGCCGCCATGATCCGGTTTATGACAAACACTGATTCTTTAAAAGAGTTTGGATTGGATAGCAATATTGTAATGACAGCCGTGTTTCCCAATACATATACGTATCTATGGAATTCCACCCCTTCGAATATTTTTTCTAAATTATATGCTGAACATAAAAAAGTATGGACTGCTGAGCGCCGGCAATTGGCTCAACAACATGGACTGAATCCTGCAACTACATATATCCTCGCATCTATCATTGAAGAAGAAACGAATCTGAGGGAAGATAAAGGCAATATGGCCAGTGTATACATGAACCGTATGAGTAAAGGGATCAAACTTGGCGCCGACCCAACGGTGAAGTTTGCGTTAAAAGATTTTTCGCTGAAGCGTATTTATGAAAAACACACAGCAGTTGAATCCCCGTACAATACGTACCGGAATTTTGGGTTGCCGCCCGGCCCCATTTGTACACCATCGCTGGAAACAATTGATGAAGTATTGCATTCCCCTTCGACCAATTATCTTTTCTTTGTTGCCAAAAGCGACTTTTCACAAAGACATGTATTTACGGAAACCTATGCTGATCATCTGAAGTACGCGAAAGAATATCATAAAGCCCTTGACCAGTTGATCCAAAAAAAACAAGCTGCTAAAGAAGATACCGGCGAATAAACCATGACAAAACTCGAACGCATCATACTAAACTTTTCTGTAGTTCGGTTTTTAATAAACAAAAGTAAACACATTATTTTACCTGGTTTTGATGGCGTACCACTCTATGATGTCATCGTATTTTTCTTAAGCCAGGTACGGAGGGTGGGCTTGAACCAGAGAGCCGAAGCGGTTTCCTTCAATTTCCTGATGGCCATTCCGGCGGCTACAATTTTTTTGTGCACACTTATCCCCTATCTACCGGTTTCAAAACAGGTGACTGATGAATTATTAGTGCTGACAAAAGATATTTTCAGGAGCGGTGACACGTATGAGTTCGTGTCACAATTCCTGAAGGATTTCCTGATGACACCCCGGAGCGGACTTCTGTCAATCGGTTTCGTGCTGGCAGTTTACTACGCTTCCAATTCCATGATGGGCATTATGTATTCTTTTAATAAATCTCTCCTCAGTGCAAGCAAAAAGAATTTTTTGCAAATGAGATGGATGGCTGTTAAACTCACAACTGTTTTAATTTTGCTGATCATTGCCACGGTCATATTATTGATCACCCAGGGTAAGCTCGCCCAGGTTTTATTCGATTGGCTTGACATTAAGAATAAGTTTTTGATTTTCTTAATATTTTCTGTGCGATGGATTGTTATCGGAGCATTATTTTTTTATTCAGTAGCCATCACTTACAAGTATGCGCCTGCCATGCACAAGCGCTGGAGACTTTCCTCACCGGGAGCCATCTTTGCCACGTTCCTGCTGGTTGTTACTAATTTTGCATTTTCTTTCTGGGTGAACCATTTCAGTACTTATAATAAAGTATATGGTTCTATCGGAACGATCCTGATTATCATGGTGCTGATATATATCAACTCACTCTTGTTGCTTATTGGCTACGAACTGAATGTGAGCATTCATTCACTGAAGGCAATGGCCGAAGAAAGGCAGAAGGCTGAACTGCAACAGCAACCGGCGGCTGAAAAGAAAATGGTTGACAATGCTTAGCCGCTCACCATTTTTTTGAGCCAACAAAAATAAAAAGTGGTTTTCGGGCTTGATTTTTGTTAAGCTTTGTGAAATAAAACGTTTGTATATGAAAGCTGTTCTTCTTCCTAAAAGCTCACCCTGGCTGAGCCAGTGGCAAAAAATATTACTCGCGGTAATGCTGTTACCCGCCCTTTCGTTACTGTCGTTTTCCCTCAAAGAAAAAAATCTTCCTATTGGCGCCGAATTACCAAAAGCTGATGTTAAACTGCGTGATATAACCGGTAAAGAGATTACCCTGAAAACCTCCATGAAGGAAAATGGTTTACTGGTTATGTTCAGTTGCAATACCTGTCCTGTCGTTGTTAAAAACCAGGGTCGTGCAAAAGAAATTTGCCAATACTCATTATCAAAAAATGTGGGTGTGGTAGTATTAAATTCTAATGAAGCAAACAGAAACGACGATGAATCATTGGATGCTATGAAGAACTATGCAAAAGCACAGGCCTACAGCTGGTATTATGCAGTAGATAAGAATAGTGAACTGGCAGATGCTTTCGGCGCTAACCGGACACCTGAATGTTTTTTATTTGATAAGAATGGAAAACTGGTATACCATGGTGCTATTGATAACAACCCGAATGATGAGGGCAATGTGAGCAGGCATCATCTAAAGGAAGCAGTCGATGAATTAGTAAACGGAAAAGATGTGAGTGTAAAGGAAACAAGGAGTGTTGGTTGTAATATCAAAAGGATGTAAACGCGCCCCGTTTTTAAAATCATGAGCCTTCCCCGAGAATACCGGGAAGGCTTTTTCATATTAATAATCGCCGATACCGTGTACGTTTTTACACGTCGTGTCCGTTGTGCCTTCCGTCGTGTTCTTTGAGAACCCTGTGGTTTTGAATCGGTGTTCACGAAGAACACGACGAATTCTATTCTTTTACCTGTGCTTTTACCTCGGCTTCAACCTGGAGGGGCGTCAGTTGCCGGTCAAAAAATTTTCGGTAATTGGTTTTATTATTTATAAATAAAGTGGCCGGAATGCTTCCGTTCCATTTGGAATCAATTTTAGCACAGAAAAGATCGGCATTGGTTTCATTGAGCCAATAAAGACTGGCCTTGAAATTTCTCCTTTTCACAAAGGTTTCCAAAGCTGCAGGGTACGATTCCTTAAAATCAAGGCTTACCAGCACCAGCTCCACTTTTTGATCCGCATATTTTTTAACGGTTTCCTGGAAATACGGAATCTCATGCAAACACGGAATACACCAGGTTGCCCAGAAACTGATGATCACAGGATGATCCGTTTTTTGAATGATATCTTCAATTTCAGCGATCTGTACTTTTTTTACCTGTTGGCTAACGACTTTTAAAGCGAACATCAGCACACAAGCAAACATCAAACTCTTTTTCATGCAATTTTTACTTTTTTAAAGGGGTCGAACAAAAATAATCATTCGAATTTACAGGCCTTGTTAAACACCCCGGACATTCCATTTCTACCGATGGATCAATTAAGTGTAATTTGCACATTCTCTATGTATTTGGAGCTTTTCCCCTATTTTTGCGGCCTTAATTTTCAATAAGAATTGTTGCTTATGGACAAATTGATCTATCTCGTTCCCGTGATGGGCGCTATCGGCTTACTGTACACTTTTATCAAATTTAACTGGGTTTCAAAGCAGGATGCCGGTTCAGACCGCATGAAAGAGATTGCAAAATACATTCAGGAGGGAGCGATGGCGTTCTTAAAAGCGGAGTATAAGATCCTGGCCTATTTTGTAGTGATAGCAGCATTATTATTGGGAATAATGGGGTATAGCAATGCCGACAGTCATTGGAGTATTGCTCTTGCCTTTATCATGGGAGCCATTTTCAGTGCAATGGCTGGTTTCATCGGAATGAGAATAGCCACCAAGGCGAATGTACGTACCGCCCAGGCAGCCCGCTCCAGTTTGAAAAAAGCACTGGCGGTATCTTTTACCGGCGGTTCGGTCATGGGTCTCGGAGTAGCCGGCCTGGCCGTTTTAGGATTAGGCGGTTTGTTTATTATATTAAAAGCAATTTTTGCGGATGGATTTGCAGTCGATACCGTGGAAATGGAAAGAACAATCGAGGTTCTTACAGGATTTTCATTAGGCGCTGAAAGCATTGCCCTGTTTGCCCGGGTAGGCGGCGGAATTTACACCAAGGCCGCCGATGTGGGGGCTGACCTGGTGGGTAAGGTAGAAGCAGGCATCCCCGAAGATGATCCGAGGAACCCTGCGACGATCGCTGATAATGTAGGTGACAATGTAGGTGATGTAGCCGGGATGGGTGCGGATCTATTCGGATCATATGTTGCCACCGTTCTTGCCACCATGGTGTTGGGAAGAGAAACAACCATCCCGCAGGAGGCTCTCAATGAATTCGGCGATATGGCCCCGATCCTGCTTCCTATGATGATTGCAGGTGTTGGTGTGTTGTTTTCAATCATTGGTACTTTCTTCGTAAAAATTTCTGATAAAGCGGGCCTCAATACAGATGCAGTGCAGAAGGCCTTAAATATGGGCAACTGGGGATCGATCGTATTGACAGCTATCGCTTCTTACTTCCTTGTGCATTGGCTGTTGCCTGATAATTTAAGCCTTCGTGGTTTTGACTTTACGCCCGATCGCGTTTTTGGCGCAATTGCCGTTGGTTTGGTGGTGGGAACTTTAATGAGCCTGATCACCGAATACTATACAGCCATGGGAAAGCGGCCGGTGAATAGTATTATTCGTCAATCAGCCACCGGACACGCCACAAATGTGATAGGTGGGCTGGCAGTAGGCATGGAAAGCACCTTCCTGCCAATAATCGTACTGGCCGCTGGAATTTATGGAAGCTATGAATTTGCAGGCTTGTACGGTGTGGCCATTGCTGCCGCAGGCATGATGGCAACCACCGCCATGCAACTAGCCATTGACGCATTCGGTCCTATCGCAGACAATGCCGGGGGAATTGCTGAAATGAGTGAATTGCCGAAAGACGTTCGTGAAAAAACCGATATACTGGACGCGGTTGGAAATACTACAGCGGCTACCGGTAAAGGATTTGCAATTGCTTCCGCCGCATTGACGGCATTGGCTTTGTTTGCTGCTTTTGTAGGCATTGCCGGCATCGATGGAATTGATATCTATAAAGCTGATGTTTTAGCTTGTTTATTTGTGGGTGGAATGATCCCATTCATATTCTCGTCACTGGCTATCCGAGCTGTAGGAGAGGCAGCCATGGCAATGGTGGAAGAAGTAAGAAGGCAGTTCCGCACGATTCCCGGGATCATGGAAGGCACTGGTAAACCCGAATACGATAAATGCGTTGCCATTTCTACAGAAGCGTCTATTAGAAAAATGATGCTGCCGGGAGCCATCACAATATTATCCCCCCTGATCATCGGTTTTACGATGGGACCCGAAGCATTGGGTGGATTCTTAGCAGGTGCTACCGTTAGCGGGGTTCTGATGGGCATGTTCCAGAACAACGCCGGTGGGGCCTGGGATAATGCAAAAAAATCTTTTGAAAAAGGGGTAGAGATCAATGGAGAAATGTATTATAAAAAGTCGGAACCTCACAAAGCCTCGGTGACCGGTGATACTGTAGGTGATCCTTTTAAGGATACATCAGGACCTTCCATGAATATCCTGATCAAATTAATGTCGATCGTTTCGTTGGTGATCGCCCCAACCCTGGCTTCTATTTTTGAAACAGGCGGAAATCATGCAGGCAGAAAACAAACTCATAAAGAAGTTGTGATAAGTTCAGAGGCTGGCGAAAATCCAAAGATGTTGAAACCGTCCAAAAACGTTTTGCTTATAAAAGAATGATATTCGTCTATCGCTGGTGAATGGATAAAGTGGTAGAAGAACCGGACAGATTTTCATTTATTTTTACCAGACGATTGATTTCCATAAGGCTACTAATCATACCAAATACCAAAAGTCCTGATGTTTCTACATCGGGACTTTGCTTGAATGCACCTTTACAGTATCTGAACCCAGGATCATTTCGTTGAGAATCGCATTCAGACCTGAGTCATGCCGCTCCTACGGAGCGGATTGAGGATGAAATGTATTTTCTACAAAGATGAAATTCCTGACGGCGTGTTTGTGTGCCGGTGGTAAAATCTGATTGTAATACGAGCTCCACTATCTGCTAGTTTTGGGGTTGATGGAAGAGAATCGCTGAGGATACTTATAAATGTGAGGTAAAAACAGGCTATTTTAAATTGGAAAAGGTATTTGCCGGTAGAAGAGGACCGGAAAATTGATACTGAATACTGATATAGTGGCGATTATTTTCTACAAATCGGCTTCATTACAGGTAATTCGCCTATAACTTATAGGAAGCGTTGAAGAAAATTTTCATATAAACGTTCATAATGATGGCTTGAAAAATGCAGGGTATGAGTGAAATTAATTCAATCGGATCCGGCTAGAATCAGAGTGTACATGAAATTCAACATATTAATTCATTCACTGTTGAGGCCTTTGCTTCCTGTTTGTGCAGGCGTATCTTGTTTTATTTCTGGTTCCCACACCCAGGCACAGGATTCAGTGATCGTGGCTGCAAGCACAAAATATATAAACTGCTCACCTGTGAGGGTTTTATTTATTGGAAAAAATTATCGCAGAGAATGGTCTACCCCGGTTAAAATGCCCGTGTTTCATTTAAAAAAACACCAGGGAGGTTTTAAGATTAAAGAGTTGGGCGGAGGACAACAAACCAAAAGCCTTCGGTTGCTCGACAAAAATGGCCAGGAATGGGTGCTGCGTTCAACAGATAAGGATGTAGCAAAAGCGATGGAAGTAGCGATAAAAAACAAATTTGTCAGTAGAATGGTAAAGAATCCTGTTCAGGATCTTATTTCGGCATCACATCCTTATGGAAGTCTTACCGTATCAGATCTTGCCAGAGCGGCCGGAGTTATTGTTGCCCGACCTAAATTATTCTTTGTGCCCGATGACCCTGACTTCGGAGAATACAGAAGTCTTTTCGCCAATACAGTCTGTTTTCTGGAAGACAGAGAGCCTACTCCTGATCAATCAGAACCAGAGAGTACAGAGGATGTTATGGAGAAAGTTTTTAAAAAGAATGATCATCAACTATTACAACAGAATGTATTAAGGGCCCGTCTTCTCGATATGTTAATAGCAGATTGGGACAGGCACCAGGATCAATGGAAATGGGGCGTTCAGAAAAAAGGTGAAACAACTTATTATTACCCGATTCCCAAAGACCGCGACTTTGCATATTTTAAATCAAATGGATTGCTGGTTTTATTTGCGTCGATGACCGTTCTGCCGCATATGCACAGTTTCACCAACGATGGTTCAGCGCTCAAAAAGTTAAGCAATAAAACATGGGAAATGGATGCTCAATGGCTCAATCAACTCGATGAGAAAGACTGGAAAAATGCCATCATTCAATTTCAAAATAAGCTTACAGACAGTGTGATTGAAATGGCCGTAAAAAAAATTCCGGCCGAAGTGTATGCTATCAGTGGCAAAAAACTGGAAAGGAAATTAAAGAACAGAAGAAATGGTTTGCTTGAACACGCAATGAATTACTATCGCTTTCTTGCCACAAATGCATTTATTATAGGAAGCGATGAACAGGAATTTTTTACAATCGAAAAAGCGGGCGATAATATTACAGTAACTGCTTCGCGGAATGGGTCTGAGGATAAAAACAAGATCATCTATCAACGGACATTCAATCAAAGACACACTAAGAAAATAGTCATCATGGGACTGGATGGAAATGATCATTTTGACATTAATGAAAATGTTTCTTCCTCTATTAAACTTCAATTGGAAGGTGGTGATGGCAATGATGTATATAGCGTAAAAGGAAAAATAAAAACAAAAATTGAAGACGATCATAACTCGCCCGCCAAAATAGTTTTAGCCCAAAAATAACCTCAGTGCGCCTCTGTGCGCTTTCCCTCCGTTACCTCCTCTGTGGTTAAAAAACTCTTGCAACGTTAGACTCTTTATATGCAGTACCAAAGTCAACCACAGGATGCAACGGAGGGAAGGCACAGAGGCTCTGATTTAGCCAATGTTGATGATAACAACATTCACCCGGAAATTGCGTAATTTGTAGGTATAACGATTGTAGTCATGCAACCCGCTATTTTATTTTATGCCATTCCCTTCTTTGTGCTTTTACTTTCTGTTGAAGCGTGGTTTTCCTACAAAGAAAATAAAGACCTGTATGAAAAAAAAGATACATGGAGCAGCCTTGCCCTTGGTATCGGAAATGTGCTGACCGGTTTCATAACAAAGGCATTGATTTTTGGTTTATTTACTGTCATATACGAATACAGGCTATTTACATTGGATGCGTCGACATGGTGGTTTTGGATATTGTTATTCTTCGCTGATGATTTTTCGTATTACTGGTTTCATCGCACCAGCCATCATGTTAACTGGTTCTGGGCTTCGCATGTAGTACATCATTCTTCACAACGATATAACCTCGCCGCAGCGTTGAGGCAAACCTGGACCGGAAATGCAACCGGCTCGTTTCTATTCTGGGCCTGGATGCCGTTGGTAGGATTTCACCCCATCTTAATTTTGTTCATGCAACAGATCAGTTTAATCTACCAATTCTGGATCCATACCGAAACCATCGGCAAAATGCCCCGCATCATTGAATTTATTTTTAATACCCCTTCCCATCATCGTGTTCACCATGGAAGTGATCTGAAATATCTTGATAAAAATCATGCAGGCATTCTTATTATATGGGACCGGCTATTCGGCACATTTCAAAAAGAAGAAGAGCGTCCGAACTATGGACTCACCAGGAATGTAAACACTTTTAATCCTGTCGCTGTAGCCTTTTCAGAATGGAAGCATCTATACAAAAAAATGACCGGCACTCATTCAGCAAAGGATGCCTTCAAATACCTCATCAAGCCACCCGGCTGGAGCCACGACGGAACCAGTAAAACCGCCAGGGAAATGATAACGGAATACAACCGCTTACACCCGGATAATCCCATTCATTGATTTGATT
Source organism: Chitinophagaceae bacterium (assembly GCA_014379345.1). Classification (GTDB taxonomy): domain Bacteria; phylum Bacteroidota; class Bacteroidia; order Chitinophagales; family Chitinophagaceae; genus Flavitalea. The sequence continues at coordinate 29,538 of JACMLY010000105.1, forward strand.
TGCAGGGAAAATAAAATGAAATTATCTTGATTTAACATTTGTATACGAAATTTCTCGTAAATTTATCACAAATGTATTTACTATGTCAACGATCAAGTATATTAAGCCAACAGAAAGCGAACTGGAAATTCTTCAGGTATTATGGGATAGAGGTTTAGCAAGTGTTCGCGAAGTACATGAAGAATTGTCAAAAACAAAAGATGCAGGATATACCACTACTCTTAAGCTGATGCAGATCATGCATGAAAAGGGATTGGTAAAACGCGATGATTCAGTTAAAACGCATATTTATCAACCCGCTGTCAGCAAAGAAAAAACGCAGAAGCATTTACTGGGAAAAATGATCAACACCCTTTTTGGAGGTTCAACTACCCAACTCGTTATACAGGCACTCGGAAATCATAAAGCTTCTGCCGACGAATTGGATGAGATTCAGAAACTGCTTAACAATCTAAAAAATCAATAGAATGAATGCACTGTACCAGTCGGCTTTTTTAAAAGCCTTGGGTTGGTCATTATTAGATAGTTTCTGGCAAATGGGTTTATTGTGGTTGCTGTACGTGTTGCTGACCGGAAATGGAAAAAGGTTTCAGCCGAGGCAAAAACACTCACTGGCATTGTTATCATTGGCCGGGGGTTCAATTTGGTTTGTAGCTACTTTGATTTTTCACTTTAACCAGCTGGTAAATGCCGGCACGGTTACCCTTAACTCGAATACCAACGGTGACACAGATGCGGTTGTATCAAGTCCTTCCATCGCCTCCTTTTTTTCCATTCTTGAACCGGCGCTGCCTTTTTTATCGCTGGCTTATTTAGCGGCTATTATTTATTTATTCATCCGCTTGTATCGCCAATATTACGTTACGCAAAAACTTTTTTCAACCGGTATATACAAAGTTAATCCCGAATTGAGGGTTTTCCTTAAACATGTTGCTGCCCAGATGGGAATTAAGAAGAGTGTTAGTATCTGGCTCTCTGATCTGGTGGATACACCTCTCACCATTGGTTTTTGGAAACCTGTTATTCTATTGCCTGTAGCGGCCATTAATCACTTGAGCATTCAACAGGCTGAATCCATTGTATTGCACGAACTAAATCATATCAGCCGAAACGATTATTTTATCAATTTGCTGATCGCATGCATGGATATCATTTTATTTTTTAATCCCTTTGTTCGCATACTGACCCATATTATTAAAAATGAAAGAGAGAACAGTTGCGATGATATGGTTCTCCAATTCCGTTATGATGCTGGTCAATATGCAAATGCCTTACTACTGCTGGAAAAAAACCGCGTTCATACTGGTGCGCTGACTATGAATGCAACAGGTAGAAACAAAAAATTATTATTGAATAGGGTGGAAAGAATTTTAAATAAAAAATCTACATGCAGTGCCATCAATCAGAAGCTTGTAGCTTATGCTCTATCTGCCTTTCTAATCGGATTCATCGGTTGGTACAATCCTGGCAAGGTGATTGTAAAAACGATCGGTACAGTACAAAATAGTGTCAGCGGCATCGACGCGGAACAAATAACCAGTGATCTTATTAAAGATGAGATCGCCAAAGAAAAAGTTTCCATCAAAAAAAAGAAAATAACTCCATCGTCGCATCTCTCAATTCAAGATGATCACAAACGGGAAGATCCCGCACAGGAAATTATAGAATGGATAATAGATGATCAACCCGCAGACGCCCCGTCACAAGAAACTTCGACGTCACTAATCTCCTTTGCAGGAACGCAATCGGAAGAACGCGAATATTCAATTCCTGAAACTACAATTGCCGCCGAACCTGTCTATAGTGGAGAAGTACATCCCTATGTTCCCAGCACAAGTTTCTCCTATCAGATCGTAGAAGATACAGCCTTACCAAAAAAATACATTCTTACACAGGCTGAGGTAAAGGCAAAAGAAGCCATGACAACCGCCTTAAAAGCTCTCCAGGAAATCGATTGGCAAAAACTGGAAAAGGAAATGACTGCTGCGGGTAAAAAAATTGATATTGTAAAACTTCAGCAGGAACTGAAAAAGGCAATGTCGGATGTTGACTGGAAAAAGGTGAATGAAGAAATGCAGGCTTCCCTGATACAGGCAGAAAATGAATTAATGAAAGAGCATTCAAACTTGCGTAATGAATTGCAAAGATTTCAGCAGGACCGCAATATTAAACAGGCCCGGCAACAAAAAATCTATAAGGCAATTATACAGGAAAGACTGTGCGAGGAAAAAGTTCAGGAATTAAAGCCGGTAAGGAAAAAGACAGCGCCGAAAAAAAAGATTGTATATATCTAATATAAAAGCCCCGCAATGCGGGGTTTTTTATTGATGCAGGTTGATGATATCCTGACTCGGTATATCCGCGGTAGCGATCTGCCATTTTCTCTTACAAAACAGAGCGCCGGCAATCAAGTGCTGGCTTGCTTATTGCGTAATCAAAGATCGATAGCGGGCTCGGCAACGATGCCTGAATCGTGCTCCCATCTGTTTAAATGCGTTAATAATTTTTATGAAACAACTATTTCTATCCGTGGTTTTATTCGGCTATCATTTGCTGGCTGCGCAAAAGGTCAATCAGTGTGGAATCATTATTCCTCCCCGGTCAACCCAATCGAATTTCCAATCAGTCTATGAAGCAAGGAACTACATCAATACAATGCTTGACAGCATCAACTGGAAAGAAAATTTTACAATTCAGGAACAAAATGGAATAAACAATGCCTATGCTACGATTATCAGGAACAGGCGCTATATTATTTATGACAATGATTTTTTAGAAAACCTGGATGGATATGCCGGAACCAAGTGGGCTTCGGTTAGCGTATTAGCCCATGAAATGGGCCATCATTACCGCAATCATATCATTGATACAAAAGGAAGCACTCCTCCAAAAGAAATAGAAGCTGATTATTTTTCAGGTTATGTGATGGCAAAACTGGGCGCCACACTAAATGAAGCCAGGGCAGCAATGGAACAGATCGCCTCACCACGGGCAAGTGCAACACATCCTGCAAAAGCCGACAGGTTAAGCGCAATAGCAAAAGGTTGGGACTATGCCAATGGAATTGCAAGCGCAAGTCCTACCACTCCTACACCTCAGCCACAGCAAAATCCTCCGCCAGCTTCCAACGATGCAAGTTGGATATATCTTTCCCTTTATGGCAACAATGAAATGACTGTTTATTTGTCGGACAATGGGCGCGATTTCACCGCCGCACCTCTTAAAACCACACAGCCATTTGTATTCAAGTTTGAAATTTATAATTACGGATGGTTGAGATTTTCAAACGATAGCCGCGCAAGAACTCATAAAATAATGCATGCCAAAGATTATGCGATCATATGGAGTCGTAGAACTAATAGCTGGACGGTTATTGAAGTACCATAAATTAATTCAATCTTTACGCCTACTTACGATTTCATATTATTACATTTGATGGAACGCGTATTGGCTGGATAAATACTTTAAGGAAGAGTTACTGTAATGACCTATTACACCATATCACCGTCCGCACTGCTTTCCGGTTTTGTTCGTTGTTTCTGGGCACTCGAAAGTACCGATCAAACTTATACCCACCGGTCGATGGCTGATGTTTGCGCGGAAATGGTGTTTCATTATAACGGCAGATTTGACGAGCTTCTCGGCGGCAAAAGCGAACCTTCATGCATCTCTGCATTGCAGGGACCTTTGACGCAGATACGAAGATTTAGAATAGACAAACCCTTCGCCATGTTTGGCGTTTATTTGTATCCCTACTCCATCCCTGTATTATTTGGAATTCCTGCAACAGAAATCAGTAACCAGATGCCTGATCTAATTACACTGCTGGGGAAAGAGGGTGAAGCATTAGAGGAAAAAATGATACTGGCATTTAATAACAAAGAACGTGTGAAAATAATTACTGAATTCCTGGAAAAACGAATTCAAAAAAATCAGCAACGCAACCACGCTGTGTTTTCATCGATCCGGTTTATTATACAAACTAAAGGAACGAACAGAATAGAAAAGGTAGCTGATCAGTATTTTATTTCCCAACGACAATTTGAAAGAAAATTCAGGGAATTCTCAGGTCTTGCACCGAAGCTTTTTTCCAGGATAGTACGCTTTCATTCCGCCTGCCAGCTATTTGGAGATTCAAATAAATCTTTAACGAGTATAGCGTACGATTGCGGTTATTACGATCAATCCCATTTTATCCACGACTTTAAAGAATTTTCCGGCTACCATCCGAGGCATTATTTTTCCGGAAAGGCAGAAGGCACTGAATGGAAAACCGAGTAAAGATGTCGGTTTTTTCCAATTTGCAATTAGTTATGCCGGCTAGATTTGCATTCAACAAAATAAATTATTAACGATGGAAATTCAATCAGGGCACCAGGTAGTAATGCCTTATCTGGTAATACCCAACGCAGAAGAATTTTATGACTTTATAGAAAAAGTTTTCGGTGGCCATGAAACGAGCCGGTTTTTGAATGATGATCAATCACTCATGCATGGAGAAGTGAATATCGGCGGCAGTACAATCATGTTTGGAAAGAGTAGTACGGAATGGCCGCCGCAACCTGCAGGTTTATATATTTATGTTGAGAATGCCGACGAGACCTACAAAAAAGCACTTAAAAATGGCGCCTCAGTGGTAATGGAATTATCAGACAAGGACTATGGCCGCACCGGTGGCGTCAAGGATCCGTTTGGAAACGTGTGGTGGATCACAGCTAATCGTTCATAACCACGGCATCACCTAACCATAAAAACCTTTACCTAAAAATGGCAGATCATAAATTACCTGAAGGCTCAATCTTTTTACCTGCAAACCAGGGGCGGCATTATAACATGGGTAAAATGCAGGCTATTTTCAAAGCAGACGAAGAGGAAACAAAGCAGCAATATTGCATTTCCGAATGGTGGCTGGATCCTTATTCTGAGGGGCCGGGTGCACACTCACATGAAAAAAATCAGGATATTTTTTATGTGCTTGAAGGAACAGTATCCATTCTGGTTGGCAAAGAATGGTTAATGGCTGCGAAAGGATCTTTTATTTTAATTCCTGAAAACACGATCCATGATTTTGCCAATCGCACAGATAGTAAAATCGGCCTCCTAAACTTTTTCATTCCCGGCGGCTTCGAACGAAACATGCCATCGATTGTAAAATGGTTTGAGGAAAAGAATACAAAGTAGGAAGTATGAAATACGAAGTACGAAATACGAAAGCTGTTTTGAATTTCGTACTTCGTACTTCGTATTTCATACTTCCTACCTGTCCTACCATACATTTTTCGGGCACCAGTCTCCATATTTATTGCCAAGTAAAAAACCAACAATGATCTCGTGTGTTCCTTTACTGACGGTATTTAATCTCGAAGTTGTGTAGTCATAAGAATAACCCACATTAATGGTATTTGAAATATTCATCCCGACCATTCCTGCAAAACCTTCACCAGTGCGATAGCTCGCTCCGATCCACGCCAGATCAAGGTATTGCAATTTGGCATTAATATCCACCTGCATGGGCAATGGGTTGATGTATTTTACCATTACAGAAGGTATAAAATTGAAGTCTTCTCCCGCCAGTAACCTGTAACCGGCCGTTAAAAACAGATGTGGAACGAGTTTGCCATCCGTTGTACCTACGGAATTATCAGAAAAAGCAATTTTTTGAGGGATGATCTGCTGAGCAGAAAAACCAACAAAATAATCTGCAGAATATAAATAAAGTCCGGCGTTGAAGTCTGGTTTGAGCTGGTTAAGATAACCTCCATTTTGCACTGCTGGATCTACAGTAGTGTAAATGAAATCAAGCTTTGAGGTGTTCAGACTAAAATTGGTAAAGCCCGCCCCGAATCCTGCAGCCAGGCTGGTTTTTCCACTAATACCCAAATGATAGGCATAGGTAACATATGCGGCAAATTGATTCAACGGTCCGGTCCTGTCATTCATTACCTGCAGTCCTATCCCATGATGGGGTTCGGCGGCTGTATACTCCTCCCAAAAACTTTTACCTCTCGGGTTTTCTCCGGGAACTTTGTATGAAGTCGGACTTGTTCTGTAATCCTTCTTCCCGATCGGCCGATGAATCGTAGCATAGGTTGTGATAGGTGCTCCATCAAAACCTACCCATTGGTGCCTGTGACTGAGCTTCACATCGGTGTAATTCTCGATCCCGGTCAGTGCTGGATTAATGATAAACTGATTAAGAATGTACTGGGTATAGTGAGGCTTTTGCTGTGCATACAGCATTGAACAAATCATTATCCACCCTATCAGTAAAACATTTTTTTTCATGTACACACGATTAACCCAGGTTAGTCTGGAGTGGAGTGCTGTCTTGCAATATAGTGAAACGGATGCTAAAGCATGAGCTCAAAATTTATTGCTCTCCGACAGTATTCAACGCGTTTTTCCCCTCGCAAAATAACAAATCAAGTATCGAGAGATGAGGAATAAAACCAGTTCGTTCTTCAAATACCTGCCTGTATTTCGGTGCTGAAGGAAATTTTTCGCAAATAGAACCTGGCGATAACCGGCTTCTCCAATCGTCCCAATTTTCAACATCATAGAATTCGTTCCATTCAGCGGTCAAACTGACAGCAACATCAATATTCAATTTATCGCTTATCCACCGGAAACATGAAAGGTTCCAGTCTACCAAAAATTCTTGACGCTTATTATAAAGGTGATCTAACTCATCACGGTAATATTCGAACCAGGGTGATTTATTGTAACACGAAACGATTGTCTTCCAATGTGCCGCTTGCCACGTAGTCCGATTTTCAACGCGAATATCTTTCGTAAGGCTTTTTTGGTTACGGCCTTGCTGAAGTGGAACACTCAATAAAATGGAGCCTCCCGCGCCTGCGATCATCAATCTGTTCCGAAAACTCATTTTTTGAAAGCTCTCATATTGTTCAAATAATAAATGTGTTGCGGGACATAAACTCTTAAACAATATAGAGGGTGGAAAATATTGATATTCAATTACAATTCCCATTGATTCTGTAGTTGAGTGTATTCTGTATAAGATTTAACTATCTATCTGTCATCTCTGTCAATTTGTGTCCCTTATCTTATGATTATAATTATTAGATGCCAATTATAAACATCTTATAAACAATCTATAACAATAAAAAATAAAACTAAAATTATTAGTTGGCAGATTTCGCTAGAAAAATTCAATTAGTGCCTGTTCAAATCTAAAGCTTTTAGCCAAGAAAAGTCTAAAAATGTAAGGGCGTTTTCGGGCTCAAAAATTAATCCCCTACTTTGCAGCCAAAGAAATTATCTGATGACTAAAAGGCTTGTTTCGATAAATACCGTATTGGGAATTTTGCTGCTCTTGTCTTGCGCTAAACCAAAAGGTTTCGATTACCTTGGTTTTCAAAATGTGAGGGTGATAAAATGGGGCATCAAGGAAACGACCGTGGGTATGGATGTGCAGTTTTACAATCCGAATTCCGGATTGCAATTAAAAAAAGCAGAAGTCGACGTGCAGATAAATAATAAGTATTTAGGACGAACTGTCATAGATAGTCTTATCAATATTCCCAAAAAGGATACGTTTCTTATTCCAATGACCATGACGATGGAAACTATTAACGCGGTTTCCGGAATTCTGCAATCCATTTCCGACAGTTCGGTGTTGGTGAAACTCGACGGAAAAGCGACCGTCGGAAGATCGGGAGTGTTTTTTAATTATCCCATCAAATATGAAGGAAATCAAAAGATAAAACTTTAATGAAAGGACCTCAAATTCGCAACGCGCTTAAAACGAATTGTCATTTCGAAGTGAATAATAAACGCGGCTTAAGCTCTTTGCAAGTGATATTTGAACCCTAAAAATCACACGTGGCTCCTACGGAGCCTTTATACTGGTCGTTTATCACTATAAAGACGGTGCTCCTTCGGAGCTGAGTATAGATCGGTAAGAATAGCATCTGACAGCGCCTTTAATTCAATATGCATGTCTCTAACTCGATTCAACCTTATTAATGGCATCGGTAATGGGCTGCCGAGGTGATTACCTTAGCATGAAGATGGACGTAGTGAGAAGCTTACCGAAGTCATGCCAAGGTTGAATAGCAGTTATTTCTACATAGGAGATATTTCCGTTTCGATTTACAATGAGAAACGCTTGTCGGTTTTGAATATTCAATGGAATACTCATGTTCCTGGAGATAGAGAATGATGTTGCGCCCTGATAGAAAACCGTAAAAAAAAGCCCCTCACGGGGCTTCAAAAAATTTTAATTACAACGTTTTCTTCATTCCTCCGCCGTCTGCCGGTTTCTTACAGCATTTAGGAAGTTCTTTATAGGATTCTTCATTGGCGGTAATATCGTCTGCATCATATCCCGTATTGGCGATAGCCGTCTTTATATTCTCAATATTCGTGCGGTCTGTTACAAAGGTCACTTTGGTTGTTTTCCTCTTGTAGTCCACGGTCACCTTTTGCACCCCTGTCTCGCGGATCATATATTCTTCGATCCGCTTCTTACACATATCGCATTGAACAGTGGGGGTCTTAATCGTAACTGTCTGAACTGCTTTTTTAACCTGTGCAAACCCGGTCGCAGCAAAACCGGCAAGGGCAATGGATAATACTAATAGTTTCTTCATGGGAATAAATTTATCAAATTTAATTAAAACCCTTTCCAGTTAGAAGGATCAAGACTCCAATTTAACAAAATTTCCTCCTGATCCGGGCTTACGATCGACCTTTCGATGGCCAGATTGATCAAAGTAGGGTAATCGGTGAGAGAAAAATACCTCAGGTTCCTGCTCTTTAACGCTTCCGCGGCCACCGAAAACCCATAATTAAAGATCGAAACCATCCCAACCACTTCAAGGCCGCTCTGTTCCAGAACATCCACTACCTGAAGGCTGCTTTTGCCTGTTGATATCAGGTCTTCAATAACCACTGTTTTCTGGTGCTGTTCGTAATAACCTTCGATCTGGTTTCCCAATCCATGCTCCTTAGGCTTGGGGCGCACATAGATGAATGGAAGTTTCAACTGGTCGGCGGCCATTGCTCCCCAGGCTATACCCGCCGTAGCCACCCCTGCTAATAATGCAGCTTCAGGAAACTCTTCAAAAATCACATTACACATTTCTGACTTTATAAACTCACGGATATAGGGAAAGGACAATACCTTGCGATTATCGCAATATATAGGACTTTTCCATCCCGAAGCCCAGGTGAAAGGCTTGTCCAGGCTCAACTTTATAGCGTTAATTTGTAATAGCTTTTCAGCAACGGCCTTTTCGTTTGTCATGCCGCTAAAATACAAATTTGAAAATTTGAAAATGTGAAAATGAGAAAATGGCTTTCTATCAACGGTAAAAACAGTTATCTATATTGACAACCAGGCTCACATTATTTTCATCCCGCAACTGCGGGACTAATTTGCTAATTTTCAAATCCCCATGCATATCAAAGTTTATTTTGGCGACAAACCTCTTTTTCTTACCGATACGATGAATGATGAGATAGAACCTTACAAACATCATGATGACGCCATATTTATAGATGAATTTTCGCCACCGGCTATCAATTCCATTATACATGAAATGAGATTGCAAAAAATCCATGCAGGTATTTTGTTCCATTCCGAAATTGAAAAACTGAAAAAATCATTTATAAAGAAATTTACCTTGATAAAAGCTGCAGGAGGACTTGTAGTGAATGAGGATGGGCTTCTGTTATTCATTTACCGCCGGGGCAAATGGGATCTTCCAAAAGGCAAACTTGATCCGGGAGAATCGCCTGAAATATGCGCTATCCGGGAAGTAAAAGAGGAAACAGGTCTGAATACGGCAGTCTTGCAAAAACATTTGATTACCACCTATCATACCTATGAAGAGAGTGGAAAGCATTTTTTGAAAGAAACAGATTGGTATCTCATGCATTCGCCGAACCAGGAAAAACTCGAGCCACAAACAGACGAACAAATCACAACTGCAGCCTGGATTGCCCCTGCAGAACTTTCCAGATACACAAACAATACGTATCTGCTGATCACAGATGTGCTAAAAACCGCTGGATACCTTTAATTCGTTGATCTGTTTACGTAGGGCACAGAGGCGCGCAGAGGAATTAGGATTTAATTAATTCCTATTTCTTAGCAATCACAGCAACGGTAAGTCTGCTTATGCATATCAACTTTTGGTCTTCATCATGAATTTTGATATCCCACACATGTGTAGACTTTCCAAGATGAAGCGGAGAAGCCGTGCCGGTGACAAAACCTTGTTTGGCACTACGAATATGATTTGCATTGATCTCCAGTCCAACACAAATAGATACCGACGGGTTAATGATCAATGCAGAGGCGATACTTCCCAGCGTTTCTGCGAGAACACAGGAAGCACCTCCATGCAATAGCCCGTATGGCTGGTTGGTGCGGTGGTCAACAGGCATGCGTGCTTTCAGAAAATTTTCACCGATCTCAATAAATTCGATACCAATATATTCTGCCATCGTATTCCTTCCAAAGACCGACAGATCATCGAGGCTTATTTTATGAGTAAACCAGATCATATTATCATTTCAGGTGTGTGGCGTGGCTTAATCTTCATCGTTCATGGATTAACTTTAAACCTTACACTTCGTCATTGCTGTTTCTCAAATTTTCCATTCATAATAGCATTTGCGACAATATCCGGTAAGAATTGTCTTGCGTCGCCCCCATTTCTTATTACATCCCTTACCAGTGTAGAGGCTACTGAAGTATATTGAGGAAGGCAGGTGAGAAACACAGTTTCTATATTGTAATCGAGGCTTCGGTTCATGTCCGCAATGGCTTTTTCGTATTCAAAATCGTTGACATAACGGATACCGCGAAGTATAAAATTAGCGCCTACCCTTTTGCAACAATTGATCGTCAGACCCTCGTATATGACTGCTTCCACGTTGGGATTATTGTTATAAATTTCATTGATCCAACCCATACGCTGCTCTTCAGAAAACATCGGCGCCTTATTAGCATTGCGGCCAATCCCAATGATCAGTCTATCGAATAAAGGAATAGCGCGATCTATAATATCGATGTGACCAATCGTAATGGGATCGAAAGTACCGGGAAATAAGGCAATGCGCTGCATAGTGGTTAATTTTAATATTAATTTGGATTCTCCCGCCTCATTGTCGATGATCAGTTGTTCATTTCCCGTCCACCCGAAAGAAGATATAGCACGGCCATCCTTACTGCCAGGCCATTTTCAACCTGTTGCAAAATGATTGATTGTTTACTATCTGCAGCATCACTATCCAGTTCTACCCCACGATTGATAGGGCCCGGGTGCATAATAATAATCTCCTTGCTCAAACTATCAAGCAGTTTTTTATTGATACCATAGGCAAGATTGTATTCGCGGAGAGAAGAAAATAAAACCTGGTTCTGCCGTTCCAGCTGAATACGTAACACATTTGCTACATCGCACCACTCCAGGGCATTTCTGAGATTGTATTCAACACGCACATCAAATGCCTCTTTCATATATTTTGGGATTAGCGTTGGAGGACCAGCTACCATCACCTCCGCTCCCATTTTCTTCAACAAATAGATATTACTTAACGCCACCCTGGAATGCATTATATCACCTATTATCGCAATCTTTTTACCTGCTATATTTCCCAGTTTCTCCCTGATCGAAAAAGCATCCAGCAAAGCCTGGGTAGGGTGTTCATTGATCCCATCTCCGGCATTGATGATGGCGGCAGGAATATGCTGTGCCAGAAAATGAGGAGCACCGCTTGCGCTATGGCGCATCACCACCATATCGACCTTCATCGATAAAATGTTGTTAACCGTATCCAGAAGTGTTTCGCCCTTGGCAACGGATGAAGCGCTGGCGCTGAAATTTACCGTATCGGCGCTCAAACGCTTTTCAGCCAGCTCAAATGATATCCTGGTACGGGTAGAATTTTCGAAGAATAAATTAACGATAGTCACATCACGAAGTGACGGCACTTTTTTTATCGGCCTCTGAAGTACTTCTTTAAATTGTGTAGCAGTATCTAAAATAGTTTGAATGTCCTGTGGAATAAGATCCCTGATTCCGAGAAGATGTTTAACTGAAAGTTGCATTTCGGGGATCGAAGATAAAGGAAAAATAAGAATAGCAAGAAGAATAAGGCAAGCCAAGTTCAGCAAAAGATCTCATACCAATGCCACTTCATCACGCCCGTCCCGTTGCTTCCAGAACACTTTTACCTTTTGTGAAACGATTGAATCGATGGCTTTACCGACATAATCGGGTTGAATGGGTAATTGTCTGCTGAAACGGCGATCGATCAGAATGCACAATTCTACTTTGGATGGCCGACCGAAATCGAGCAATGCATCCAATGCGGCACGTATGGTGCGGCCGGTATACAAAACATCATCGATCAACACTACGTTTTTGTTTTCTATGGAAAAAGGAATATCAGTATGATTCGGAATATGAAGTTCTTTACGGATATCATCCCTGTAAAAAGTAATATCCAATTTGCCATAATTTATTTTATGAGCAGGAAGCAATTGCTGCAACTGCTGCACAACCTGGTCCGATACAAAAATTCCCCGGGGCTGAAGCCCTATTAATACAGTATTTTCCAGGTCTACATGATTTTCCAGAACCTGGTGGCTAAGTCTCTTGATCGTAAAAGCCAGCTGCTGTTCGTTCAATACTGTTTTCAAGAAATAATTTTTATAAAAATAAGTCAAACGTCTAAATTAGGGAATTAACTCTCCCTCATGCGATTATTATGGAGCATCTGGCGGCTGGTAGTCTTAATTTTTGATCTGCTGGTGCTTTATTTTTTGTTTGCCATTATTGGCCTGTTTTGGCCGAGGAACAGAGACGAATCCTTTCATCAATCCGGCATACCGATTATTATCCACGGTGATGGTTTTCATACGGAATTGTATTTACCTATCGAAGATTCGATTATCTGTTACAATTGGTTTGATTTTATAAGGGATACAATCATTACTCAAAAACATAGTAAAAACAGGTACATAAATTTCGGTTGGGCTGAAAAAGACTGGTCGATTGCAGGATCAGAAAATAAAACAGGCGTATTAATGGCTATGGAAACTTTGTTATGGCCCTGGAATAAAAGTGTTATGCATGTTCAATTAATGGATACCGTTCACCCGCTTAAACATCCTTTTACCGCAAAACGCATACTAAGTGCGCAACAATACAAACAATTAATTGCGTTTATCACGGAAGGATTTGTTATGAAAGATAACAAACCACGGGTTCAATCCTACAATGGATACTATGGCTATGACTATTTTTTTTCTTCAAATCGAAACTATAACGCAGTCAACACTTGTAATCAATGGGTGGCTGATGCATTGAACATTTGTGGAGTTCGCAATCCCCGTTTCGCACCTTTCGGATGGAGTATTGCTTACCAGGTGAAAAAAAAATATTTCGCGCAGAGCCATTAAGCAAATTGATAATTTACTTAAATGCGACTAAGAATAACTTGATGACTATGTTCCTTCTATGTTTCCATGATCCTATGTGATAAATTTTTTTCACCACATAGGATCATAGAAACATAGAAGGAACATAGAGAGACTAAACAATCTTTGGTTGGTACTTTTACCCTTGAAATGGGTAATGGTAATCTGTTGGAGGATTAAAAGTTTCTTTGATTGTTCTAGCGCTTAACCAACGGTAAAGATTGAGAATAGAACCGGCCTTATCATTTGTGCCGCTTGCTCTTGCACCACCAAATGGTTGTTGACCAACAACTGCGCCAGTGGGTTTGTCATTGATATAAAAGTTTCCGGCGGCATTACGTAATTTTTGGGTTGCGAACTCAACCGCATGCCTGTCCTGAGCTATAACTGCACCTGTTAATGCATACGGCGATGTGGAATCAACAAGATCCAACGCCTCTTCAAATTTTTCAGCATCATATACATGTACTGTCAGTACCGGGCCAAAAATTTCGTCGCACATCGTAATGTATCCGGGATCCGTTGCTTCAATAACTGTAGGATCGATAAAGTATCCTTTTGATTTATCAGCATTTCCTCCTACCCATATATTCACTCCAGGATCTTTTTTTGCATTGTCGATATATGTTTTGATCTTATCGAAACTTTTTTCATCTATAACGGCATTAATGAAATTGTTGAAATCTTCTACTCCTCCTATTTTAAAGCTCTTTACTCCGGCTATCAGTTTTTGCTTGACGCTTTCTGCAATATTTGAGGGAATGTATGCCCTTGAAGCAGCAGAACATTTCTGTCCCTGAAATTCAAATGCGCCCCGCAACAAGGCAGTCACTACCACATCGGGATCAGCCGATTTGTGTGCAATAACAAAATCCTTTCCACCTGTTTCACCGACAATGCGTGGGTAAGACCGATAGTTTCCTACATTTTCACCAATCGATTTCCACATTCCATTAAATACCCCGGTGGATCCTGTAAAATGTACTCCGCCAAAATCTCTGTGAGCGAGGCAAACTTTTCCGATGGTAGGTCCATCGACATATATTAAATTGATAACCCCATCCGGCAAACCTGCTTCCTTCAAAATCCGCATGAACATTTGTGCCGAATAAATCTGTGTGTTGGCCGGCTTCCACACCACTACGTTGCCACACATTGCCGCGGAAGTTGGGAGATTACCCCCGATAGCAGTAAAATTGAAAGGGGTAATTGCCAGTACAAATCCTTCGAGAGGACGATATTCAAGCCTATTGTGCATTCCGGGAGAACTAATGGGTTGCTGCTTATAAATCTCACCGAGGAAATGAACATTGAAGCGTAGAAAATCGATGATCTCACAAGCACTGTCTATCTCGGCCTGGTATGCGTTTTTACTTTGGCCAAGCATGGTAGTGCCATTCATGTAAGGCCGGTATTTTGTAGCAATAAGATCTGCAGCCCGCAAAAAAATGTTTGCTCTTGTTTCCCATTGCATATCAGCCCAGGTTTCGCGGGCCCGTAATGCTGCATCGATTGCCTGGTGTACATGTGACTCATTACCCGCATGGAAATGCGCTAAAGTATGTGCTATCTCATGCGGAGGATGAATAGGTTTGGTATCACCTGTCCTTACTTCTCCACTACCGATGTACATCGGTATATCTATCTGTTGCGATCTTAATTCATCCAATACCTTCTTCAAAATTTCTCTTTCGTTTGAACCCGGTGCATAGTTCAGCACCGGTTCATTTTGGGGGAGAGGGTAATTGAAATATCCCAGCATATTCATTTTTTTTTATTCTATGACACTAATTGTTACGAATCATTGTGAATGATTCGATTGATTCGACTCTAATTCTCAATATTCAGTGCCCGATGTTCAATATTCAATTGAAAAGCATGAAAGCCGTTGTTGGTGTTTTCACCAACAACAGAAGCGTGGGTAGAGATCACATCATCTCACGATTGCCTTTTGTCCGGCGACACTTCTGTGGACGCTGTTGTTGGTGAAAACACCAACAACGGCCTCCAAGATATTACCTGAACATTGAGAATTGAATATTGAGAATTGAACATTTTTCCATTAAATACGAACCATCAACTATGAACTGACAGTTTCTTTTTCCATCATCAGGTACGCTTTAATAAACCCATCCAGTTCACCATCCATCACCGGACCAACATTCCCTACTTCATAATCGGTACGATGATCTTTGATCATTTTATAAGGATGAAACACGTAGGAACGTATTTGCGATCCCCACTCAATTTTTTTCTTTGAAGAATTGGCCGCATTTTTCACCACTTCTCTTTTCCTCATTTCTTCTTCGTATAAACGGCTCTTTAGCATCGTCATCGCCTTCTCCCTGTTTTCACCCTGAGTTCTTGCCTGCTGACATTCAACAATAATGCCCGAAGGTTTATGAGTTAAACGCACGGCCGTTTCCACTTTGTTTACATTCTGCCCACCGGATCCACCACTACGGAAAAATGCCCATTCCACATCAGCAGGACTCACTTCAATTTCAATTGTATCATCGATCAGTGGGTAAACATATACCGAAGCAAAAGAAGTATGCCGCCGTGCATTGCTATCGAATGGAGAAATCCGAACAAGACGATGAACGCCGCTCTCAGCTTTTAAAAACCCGTAAGCAAACGGACCATCAAACTGTAATGTGGCGCTTTTAATTCCTGCACCTTCGCCGTCCTGCAGATCCAATTGAGTTACAGACCAGCCTTGTTTATCTCCATACATTCGGTACATCCGCATCAGCATTTCGGCCCAATCCTGGCTTTCTGTACCACCGGCTCCGGAGTTGATTTGTAATATCCCAGGTAATTCGTCTTCAGGCTGATTGAGTGTGCTTTTGAATTCAGCTTCTTCAATAAGCAGCTGTGATTTTTCGTAGGCTTCCTTCACTTCTTCTTCCCTGGCCTCCCCTTCCTTCCAGAAATCGAATAACACGGCAAAATCCTCCACAGCAGTTTCTACCTGCTCATAGAGTTTTACCCAGTATTCGTTGAGTTTAATATCCTTCAGGATCTGTGTAGCCCGGGCATTATCGTTCCAAAAACCCTCTGCCAGAGTAAGTTGCCTATCCTGCGCTATTTTATCACGACGGTTAGCGACGTCAAAGAAACCTCCCCAGAACCACTATACGGTCCCTCATAACTTTCAATTGTTCTTGTGTCATAGGGCGCAAAAGTAATTTGAAAATTCGGGAATTTGAAACTCAAAATGGTAAGCTGCAATTCCTCCATTCGGCTAATTAGCCGATCGATCTTGAACTATGCTCCATGAAAACCATTAGACCGAAAGTGAAATTTTAAATGTCTTATCGATTATTTGTGTTCATTCAACGAGCAAATCGTCGCATTTAGCGAAAAGTATTCAGTATGCCTTTTATGGATGGTATTTTTGACTTGTAAAGTACAGATCCGAACCCCATGTATAAAATTATAAACAAGAAGCATTTTTTCTACCCTTTCCTTCAGCGGAAAAAAAATCCGTTGAAAGGCATTTTCATAAAGTTTGGCTTTCCCCTGTTTATTCTTTTCATATACAGTTCCAGCTCCGCACAAAGTATTACCGAGATCATTACCGACTATGAAGGGTATTGGAAAAGTTCGTCGAGCGCTATAAATCCTTCGAAGCCTAATAATAATCATAACCTCTTATCCTTTTCATTTAGCGGGGTGCGCTATTCGACGGGAGTAAATGATGGATTACTTACAAGCCAGGGACAAAGTTTTATTGCTGGCGATTACCGGGCCCTGCCTGTGCAATCTATTAACGGAACAATCAATTCAAATACCAAGATCGGAGTAGGTGCCATGTTCGACGGAGTGCCTATTGGCCCGAGCAATCCACCTCCAAGTAATAATATTCCTTACTACTTAACTGATGGACAGAAAGGATTGAACATAGGCACCTGTGTTGCGAACCTGCCTGCAGGAACGCTCTTCTTTAGTGTAGGAAATATTAGTCCCACAGCGATAGGAGATGGAGTACCTGATGTTGTCATTACACAGACAGCCGATCCGTCGGCAAGTTCTTTTGACCGATACGAGTTCACAGATGTAAATGGAAACCGGATAGGAAATTATCTGGACATTATACTCACCAGCATCACTCCTGTTGGAAATTGGATTGCAGATTTTTATGAAGCAAGCACCAACCCGATGGTACTGAATTCAGGATTTACAAATACACAACGACCTATTCGGTTATGGGCAGCAGATTTCAATGCCTTTGGCATCAGTGCTACCGATATCTCATCAATTGCTTACTTTAAAATAGCGTTGAACGGAAACAGCGATGTTGCCTTTGTTGCCTATAATAACAATGCAATCAATTTTTCCACCGTCCTTCCGGTTCAACTTTCATCTTTTACAGCATCGGGTGTAGAGAATGGAGTTAGACTATCCTGGCAAACACTTTCGGAAGCAAATACCGATCGCTTCACTATCGAGACAAGTACCGATGGAATAAATTTTTCTGCAGTAGCAGATAAAAAAGCCGCAGGTTATAGTTCAAACCCTATCGGTTATTCATACACGCATACAAATCCTCCCTCCTCACATACACGCTATTACCGTTTGAAACAGTTTGACCAGGACGGAAAATTCAAGTATAGTAAGATTGTGCAGGTTGATATTATAGAAAAAAATACCGTGCGCTTATATCCCAATCCGGCAAATGATAAACTGGTTGTTCACCACAAACCTGCAAAAGGAAACGAGCAGCTTCAAATTATTACAACGCAGGGAAGAATAGTGCTACATCGTTATCTTAAACAAGGTACCGGCGAAACAAGCCTGCACAGGCTGTGTTTGCCCAAAGGTTTATATTTTGTTGCGATCTATGACGGTATAGCAAAAACGACACACCCGTTGATGATCCAATAGTGGAGAGATCTGAAAATGCCGACGCAGTATCTACACAGCAAGCATGGCATATTCCTTATAGACTCCGATTTCTGCCAGGTTATTTTGCTGATCCAGCTGTTCCCTGATAGCATTTACTTCGGATTCTTTTACGAAAAATTCCAGTATATAAACATATCTGCAGCTCTCGTAATATGCCTCGTAGATATTCAAATAACGATAACCCGTCATTTTTTTATACGCCTCTATATCTGTCTGGTGGTTCTTAGAAAACACCATTATTTTAACCATATCACCCTTTGCGTGATTGCATTGAACCTGCAATGGAGTATAGCCTCCGGCCTCTACCACTTTAACATGTCCTTCAGGAAAATTGTGGGATAAACGGCCTTCCATAAAAACGAATTGAAAACTATCCTGGGGCCAGACATTCCTGGATACGAACCTGAATTTATTTTTTAGCTGAATCTGCTCCTGCAATGTAACCTCTATACCCTTATTCAAAAAACGCTTTGTAAAGCGTTCCCATTGCACAATAAATTCTTCCGTGTTCATCGTAGTTTCATAACAAACAAATTGAACGATAGTATCTTTTATTTTCATTGCATTTTTTTCATGAACAATCCAATCTCTGTAATGTAAGCTTTATTACTGGAAGCAGGGGTTTTATTATGCTCAAGGTCTTACTCCGGCTAAAACAAAGCGTGTTAATTTTTATGTTTGATGTGTTCCATTTGCCCTTCGCGTGCCAGCCTTCAAGCTATACAATTAAAGTAATTACAAAATACCTTAAGATAGTAATGAGGTTTTTCGTGTCTTAGTGCCTTCGTGGCAAAAAAATTGCCACAAAGGCACTAAGACACGAAGAACGAAAGAAGAAAGATCTGATAATATCTTTACACCGCTTCCTTATGTATTTCACTGGTAAAATGAAATTGTATGTCAGGGTTGTTGGTCCGTTCAGTATTTAGAAACCATTCACTCTGCGCGAGGTAAACGGTGTACCCGTCTTTATCAATTGCAATATTGGAAGATTTGAAACGTGTGAACTCTTCCAGCTTTTTCGGATCGTTACTGGTGATCCAGCAGGCTTTATAAAAAGGAACAGTGTTGAATTGAACCGATGCCCCGTATTCGTGCAATAAGCGATATTGAATTACCTCAAACTGTAGTTCTCCCACACAGCCGATGATCTTTTTATTTCCGCCATACTGGGTGAACAACTGTGCAACTCCTTCATCGGTGAGTTGTAACAATCCTTTTTCAAGTTGCTTAGTCTTCATTGGATCTTTATTCACCACTTCTTTGAATATTTCCGGTGAAAAAGAAGGAATACCTGTGAAAAAAAATTCTTCCCCTTCCGTGAGCGTGTCGCCTATTTTAAAATTTCCGGTGTCGAATAAGCCTACAACGTCGCCGGGATATGCTTCCTCAATCACATCTTTATCGCGGGCCATAAAAGTATATGGATTACTGAACCGTACGTCCTTGTCCAGTCTCACATGATGGAAATATTTATTACGCTCGAATTTACCGGAGCATACGCGCAAAAAAGCGATTCGGTCCCTGTGCTTCGGATCAAGGTTGGCATGTATCTTAAAAATAAAACCACTGAACCGGTCTTCGTTAACATCTACTTTCCTGATTGAAGTCTCCCTGCTCCTGGGTATAGGAGCGATCCGGATAAAGGTGTCGAGCATTTCCTTCACGCCAAAATTATTAATGGCGCTCCCAAAAAATACAGGTGCAATTTTTCCCGCCAGGTATTCGTCAACATTCAATTCGCCATATACGCCATCAATTAATTCCACATCTTCTCTTAAGGCCCCGGCATCTTTCTCACCCAACTTATTGTCGAGCATTTTATTTTTCAGGTCTGTGATCTGAATGCTGTCATCATCTGAAGCCTTGGTATTTGCCGTAAATAAAAGAAGGTTTTTATCGTGTAAGTTATATACCCCTTTAAAATCCTTTCCGCTATTGATAGGCCAGGTCATTGGATGAAGCGAAATTTTGAGTTCTTTTTCAATTTCTTCCAACAGATCGAAACGGTTTTTCCCATCACGATCCATTTTATTAATAAATACTATTACCGGAGTATCACGCATACGGCATACTTCCATCAGCCGGCGTGTCTGCGCTTCCACTCCATTCACACTATCTATTACCAGGATTACACTATCAACTGCGGTCAGGGTTCTATACGTATCTTCCGCAAAATCTTTGTGACCGGGTGTATCGAGAAGATTAACCAGGATGCCTTTGTATTCAAAGCTCATCACTGAAGTTGCTACAGAGATTCCTCGTTGCCGCTCAATCTCCATAAAATCGCTGGTGGCGTGTTTTTTGATCTTATTGCTTTTCACCGCACCTGCAATCTGGATCGCGCCTCCAAACAACAAGAACTTTTCTGTAAGGGTTGTCTTACCCGCATCGGGGTGAGAGATAATAGCGAACGTTCTGCGTTTATTAATTTCGTTGATATATTTCATCATTCAGAGGCGCAAATGTACATCAAAAGAGGCAAGCTATATTCCCAAACCCTTACCGAATTGGCAATATCACGTGCTTTTTTTGCCATGAATTACACGGATTAGCACGGATTAAATCCGTGGTAATCCGTGTAATTCGTGGCAAAAAAATCGAGAGAGTAAGAATTCAGGAGGATTTCTTTTGTTCTTTTATCCAGGCATCCTTCAAAGTTACCGTTCTGTTAAAGACGATCCGGCTTGGGCTGGTATCCTTATCCAAACAAAAATAACCTTTGCGGATAAACTGGTATCGATCATCAAACTTCGCCTGCATTAAAGAAGGCTCGGCATAAGCCTGCTTTACAACCTGCAGAGAAACAGGATTTATATATTCTTTAAAATCTCCTTCCTCTGCCGCGGGGTTTTCAACTTTGAATAACCTGTCGTATAACCTGACTTCAGCAGTTATTGCATCGGGTATGCTCACCCAATGCAATGTACCCTTTACGTTGATGCCGGAGGTATCCGCCCCACTCCTGCTTTCCGGGATATAACTGCAACGCAATTGGGATATATTTCCCTGTTCATCTTTTATTACTTCATCACATTTAATGATGTAAGCACTTTTTAAACGTACCATCTGCCCGGGTGCAAGCCGAAAGTATTTTTTGGGTGGATTTTCCATGAAATCTTCCCGGTCAATGTATAATTCCCTGGAAAAAGGAATATCCCGCAAGCCTGCAGACTCGTCCTCGGGATTCTCATCAGTTTGTACGCTTTCTTTTTTGCCTTCAGGATAATTGGTAAGAACAATTTTAACAGGATCAAAAACCACCATTCTTCGCAATGCAATTTTATTCAGGTGTTCCCTGACACAAAATTCCAACAGGCCAACTTCAATTAGATTTTCTCTTTTTGCCACACCTATTTTATCACAGAATTCCCGAATGGATTCAGGCGTGTATCCTCTTCTTCTGAACGCACTGATCGTTGGCATACGCGGATCATCCCATCCTGCCACAAATTTTTGATTGACCAACTCGAGTAGCCTGCGTTTGCTCATGATGGTGTAGCTGAGGTTCAGCCTGGCAAACTCGTATTGCCTCGACGGAAATATTTCGAGTTTCTCAATCAGCCAGTCATACAATTCCCGGTGAGGGATGAACTCAAGCGTACAGATAGAATGCGTTACGTTTTCTATGGAATCGCTTTGCCCGTGTGCAAAATCATACATGGGATAAATACACCACTGATCGCCTGTGCGATGATGATGTGCATGCTTGATGCGATACAATACTGGGTCGCGCATCAGCATGTTCGGATGTTTCATATCGATCCTGGCCCGAAGGGTGCGGCTGCCATCTGTGAACTCCCCGTTTTTCATTTTTTCGAACAGCACACGGTTTTCATCCTGGCTGCGGTCACGAAAAGGGCTGTCCTTGCCCGGTTCCGTCGGTGTTCCTTTCATTGCGGCGATTTCTTCTGAGCTGGAATCATCCACATATGCCAGATCATTTTTGATCAGCTTCACGGCATATTCATAGAGTATCCCAAAATAGTCGGAGGCATATAGTTCATTTTTCCATTGAAAACCCAGCCAATGCACGTCTTCCTTGATACTGTCTACATATTCTGTTTCTTCTGTCGTTGGATTGGTATCATCGAAACGGAGATTGGTATACCCTCCATACTTTTTCGTAAGACCGAAATTCAGGCAAATACTTTTTGCATGCCCGATATGGAGATACCCATTTGGTTCAGGAGGAAAACGGGTAACAATCTGTTTGTATCGGCCATTTTTAAGGTCCTCTTCTACAATCTCTTCCAGAAAATTAAGACTACGTTCTTCGCTCATGCTGTCACATATTTTTAAAGTAGGCAAAGGTACGCTTAAGGAGTATACTGTTACTATTCACCGACTTTTAAAAATTGCGGCGGAAAGTATCCAATGACCCCTAAGTGGAATATGTAATGATATTGATCCGGGCATCATCAAACAGCTCTGTAGAAATCGCGGTTCTTGGACGAGTTTGTGATTTTCTGTTCTCATTGTCGATTGTATCATTTGGTCAACACGATTAAATTAAAAAAGAAAACAGGAAGAATACAATAAACAAAATACCCAATACAATGGAGCCCATGATATTCAGTAAAAGAAAATTGACAAAGGTTTTGCCATAACCAGTACCATAAAAGTTTTTCATGCCTAAAAATAAATGTATCGGCCAGTAGATCAATAATGCTGCAATGAACCAACTGAATAAAGGCCATTTGCTCCAGTTAAATAATGAATTAAAAGCGATGAGCAATAGTAAAATAATGAAACTGAAGATGTAGTGATAGATCGAAAATATAGCATGATCGCTATAAAGAAATTTTTTTCCCTTACTAAAAAGTAAAGCGAGCAGGCCGGCGAAAAAAGGCAAAGAGATGAAAAAAAGATACGGTAGCCTGTGTAAAAAAGCGCCAAATAGTTTGTTAGCACCTGCATCATAATCATCCTTGTACCTCTCTTTAAACCTCTCTGTTCCATAACCGATCTTTTCCCTGAGCCAGCCGGCATTCACAGCGCTGGTATCGTTTCTTGCATTCATATAAAATTGTTTTCCCCGAAAATGAACAAGCCTGGAAGCAGTTTTATCACCATAGGTTTTTAATTCGATCTGTTTACTTGAATCAAGCAGCTGTGATAGCTGATTCCTGACTGCCGTGTCGTTCGGCTTTTGTTTTGCGCTTGCTGAAAGCCCCATTGCCAGCTCCATGCGTTCTGCTCTATCCAATAACAAATAATCATTGGAATTAAAATTCACTGAAGGGCTCAGAGAAAAAAAGATCAGAAAAAAAACAGCAGAAGTAAAAAGGTACATTCTTATCGGATCTAAAAACCGGACTCTTTTTCCCCGAATATATTCCCGTGCAACCAGGCCGGGACGAAATAATAAATAGCGCAGGGTATCAAAGAATTTTCCATCAAAATGAAAAATATCGTAAATGAAATGTTTCGTTAGCGACCAGAAACTCAGATGCGAAGCAATATTCTCCTGGCTGCAGTGGTGACAATATCTGCCATGAACTGTTGCTCCGCAATTCAAGCAGTCCTTTTCAGTACGAGCTGGTTGGTGCGACAATTGTTTCTTTTTTAAAAAAATGACAAATTAAACTGCCATAGAAGTCGTACAAGTTTGATTGCAAATTTATTCTATCAACTATAGTATCGAATTAATTCCGGACATCCAAATTCAGAAAAGTCTGCACAGAATACTAAAATCACCTAACAGAAAACCAGTGACCCAAACAAGTAGCGAAAAAAAAGAAAACAGCGCAGCATATCCAAGCCTTTTAATCAAATCCCAGTTTCTCTGCAACAGCATGTAAATAACAATTCCTATCAAACCAAAAAGTCCAAAACCGAAATAAGAAGCATTCCCCCATTTGCATGAATAAGGTCCACATATCAGGGCCGTTATGAGTTGTATTACATATAATGTAATTACCGGGAAAAATATCTTATTCATGTTTTACATTTCTTTGAGCATTCATTGGCATGCACAATTGATATTTCAAATTGTAGTTCCCTGTTGTTCCTCTTTGGGCAACTGTAGGTTCAGTTTCAATTCATCCACGTCCATTTTTCTTTCAACCTGCCTGAGGGCGTCATCACTGAATTCGCCTTCCTTGTGAAGTTTTATCAGCAGGTCGCGTTGAAATTTCTTGATTTCCAACTGGGCATTTACTATCGGATCCGTAGGTATCACAGGTGAATCTTCATTTTCACGAGTGGCTTTTTTGTGGATACTGATTTCTCTTGTGAGATCTTTGATCATCTCTTCATATTTTTTTTTCAGCTGCTCTCTCAATTTAACATCAAGCGGTACGGGAAATTCATGCTCAAGAAATTGAAGTGTATTATTGGCAAGGTACAATTGCAGTTCTTTTTCTTCGCGGTCAGGATAGTTTTGCGATTTTATTCCAAGCAGTCGCACAAGCAGAGGAAGCGATAGTCCCTGGACCACCAGGGTTACAAATATGACAACGAATGCCAAAAAGATAATGGAATTCCTTTTAGGAAAAGCGCTACCATCCTGAAGGGTTAATGGAATGGCGAGTGCAGTTGCCAGCGATATCACACCACGTGTGCCTGTCCAGGCCACAATAAGCACATTTTTCCAGGTTTGATCATCGTTTCCGGAAACAGATTGCCCGGACCCACTCTTTTTTTTGAAGATATTATTCCAATAAGCGCCGGCAAAAACCCAGATGATACGAACGATAATAGTTACGAGGCTGATCAGCAGCCCGTACCCAAGAATTTCAAGGAAGGGATAATTACCAAGCCCCCTGATGATAGAAGGAACCTGCAATCCAATAAGGATAAAAACAAATCCATGTAATAAAAATACCAGTGTATCCCACACAACCCTGGTGCGCATTCTGGTCTGGAAAGAAAAGACTTCAGGAGAACGCCATGATATGATCAGACCTGCGCTTACAACTGCCAATATCCCGGAAACGTGTAATTCTTCTGCCGCGAGGTAAGACACAAATGGAGACAATAGGGTGAGGCTCGTTTCCACAACAGAGTTATTCTGTATTTTTTTATGTGCCAGTACAAAAAGGTATCCGATGACAACACCAACGAGAATGCCTGCGCCTGCAACAAATAAAAACTGAAGCCCCGCCTTCCAAAGCACAAAACTTCCGGTTGTCACGGCAGCAACGGCATAACGGTAAGCAATTAACGCAGACGCATCATTTACCAGGCTTTCGCCCTCTAAAATGGTGATGACCTGTTTATTCAGCCCGAGACCTTTGATAATACCTGTTGCAGCAACGGCATCGGGGGGAGAAACAATAGCTCCAAGTATAAAAGCCAGCGGCCAGGTAAATCCGGGAATAAGATAATATGCCGCAGCGGCCACGGCAAAAGTTGTAAAAAAAACCAGGGTGATCGCTAAAGTTGAAATAGGTCTTATTGATGTTCTGAATTCATGCCAGGAAGTTTTTGAGGCAGCATCATATAATAGTGGCGGAAGGATAATAAGAAAAACAACATCCGGGTCCAATGCTAGATCAGGCAAAACAGGAATGAACCCGATGATCAGCCCCGCCGCCATCAAAAGAATCGGATATGGAAGTGTTCTTTTATCCGCCACTGCCATTAAAGAGATGAGAATGGCCATTATAAACACAATAACCTTAAAGTTATCCATGCGCCTAATCTACGGAAAAGGTTTAAAGTTTAAGGTTTAAGGTTTAAGGTTGGTGGTTAAAAAAATATATAGAAATTGAAAAAGTAACAGAAGAGAATGAACAATTACATTATTCACCTTAAACCTTAAACCTTAAACCTTTCACTCCGTTGTTGGTGTTTTCACCAACAACAAGCGGGGTAAAAGGTCAATGTCGCAAAGAAGACAATCGCGATACACATAAAACCTACTGCGCCGCTGTTGTTGGTGAAAACACCAACAACGGCTTAACCTTAAACCTTTAACCTTTAACCACAAACCTTAAAACCGTATTTTTGTCTATTAACATTTTCCATGTTTGAATTATTATTTCAAAAGTTCGACGAAAAGATTGAATTGTCTCAAGGGGAAAAACTGCTGAGCAAATCGTTTTTTATTCCTAAAAAGATCCGGAAAAAGCAATATTTGCTTCAGGAGGGTGATGTTTCCAAATACACTGCATTTGTAGAAAAGGGGTTTCTACGTTGTTATACTATTGATGATAAAGGCACAGAACATATTCTGCAATTTGCTTTCGAAGGCTGGTGGATCGCCGATCAATACAGTTTTCTTACCAATACCCCATCCAGGTATAATATAGATGCTCTGGAAGATTGTGAATTATTGTTGCTAACGAAGGAATCGGAAGAACAAATGCTCGAAAAAATACCCAAGCTCGAACGTTATTTTCGTCTACTTCTTCAGAATAGTTTAATTGCAACGATCAGGAGGCTAGAAAGCTCGCTAAGCGATACCGCCGAAGAAAAATATAATAGGCTTCTTACCAATTGCCCAACAATTGCGGAACGTGTACCTCAGCATATGATCGCCTCAGCAATGGGAATTACCCCTGAAACGCTGAGTCGTATCCGTAAGCAAATATCTCTTCGCAAATAAATTACAGCAGAAATTCTCTTTACCCAATCCGTTAACTTTTCGTTTCATCGGCGTGCCGTCTATAAGCGGAATGATTGACATATGTCAATGCCATTTCTTGATTTGCCACAATGGCCATAGGTTTTTGTGCTCTTAGCTTTGCATGAGAAAAAAAACGGAATGGCAAAGAAAACAATAGCAATTATTGGAGCGACGGAAACGATAGGCGCCATCATAGCGAAAAATCTTTCAAGAGGAAATTACCGGTTATTGCTTTTTGGACATGATCAGGCACAATTACAAGGAGTTGCGGAGGGAATAAAAGAAGTAAATCCTGCAGCCGATATTGATTGCATCAGTTGCCTGGTCGACGCCAGCTGGGAAGCTGATATTATTATCTCAGCAGTGCCAGCCGGCGCAGAAGAACAAGTAGCGAAAAAGATTAGGGAAGTTGCGACGCAAAAAATTGTGATCAGCATCCCCAACCCTGTCACTATATCTTCAGGATCGAGTGTCTCTAGAGGCACAAGTGCGGCAGAAGAATTACAAAAATTATTACCAAATTCAAAAGTGGTAAAAACCTTTAATACAGCTGATGCAGTTGACCTGGCTCGGGCGATCGCCGATGGCAAACAGATCGATTCATTTATAGCAGGTAATGATGAGGAAGCAGTACTGACAGTAAGGGAGATTGTGTCGAATGCAGGATTTCATCCTATTATGGCGGGTGAACTGGCAACCAGCAGGGCGCTGGAAAATGCCCGGTTAGTAAAATAGGAAATAAATCAAACAAGACAACACTTGTTCTGCAAACGGCAATCGCTGATAAAGACTTTTATAAAATCAAAAAAAATCATTTCACTTACTAAAAATAATAACATGTTAACAACAAAATGGGCTATAGATCCCACACACTCGGAAATTCAATTTAAGGTAAGACACCTGATGGTATCTTATGTGACCGGCCAGTTCAAAAAATTTAATGCTACTGTAGAAACAACGGGGGAAGATCTGACTACAGCCAGGGTAACATTCACGGCTGATGTTGATTCAATCTTTACCAATAACGAACAGCGGGATGCACACTTGAAGAATCCAGATTTTTTTGATTCTGAAAATCATCCCGAATTAAAATTCGAAAGTGATAAGTTGGAAAAAATTACAGAAGAAGAATATAAAGTTTATGGAACATTAACAATGCGTGGCATTAGCCAAAAGGTCGTTTTAGACGCAGAGTATGGTGGAGTAACCGTAGATCCATGGGGTAATACCCGTACCGGGTTTTCAATTACCGGCAAAATTAACCGCAAAGATTTTGGGGTAAGCTTTGGAACGGTTTCAGAAACAGGTGGTGTATTACTCGGAGATGAGGTGAAGATCAGTGCAAATACTGAATTTGTAAAAGAAGCAAAGTTGGAAGAAGTGGCGGTTTGAGGTTGATGCATTACAGGTTAAAGGTTTAAGGTTTAAGGTTTAAAGTTTGAAAGATATTAATATTGTAAAAAGTGCCAGGCAATAATTAGTAAGAAAAACGTTAAACCTTAAACCTTAAACCTTAAACCTTAAACCTTAACCCTTAAACCTTAAACCTTAAACCTTTAACCTTAAATCTAAAACCCTAAACCTCAAACCTTCTTCATAAGATTATAATCAGAGTATCGCTTTTATCAAAGTAATAAGTTTGTCAACCTGGCTGCATATCATTTCCTGCTCATGGGGATCATCAGATTCCTTTAGAATATTTTCAATTTTTTTTGCAACCGATCTCATACCGGTTCTTTCCATCACAAAATGGCCCTTTTGTTCGAGCAGGGATATAAATGACTGATCAAATAGGTGGGAAATATTTGCCTGTGGAAAAAAAATATCAATCCGGCGTAGCGTTCCTCCCTTGCTGTACTTAAACTTAAACGGGATGTCTGCGGCAATAAAGCGGATATCGACGATATTCCTGCAATAATCCATCTCCATACAATCGGAAGTATTAAACTCCATGAGGTAGCCATTCTTTATGAGCTGAATGCAAACAACGATCCCCTTCTTCGCCGACGCTATATAGGTTATATCACTACGGTCCCTGATCTCTCCGTTGATATGTATCACGCTCAATGGATGATCACATTTCTTTAGATTTATTTCCAATGGACATTTTCCCGCGGAATTTTTCCATAACGGCGAGTCGTGCACTTCGATCTGGCCATTGGTTATACAGTAAGTAATTTGCATTGAGGTAAATTGAGTGAACCGGAAACAGGCCGCAAAATTAGCTGTGTTGAGGTCCGGCAAAAGGAAATGTGTGTTTCAAAAAGGGCATAGTTTGTTTAGCTTTACAAAACGGAACAGGATTTTACAAATCGGTGCAGGATTTATTTCCGAAAATCATCTAGATCGCTTTACAATCAGAACACTAACGTTTGTTTACATGAGCTTCATACTGATCATAAACATTGTTGGTTTTTGCCTTGGGCTACTTGCCTGTATCATTTTACTATTTGCGAACAAAACGCAGCGTTATGCCAACAATTTCCTGGTGATTTGCCTCGCTGGTCTTACACTTTCAATGTTTCAGGCAATTCTTACCAATTCGGGTTATCTGAACAGGTATCCCCATCTTTTCAGGGTTTTCAGTCCGGTATTTTACATGATCATGCCTGCTGCATACCTGTACTTAAGGGCCATTCTTTTTGATGAAACCCGATTACGGCGATCGGATTTGCTTCATTTCATACCCGCGGTATTACATTTTTTTGAACTGCTACCCTGGTATTTAACGGATGCGACTACAAAACGGGAGGTGATAGACCGGTTTTTAACCAGCCCTGATTTTGTCATTCAGCTGAAGGAAGGATTGTTGCCAGCCTACACACATAATTTCATCCGGTCGATACTTTCTATTGGATATGTGATTGCTATGCACCGCTTGTTGTGGAAAACTTCTTTTGTAAAAGAAGGACCATTCAGAATTATCTGGTCGGTTGCTTTTCGCTGGCTCCAGGTATTCTGTTATTCATTAACTTTTCTTATAATATTCTTTTTTGGCACCCTGGTTTTGCCTGCGCACACTATTGGCCGCACCAACATGATCAATATTATCATCAGCAGCCTTTTGATTGTTATAAACTTTTACCTGTTCTCCAAACCCCAGATACTGTATGGCATACCCCATATTCAACATTTATCAAATAAACAATTTGCTGAAACAATAACCATTGAAGAACCTGCGAGGCTGTTATCTGAGATAGATCACGAACCGTCACCTGATAAACAGCCATCTTCCACCGAGAGTACACATTCAGCGCTGGATTACCTGGCCGCGTACCAGCCGGTGGTTGAGAAACACCTCTCCGATGCCAAACCGTTCCTGAAGCAAGGCTATTCATTGGTACAACTTTCTGAGGAAACGGGAATTCCCCGCCATCATCTTTCTGCTTTATTGAATAAAATGTATGGTAACAGGTTCAACGATTTCATCAACCGTTACAGGATACAATATATCACCCAAAATATGGATGATCCTGAATGGCCGAAATTGACTTTGGAGGGGATTGCCAGGCAGGCAGGTTTTAATTCGAGAACGACTTTTTTCAATGCCATTAAAAAATTTACGGGCTTACCGCCCAGTGAATTCCTGGAGAAAGCAAAAAATAAACAAATTGACCTATTTGAGAAACTTGCATGACCCGGATAATGGATTAAACAATCTGAAGTGATGCTTAGGGAAATTGACAATTTCTACTTACAGAAAACCGAGCCTGCGAAAAGCTGCCTTCATGCGCTAAGGCAATTCGTTTTAAAATACGACAGAAATATTACAGAAGCCTGGAAATATAAAATGCCTTTCTTCTGCTACAAAGGAAAAATGTTCTGCTATATCTGGCTGAACAAAAAAACGCATCAGCCGTATTTAGGAATTGTTGAAGGAAGAAATATCGACCATCCTATGTTGATTGCAGGGGAACGTTCAAGAATGAAAATAATGATGATCGATCCGGCAAAAGATCTGCCTGTTCAAACAATTGATACGATCTTCAGGAAGGCGATCCAGCTGTACAAATGAGCTGAAATATTTTCACAATATGTTATTTCCCAAATGATCCTGAGCCAATGATTCAGTAATAGATTTTAATAAGTGGGCAACAATGGTTCTGGAAACAAAAAGATAATGAGCAATTTCAATTCTTAATAGAATTTTTCTCATGTGACACGGGCGGTTTTTACCGCCTGTTTTTTTACAGGTTTGCGATCCAATTTTTAAAATCAGGGGCTGTAAACTGACTGATGATAATGGCTTCTTTGATCCATGCCGTTGGCCTGATGTGCAATTCGATCTTCGAGAATTCGATGGATTTAAATTCCTTAATGGCATTGATATTCACAATCAACTGCCTGTTGGCCCTGAAAAAAATCTTTTTATCCAACACTCTTTCCAGATCGGAAAGTTTCGCATCCATATAATATTTCGAATCCCTGAAATCCACTGCGAAAGAGATCTTCATTTCCGAAAAGAAAAAAGCAATATCATTAACGGGAATGGAAGTGTTAGCGGTACCCTTCCTCACAAGGATCCGTTCTTTTGTATATGGGGCCTCACCGGAAAGAACGGTATTTGTGCTTTTGCCGTAATAGTCCTTTATCTTAAAAAACTTTGCAATGCTTTCTCTCAGTACGTTCTCTTCGATCGGCTTAAGAATGTAGTTGATGCTGTTGGCCTTAAAAGAATCGATCACGTATTTATCATAGGCCGTAACGAATATTACCGGGGCTGAAACTTTTAAAATATCAAATACCTGCAGGGAATTTCCGTCGTTAAGATGAATATCCAGAAAAATAAGATCGGGCTCCTTATTTTTGCTCAGCCATGCGATCAATTCGCTTACACTGCGAATAACGATCACTTCTTCGTACCCGAAATGAACTTTTTTGAGCATTTGCAACAAATGCTTGGCGGCGATCTTTTCATCTTCAACAATTAAAACTCTCATACTTGTGTTTTTAAGATTGGCAGAAACACTTTGAACGCTCCCTCTTCCTGTAATACCATGCACTCTCCACCAACAATCAGTTTAGAGCGCTCAAACAGATTTCTCAACCCGATCTTGCTGCTCTCAATATTGGAATATTCTTTGGCCCGCATCCTATTTTCTACTGTAACGTATTTATCCTGAAGTTTAACGGTAATCTGTAAAGGGTCCACCTCGCTGAACTGATTGTGCTTGATCGCATTTTCAATAAGGATCTGTATCGATACCGGTAGAACCAACATATTTTCTATAGCTTCAAATTGTTCAAAGGAAATGGAAATTTCACCGTAGTGACGGATCTCCTGCAGGTAGGAATAGTCTCTCGAAAAATCGAGTTCTTCAGACAGAAAAACCAGGTTTTTATGCTGCGAGAAGATAACATACCGGTATACTTTTGCAAGCCTTGCACAAAACGCATTAGCTTTTACAGGATCCTCATTGATCAGAAACAACAAGGTATTAAATGCATTAAAAATAAAATGTGGATCGATCTGGTATTTTAAAATCTCTACTTCCATAATTTTCTGGCTCTGCAGAATATAATCCAATGAACTGTTCTTCTGCCTGATCATGGCAGTTTTACTATTCAAAAGGGAAAACACCCTGAATAACGAGATGAACAAAAAAAAGCAAAATGAATAAACGGCGATGCTGAAATAATCTGTTTTCTGTGCAAATAAAAAATTAAAAAATCCAACATAAACGATTGAAAATATGCCTGTCGACAGAACAATAAAAACAGTAAAAATCATCAAGTCTGTCCCCGTTTCCTCGCTATTTTTTTTTCTGACGACCCGGTTTTCCATACCACGCCAGAACAGGACGGCCAGGTAAGCCATTGCCAGATTCAAAAAAAAGAGAAAAAAGGAGTTGCCGATATCGTAAGTCTGGAATAACTGGGCAGTTACGGCCAGGAAAGCAAACGCGGCGGAATAACATATCAAATAAATCTGAAAAAGAGGCTTGTACATACCTAAATGATACAGTTGCAAATTTTAATGATTCAGCTGCCTTAATGCATGATTGGGTTCGACCGCTTGTCCCGGCTCTTATTATTGTATAATTTAAGCGCCTGGGACTGTTGAATTCCGCTTATGGATTAATTTGCTCATTGCCAGAAAAACATTCCTTGAAATTAACGGTTATCTGACTAACTTAAGAACCATTCATATATTTTGTATCTATATAACTTTCATCAACACGCGAAAATGACCAGGCTGTTTTACTGCTTATTGATATTTGCTATAGCACCTGGTTCGGGCCGGGCGCAAAAATTACTTTTTCAGCATTTTGGAACGGAGAAAGGTCTTATTCAATCCAATATCAATCATATAGTCCAGGATAAAAAGGGAAATATATGGATTGGTACAAATGCAGGCATTTCAGTATATGACGGGAAGAAATTTACAAATTATGACGATCTGCAGAAACTATCCAATTTAAGGATCAATAACATTATTTGTGATCAAAAAGGAATTGTATGGATAGCTACAGATAATGCAATACTAAAATTCGATAAAAACTTTACCAGAGTTTTTAGAACTGATACTCCGACAATCAGAAGGATTTTCCAGCTAACGGTTGACACGGACAACAATAAATATTTCATTTATAACAGAGAAATTTATAAAATTTCCGATACTGGAAATCTAGCTGTTAAGTGGAATATTAATATACCCAGCAGATCACCGATCACTGTACTTTCCGTTGACCCTTTCAATAATTTTTGGGTAGGAACGGCTAATGCAGAAGCTTTTAAAATATCTAATGGGCAGGTAACACGACTAAAAGGTCCTTCCGATACAGACCTTTCAGGCTCCACACCCTTAGGTTTTTTCTCGATAAAAACCTCAAGCAGTAATTATACTTCTTACGTGACCACCCATGGGGTATTTATAGTTGAAAACGATAGTCTGGTTTATATCCGCGATAAGTACAATAAAATACCAGCCAGGTCTCGCACAAACTCTGTTATAAAAACTTCCCAATCATCGGTATGGCTTGCAACAGACAGTGGTGTTCTTAAGTTCACTGCTGACGGAAAATACAGGCAGTTTTCAAAAATGCATGATTTTACCAATTATGCAGTTACATGCATTTTTGAAGATCTGGAAAAAAATATATGGTTTGGCACTTATGGGAATGGCATCTTTAAATTATCGACAGAATCCATTTCATTGTATGACCAGGAAGATCAAATTGATTTCTCCAATATCGAATATTTTACAAAAACGATTCACGGTGATATTATCCTTGGCACATATGGTCAGGGAATTATTAAAATGAAGGGGCAAAATTTTATTAAAAACCCGTTTTCGTCCCGAACCCCCTTTCTGCGATTTGTTAACGGCTTAGCCGCAAAAGGAAGGCATACGTTCATTTCTACTTATGGGCAAGGAATATATCAATATGATAATATTACTTCAGTAATCAAAGAAGCGCCCTTAAACATCCAGGAACCTGTTATTAATGCACTACTTCCTTACAAAGCGGGATTCTTAGTATTTGCAGGTGGAAGATTTATGTATTCATTCAATAATGAATATGCGCTTGTCGCAAAGAAGGAAATGCCTACCCTCACCTCTCTATTTGGAATTACGGATTCAACATTGCTTCTTATTCAAAATAATCAAACCGATATTTATGATGCCAACCTGAATCTTATCAGGAAAAATTTATTTTATGAAATTCACTCGCGCCTGAGTTGCCTGGAATTTTACGGAAATTATATTTTGGCAGGAACGATCGGTGAAGGACTTTTCCTATATGATAAAGAATACAGGTTTCTCAAAAAATTACCTTCCAGGTCTAATATCATATATTCTCTAAAAGTATCAGGAAACCATTTATTTATAGGATCAAATATCGGGCTCAGTAAAATACCTATAAGAGGATTTCCTAAAATGAATAATGATGAAGAAAATATAATATTCCGCGGAGAGTGTAAGGAGGAAGGCATTCTATCACTGAATGACGATACCATCCTGGTAACTTCCTCAAAAGGACTATTTGTTATCAATACAAAAGAAAACGATTTTAACTTTACAATACCGATTCTCAGCATCGAAAGCCTGCAGTTTAAAAACAATGAAGATCAACTCACCAGCGATCTGACAGACACTATCAATCGTGCTAAGGGAGTTTTGGTATTAAATATTCCGTATAACAAACACGAACTGCTGTTATCGCTGAAAGGAGTTTCACAAAGCTCGCCGGAATTTTTACAATATCAGTTTATCCTGCAGAATTATGAAGACAAATGGAATATTACTGATAATGCAGACCTGATCAGATATACCAACCTACAACCCGGAAATTATGTATTTAAGGCAAGGTTATATGCAAAGGGCATTGCATCCCCGCTGATTGAAATTCCTTTTACAATCGACAAACCTCTTCAGGCCAAATGGTGGTTCCAGCTATTTGTTTTTACCTTATTCATCCTATTTGCTATTTTTCTTCTAAAAATTTTCAACCGGTTGAATCAACGGTATATTCAAACTAAATGGATAGACAGATCGACCAATGAACTTCAAACAAAGAAAACGCTGATTGGCCAGTTGGTAAAAAGCACCAAAAAAGACCTACAGTTATTCAGGCAATACCTGGTTCCAAGGGAAAGGTTAAACAATAAAGAATCTGAACGCTACCTGGAATTTTATTTTGAAACTACGCTCAGCAGGCTGGATCTTTTATGGGAAAAGGATTTCATGAACCTGAACCAACTAAACGAGACGTTAAGATCCTTTACAAAAACAAGTTTTGATACGATCGTTGAAATTTCGCATACGACAGCGAATGATACAGTTATGGTGCCTTCTGAAAAAGCAGAAAAAATAATCAGGTTATTCTCTCTGTTCATTTTTTATTCCGTTGAAACAAATCAGGCGAAACAGTTTGCACTAACGTCTAAAATAAGGTTTGGCAACCAGCTTTTTCTGAAAATATACAGCACGGAAACAGTGAGCAGTTCAACAAGGAACAGTATCCACCGTCATCTGGAAAATAGCATCCGGGAGCTGAACAGCAACCATTTTTCTATTGAGTTTATTGAAAGCCAAAACCTGGGCAATATGATCATTCTGAGTATGAACCTGGAATCGAACCATGTTATGGAAAATGAATTTCACTAATCAAAAGAATTCTCAATAGAGTAGCTGGATAGAACGGCTTCAATTTCATGAAGGGTTTTAACACCTACTCTTGACTGGTTTCTAAGTCGTGGTAGCGAGCAGGCTTTAAGTTGCTCCAATGTATCGATCCCGGTGGACCTGAGCAGCCTCACCGTTCTTTTCGACAATCCTATATCACTCACAGATCGATCCATGTTCACCTGAACCAGGCAATTCCTGCTTGCCTTTTCAGATATATTTGTCAATCCTTTAAGTCCGGTTTTAAGAGTGCGGTTTTCTGCAATGACCGAGTGATATTTTTGACCTTGTGCCTGCAAGTTCCTTATCTGGCAGATTATTTTATCAATCGCGACATTTAATACTTTCAATTCATCGTCAGCCTCTGAAGACGAAGAATAATTGGCTGGGGAACCCTTTTTTTTAACCACCCTGGAAATGACTGCGGCCTCCATTTCTGTCAGTTGTTCAATATGAATAAGTCCTGTTTCAGATAAAATCTTCCACAGACAATGTTGAAGCATCTGTTCATAGCTGAATGAATGCTGGGTTACATACAAAGGACTTTTAATTGCCTGTTTGGTTGGGTTCAGCAAGTAATTTTTTTTTAAAAATAGAAAACCGTATCGTCTTATCCTATCTGAATATGCACAATCATTGAATCATTCACTTGATTCATTTTTTTCTATTTCCGGGTCATACGCAGAATTGTGGGGAAACAAATCATAGAGATAGAAATTCATTAAGATGAACCAAAGTGAATTCGTTAAAAAAAAAATCAAATTAACAGCTTTAAATATTCATGTCTGTAAAATTATAACTGGGAATTATTTTCTTATAACTCGGTAAATGACTCGATCCGCTGATACAGCATTTAAATAATATTGGCTGTCATTCCAAAACTGGCAATTTTTTTATTCACCTATACACTATTCTCATATGAGGAAATTAACCTGTTGGTTGATAGCCAACTTATTTTTGTTTGCACTATGCTTTGGTCAGGAAAGCGAAATCACTGGGCGTGTTACAGACAGCCTTGGTCTTCCGATTTCCAATGCATCGATCAAAGTGATTAACTCGAAACGGGGAACTACATCCGATAATAACGGATATTTTAAACTTAAAACAACACCAGGCACTCGTTTGCAAATATCGAGTGTCGGGTATGATCCGCAGGAATTTATTGCAGCCCCTGATCTTACAGCAAGATTAAGCATAAAAAGCAATTCATTGAATGAGGTAGTAGTAACCGCCCTGGGCATACGCCGTGAAAAGAAAGCGCTGGGCTATGCTGTTTCCACCATTGGCAAAAAAGAGCTTGAGCAGCGGCCCGAGGGAGATATCGCCCGGGTACTGAACGGAAAGGCGCCAGGGGTTAACATCTTAAATACAAGTGGTCTCTCGGGTAGCGGAACCAATATAATCATCCGGGGCGTTTCTTCTATTACAGGCAGTGCAACGCCATTGTTTGTTGTGGATGGGGTACCATTTGATGCCGGCACAAATGCACAAAGCGATTTTAGGTTCGCAAACCAGACCTCGAGCAGGTTTCTGGACATAGATCCGAACAGCATTGAAAGTATCGATGTGTTGAAAGGACTAAGTGCAACGACTTTGTATGGAGAGTACGGAAGAAACGGCGTGGTGCTTATTACTACGAAAAACGGCGCCAACCGACGCGTAAATAAAAAAGCTGAAATAACTGTTGACCAATCGTTCTTTATCAATAATGTAGCCAACCTTCCTGACTACCAGGATTCCTGGGGAGGTGGGATAGACAATGTTGCCACACCAGCCTTCAGTAATTTCGGCGCAAAAATTACAGACCCCGTCACACAGATTCCTCATCTGTATGATCGGGCGGATGTGACTGCAGTTTTTCCTGAGTTTAGAGGTGCACTATACGACTACAAACCATATAATAGTGTGGAGAATTTTTACAGAACGGGAGTTATATCAAGCACTTCGGTTAACCTTGCCGGTTCAGGAAATAATACAGGCTATAATATGAATTATGGTTACTTAAGTGATGAAGGATTTACACCCGGAAACAAACTCATACGCAACACCTTCGGGCTGGGAGGTAATGCCAAACTGAGTAATAATATCACTGCCAGCGCTACATTTAATTATACTATCAATGATTTTAAATCCCCGCCCACCGGTTATAGTTCCGGCAGCGGTGCAGTAAACGGTCCTTCTGCATTCGGAGATTTATTCTATACTCCCCGCACAGTTGACCTCATGGGCCTTCCGTATCAAAATCCCGTGACAGGTGGTGCCATTTATTATCGCGCTGATAATGCAATTCAGAATCCAAGATGGACAGTGGACAATTCATTTGTACGTCAACAGGTGAATCGCATATTCGGAAATGCCCAATTGCGTTACGCGATCGTCAAAGGACTAAACCTTACATACCGATTAGGCTATGATAAATATACTGAGGATCATATGCAGGCGCAGAACAAAGGAGGTTCGGACGGCAATGTCAATGGCTTTTACCGTACCGTAAGAGGCGTCAATAATATCTGGGACCATACTTTAATAGCAAACTATAACAAATCCCTCAACAATGACTGGAGCCTGAGTGTGGATGCAGGAGTAAACTCCAGAGAAGATCAATACGAGCAATCTGGAATCAATAGCACACAACAACTTGTTTTCGGGTTATTGGATCATAGCAATTTTACAAGTAAGAGTTCAGTTGGCGATAATAATGTAGACCTGGATTACATCGAGAAGCAACAAAACATTGGTGTGTTTGCCCAAACACAGATTAATTATAAAGATTGGCTTTTTATGAATGTGGGTGCACGTAATAGCTGGACAACGGCATTAGAAAAAGGTAATAATAGTCTTCTCTATCCGAGTATAAGCGTTTCGTTCATTCCAACTTCAGCAATAAGCCCCCTCTCAACAAGCAAAACCATTAACTATCTTAAATTCAGAGCGGGCTATTCTACTTCAGCCAGTTTTCCTGATCCATATACTACAAGGCCTGTATTGGATATTCTGAGTAGTCAGTTCGTTACTGCCAATGGAACTGTGGTTAATTCAAACAGGCTGAATCGCAGAGCTCCAAATCCCGACCTGGTTCCTGAGCTGATCAGTGAGATAGAAGTTGGAATGGAAGTAAAGTTCATCAATAACCGCGCAAGCATCGATCTTACTTTATATAACCGCTCTTCAAAAGATCAGATATTAGACCAGGACCTCGACCCTGCAACCGGTTTCGATATTAAAACGATCAATGCAGGAAAATTGAGAAATAAAGGAATAGAACTGGCATTGGGCTATACAGTTGTCAAAAGTAAAAACATTACCTGGCAGCTGGATGGAAATTTTACGCTTAACAGGAGCAAGGTGAGCGATATGCCTGATGAAATAACCCAGATTGTGTTGGCAGGCTTCTCTAACAGGGGCACCATTGCACAAAACGGTCAGCCGCTGGGAGTTCTCTATGGCACTTATATTCCCAGGGAAGCTAAAACCGGAGAATGGACTGTAAACCAGGCAACAGGTTATTATCTCGTTTCCCCTGATTCAAAAATTATCGGAGATCCCAATCCGGATTACCGGATAGTAGGCATAAGCACACTATCCTTTAAAGGCCTTTCTTTCCGCATGCAATGGGACTATACAAAAGGAGGTGACATGTATGCTGTTACACCGCAGATACTGGTTGCACGCGGGGTAACAAAAGATACTGATTTTGACAGATCACTTCCTTTCATATATCCTGGCGTTGATGAGAATGGGATTAAAAATCAATTCCAGATATCGTCCTCCACCGCATTTTTCGATGGATCGCTGAATGCCGATGAGCAATATATTTTTGATGCCACCGTAGTTCGTTTACGTGAATTGTCATTATCGTATAGCCTGCCACAAACCCTGTTACAAAATTTACCTTTTGGAAATGTGTCACTGACAGTGTCGGGAACCAATCTTTTTTATAAAGCGCCTTATTTCCCGGAATACACGCGTTTTGATCCTGAAACCAGCAGCCTAGGTGTTAGCAGCAGCAGGGGTTTTGAATATGCTACTGCTCCATCATCAAGGAGAATTGG
Source organism: Chitinophagaceae bacterium (assembly GCA_014379345.1). Classification (GTDB taxonomy): domain Bacteria; phylum Bacteroidota; class Bacteroidia; order Chitinophagales; family Chitinophagaceae; genus Flavitalea. The sequence goes on from JACMLY010000105.1 coordinate 69,665, forward strand.
CGCAAGCCTGCGGTTTACATTTTAAAATACATTAATAACCATTTATGAAACAAAAAATATATCTGTTCACTATTTTGTTTATCTGTTTGGCAGGATCGGGTTGTAAAAAATTAAATGATAAATTCGAACAATATCGTACCGACCCCTCCGGCCCATCGCCTGATAAAGCAAACATCGATCTTTATCTTAATCATGTACAATTGAGTTTTCGCAATTTCTGGGGCAATGACCGGATTACAAATCCATACTCTCTCACAGAGCTTGGCGCCTCTTTAACAAGAATGGAAATTCTGATTGGCGGGGTGACCTATGCAAATGTATACGTACCCGAAACTTTTGATGAATTATGGGACCAGGCTTATCGGGGTGTTATCAATCATTCAAATACACTGATACCACTAGCCGAAAAAGCTGGCTTAACAACGCATACAGGAATAGCAAAAATTTTGAAGGCCTACACCCTGATCGCGCTTGTGGATAATTTCGGTGATGTTCCCAATACAGAGGCAATATTGGGAAGTGAAAATACAAATCCAAAAACCGATAAAGGTGATGAAGTATATACCGCTGCATTGGCTTTACTGGATGCGGCCATTACTGATTTTAAGACCGCTCCTTCAGGCGCCCCGTTGAATGATCTTTTTTATGGAGGAGATGTTGCAAAGTGGACAACTCTGGCGAAGACATTAAAGCTCCGGGCGTATATGACTACACGCTTGGTGAATGCTGCTGATTCGAAAGCCAAAATAAGTGCACTTCTTACCGAGAATGACCTGGTCGATACAGATGCAGAGGAATTCGTTTTCAGGTATGGAACACAACTCGACAATCCTGTAAGCCGCCATCCGAAATTCACTCGCACTTATAGAGTAGGATTTGCACAGGTGGAATGGGTAGGAACCTATTTTTTATGGTCCCTGACTGAAGAAAAAGGCATGGCAGATCCCCGGACCCGCTACTACGTCTACCGTCAAAGAACAACCTCCATTAATTGGAATGGCCAGCAACTTCCATGTGGAATCAGAACCAAGCCGGCCCATTATCCTGCCAGTGCACCTTATTGCATCCTGCCAAATGGTTATTGGGGCAGGGATCATGGCAACAACGACCCTATTCCGCAAGACAATGAAAAAAGAACAATTTATGGTGTATACTATGCGGGAGGCAAGTTTGATAATGATGATAACAGATCGGGAACGCCGGATGATGGCGCTAAAGGGGCAGGAATACATCCGATATGGATGGCTAGTTATACAGAATTCCTCAAAGCGGAAGCAGCTTTAACATTGGCTACTACCGGTGACCCAAAAACTTTGTTGGAAGGCGGCATCCGTAAATCCATTGCAAGGGTAATCGCTTTCCCCGGCCAGATTGGAGTAACGGTCCCGGCAACCCGGGTTCCCACGACTGCACAGATTAATAGTTATGTAACAAAAGTGCTAAGCAATTATGATGCTGCCAGCACAGACGGGAAACTAAATATTGTTATGAAAGAGTGGTATATGGCATTGTGGGGTAACGGATATGATGCCTACAATAATTATCGGCGTACAGGCAAACCAGATGATATGCAGCCAATGGTCAATTCAACACCCGGACCATTTATCCGCACATTCTGGTATCCTGCAGTAACAGCAAACTTGAATAAAAGCACAACTCAAAAAGCGGATCTTACTCAAAAAGTATTTTGGGATAAGAATCCTGATCCATTAAAATAATTAACACAATTAAATTATTATGAAAAAGATCCTCATTTATATATTACTCATTGCGCTTTCGTTCAGTTGCAAAAAAGCCTACTTCCAAAATGATTTCGATAATTTCTCTATCGGCTCCTACCTGAAACTGGAAAGAGCGGATAAAACAACACTCGACTATAATAAAATTGCAACCGAATCTGTAACAATAACGGTTACACCCATTGGCTCAGAGGTAGAGAAGATCAATATTTTTGCTGTGCTCGGCGGCGAGAACCTGGACAAGTCAAAATGGAAACCGGTAAAGTCCATTCCTGCTGCGGGTTCTCCGCTCACACTTACGGTAACCGCACAGGAACTTGCTACCGCTTTTGGTATACAACCCGCAGGCTTAAGTCCGGGGAACCAATACACGTTCTATAATCAGAATGTAACAAAAGACGGAAGAATTTTTGATGTATCTAACAGCGAGGATGACCTTGAAGGACAACCTGGCTACCAGGCCGCGTTCCGTTGGCAGGCTATCATTTTCTGCTCTTTTGATCCAGCAAGCACTAACAATATCGTTTATGAGGTGGTAAATGATGGTTGGGGAGATTTTGCTGTTGGCGATCTGATTACCGTCAAAAACGGACCTTCAGCCAATCAAATCACTTTACAAGGGGTCTATGCAACAGCAATTAATCATAAAGATATTGTAGTAGATATTGTACCCGCGAACGGAGCAGCAACTGTTATAAGGCAGGCCTACGGAACCTATACAGGCGATGCGCCCCGTGTATTCAATGCCGACGGTACAGGATTTATTTTTTCCTGTGCGGGTGTCATTAATCTGAATCTAAGGCAAACTGATGCCACGGGTGGCACCTACGGCACTTTTAATCTGAATCTTAAAAAGAAATAGCGCCGGCTTATAAGTCAGGCCTGACGCATCTTTTTACCATTTAAAACATAAAGTGGGCCAAGAGGCCACTTTATGTTTTAAAATCAAAAATTATAATAATGTGAAGCCGACATGGATAAAATACAGCGTGTTCTTTTTATTGATTGCTGAAGCGAGCGCTCAATTGAGAATTGAACAGGCACCATTGTCTCCAATCAAAAGCAATACTGGATTTTTTGTCTATGGTTCCGACAATCTCAACAAAGAGATACCCTTTTCGAAAATAAATGGTTCGCCATTCTGGAATGCGGATTTTGTGAAGGCAACAATGTTCCTTACTAATGACGAGGTTTATGGACCCTGCCCAATCAAGTTGAATATAGCAACCAATGAAATCAATTTTCTAAATAAAAACGGCGAAGAATTTACTGCACAACCCGGACTCATAAAAAAAATAATTTTTCGAAAACCGGATGGTTCGAAAAATATTCTGGCTGTATTCAGAAATAATTTTGATATTATAAACATCCAGCCAAAATTCAAGGATCGCTATGTACAGGAATTAAACGAGGGAATTATACAACTGCTAAAGATCTCAACAAAAACATTGAAGATTGGAGATTCGCTTTTCGGTACCCAGAAAATATATTCTTTTTATCTTGAAGAAAATTATTTCATCAAACAAACTCACCGAATTCATTCTTTAAAAAAATTGAACAAAAACCAAATCCTTGCATTCATTCCATTGACGAAGGAGGCAAAAAATTGGCTGGATAGGAACAAGATCAATTTTTCTGCTGAAAAAGATGTCCTCCGTTTTCTTGAATATCTCAATACAAAACTCCAATAGTTTTCTTGGGCGGCATTAACCTGACCAAGATCTTGAAGAGATACAAAATTTAATCTTTTCATAATATGAGCCCCTGCAAAAGGCAACATGATTATATTTTCTACAAATTCTAACAGCCTTTTTTACCATTGATGTAGTTTAATTTTTAATTTCTTTAAAATAAGGTAACTTATTTTACTAAAACCACTATTATGAAATATCTATACCTAAGCGGTCTCTGCATTATTTTAAGTTGTGTTGTGAACGCACAGCTTCGTATTACTCCCCAATTTGGAATCGAAAATTCTAAAACATCTTTAAGCTACAACAACTCGTCAGACTTTTCTCCGCTAGGTGTCAATCTGTCCCCACATGCCAGTGTTCGTTTCGATTACACATTCAAAAAATTGCATGGTCCTTTCGTTGGTCTTGCAACATCACGTTCGGCAGTGAATTACTCATTTACAGATCCTGAAACAGGAAAAACCAATTACACTGCATCCCGCAATAATAAACAGCTCAGATTGGAAGGGGGATACCAGCTCAGCACAAAGCCTATTTATTTTAATAAGGCCGGTGCAAAAAATAAAGCCTCTAATATTTCAACAGAAAAAAGCTCTGCCAAAAAAAGCTGTCGTGATTTTTATACAAGAAGTCATTGCGGAAGCAAATCATATAAAACTTCCGAAGCAACATCAAACGGAAAAGGGTCTTGGGTCAGCATTCAGCCATCGGCAGGAATGGCATACATTCCCACCGCCTCGGCTGCGGAAATAGAAACAAAAAGCCAGGGGAATATTAATACATATGAGTACAGTGCCGGAAACTGGAAAACTGCATTTATTGCCGGTGCAGGTTTTGTGTTCGGTAAAAATGACCAGCAGAAATTGGTAGTAAGCGTTAATTACCTGAGAGGAATTGGTAACCTGCAGGAAAAAAGCCTCACCACCACAACCGATGCCAAAGCCAGCACCACCTATATTTCTTCCAACGCATCGCAGTGGAACCTGAGAGTAGGCATACCAATTAGTTTTGCCAAAAACAAAAAACAAGCGGCCCCAAAAGAAGTCATTATGATACGGGAGCGGAGAGTTATACAGGAGAAAAAAGAAAACACTCAGCCAAAAACCGAAAAAAAATGCGGTAGTTCGATGTACAGATGCAGAAAAGCGGCTTAGTAAATGAACGGTGTTAGAAAATAATTTCTCCTATGTTCCTACTATGTTTCTATGATCCTATGTGGTAAATTGACATTATTAGATCATCTTCAAAACTGTGCAGGATTTTTTTTACCACATAGGATCATAGAAACATAGAAGGAACATAGAATTTTGCCAAAGTTGCAGAAAATTCATGGTGTTATTTTTGAAACTTTTGATAAGGCCGGTAAGGGTTCACGAAGAACATGAAGACATTTTAAGGCGCTCGGTGCTTTTATTTCTTTTTGTATCTATCATCATACCTTGTACGCCTTAAACATCACCACTCACCACTCACTAATTCACCCTCCCTCTCTCCTCTTCAGAGCCTGTTGAACGGTTTCTTTTTTCTTTTAATTTATCATTACCAAAACTTCTTGTGTAAGTTAGCTTATATGTTCTTTGGATGAATTTAAAATAAGATCTTGTATCCAGGTTCTGTTCCGGAATATAGGATGCTGTTTCCAGTTTAAAGGAATTAAGAATATCATCAACACCAAATCTAATTTTTCCCTTTCCAATCTTCTTTTGAAGGCCTGCATTCAACATCCCGTATGCATTGAGTTTCGCCGTACCGAACATTGCGGCTGTCTGATAAAAACCCGACAATTCAACATCTATACCACCCGGAAATGTAAAACTTTGGGAAGCATTGATCCTGATCGTTTTTTGGTCGATACTAAACGCTTTATTACTGTAGGAACTATTAACCTGTTGCCAGATAGTGATTATATTATTTTGCATGCTCCACCATGAAGTAACAGTAAAAGGAATAGAAAATGTGGCTGAAAATGTTTTCATGTTTCCAAGATTCTCCGCTGCAAATGTTTGTTTATTTGTTGCTGGATCAACTTTTGTCTGGAAGCGGGCAATGGCATCTTTGTTATAACTATACGATAGAGAGAGCAGGTATCTCTTATAAGTATAATCCGCTGTCACCGCGTCGGCAATGGATGGTTTTAATGCCGGGTTGCCTGAAAAAAAAGTGTTTGGATCGATAAAAAGGACAAAAGGCGCCATATCATTAAATGTGGGCCGGGTTATCCTCCGGCTGTATGAAAAGCCTACGGAATGATTTTTATTCAATTTATGTGAAACAAATAAACTGGGAAACAATTTTCCAAACCGGCGGTCGACGATGTCTTTTGTTTTAGTAGTTCCCAGGTTAGAACTTGTGTATTCGTATCGCAGTCCGGCCTTGACTTCGGTTTTGCTTCCGGGATTGATATTAAAAGATGAATAGGCAGCACCAATTTCTTCATTCAAAATGTACGCTGCCGAGAGATCAGGATCTTTGATCCATTCATCCTGCACCCGTTTTTCGATCAATACATTATTTCTGAAACGCGAAGAAGAGGCTTTTGTGCCGGCCTCCATCCTGATTTTTTTGCCAATTTTTTTTGAATAGTCAACGGTACCGACCCAGATATGAATGGGCGTGATCTTGCCGCTTCTGGTCTGTTCGTTGAATAGGGGTATACCCTGTTTATCAAAAAAAGAATTAAGATAATTTACAGGATTGTTATCATGATAATACAGGTAATCGATATTGGCAGATAATTTCTCGTCCGCGTTAAAAGTATGCTGTGCATTGATATTGGCCATGTAGTGCGTCCACTGATTGATTTCATCGTTGATGATCCGCATGGAAGTATCTGGCATTCCATTTAGCCTGATTGAATTATTATTGACCGCATCCATCGACCATTTGTTATCGTACATGCTTACCAGCCCACCCAAAATTGTTTTTTTATTTAACTGATAATCGAACCCCAACCTGGCAAGATGGTTTCTTTGCTTTGTATCCCGATTGCTGCCCGAGACATTCTCTACGAGTTTTCCGTGCAGGTCAACACGGCGAAAAAAACCGAAGAACTGGTCCATTGTTTCCAGGGAGAAAGAATAATCTCCGTACAGATTGAATTTATTTTTCCGGTAATTAAAATGGGTGCCTGATGAAGAACGCTCGCCTTTGCCATATCCAAGAGTAAGTGACACCGATCCGTTCATACCCATATCCGGATTATTTATCAATACAATATTTATGAACCCTGCATTTCCTTCTGCATCAAAATTTGCAGGCGGCGTTGTGATCAGTTCAATTTTTTCAATATTAGCGGAATTTATTCCCGCCAGTAATTGCACAACGGCATCAATAGGCATATAATTTATTTTTCCATTGATCATAACGACCACTCCATCCTTGCCACCCATTGAAATTGTACTATTCTGCCGGTTTACCACCACCCCCGGTGATCTTTCCAGTACATCAAGTGCGGTTGTTCCGGCTGACGTGATACTGGATTTTACATTGATGACGGTTCGATCGACCTTTTGTTCAAAGAGAGGTTTTTTTGCCTTTACGATAACTTCATTCAGTTGTTGCAACTTTACCTGAAGAATGATTATTCCTATATTGATATCATCCTCGGCACTCACTACACTGAATACAGGAGAATATTTCTGTTCGAACCCGATTGCAGTTAGTTTAATGGCGTAATCACCAATAGCAACATTGTTAAAAACGTATATCCCTACCTCATTGGCCATCGTATTTATTAAACCGGAAGAATCGCCTGCGTTCAACAATACAATATTCGCATTGCTGACCGGTTTTTCATTTGCGTCGCGGACAATACCACGAATTTGCACCTGGGCATGAAGTTCGTCTGTATTTCCCGCCAGCAGGAAAACAACTATAAATGTGTTTATAGCAATACATTTCGCCAGCTGCTTTGCCATCAGAAACCGGCTGGCCCTTTTTTGAAGGTTTAACCTCCGGGCTATAATAAATAATATTTTTGAAGAACGAAATGTAAGGGGTAACATGGTCAGGTATTTTGAAGTGCAAAAAAAAGCCCTCGCGATGTTTTTAAATCCTACCAAACCCGGGAAAGACATCCCCATAACAGGGGGTTGTGCTGGATACTGGATGCTGGATACTGGATACTGGATACTGGATATTAGATACACTGGAGATGATTTTAAATGATTTTAGTATAAAATGTATTGTATCCATTATCTAGTATCTTGTATCTAGTATCTCGTATCTCGTATCTAGTATCTAGTATCTAGTATCTAGTATCTAGTATCTAGTATCTTGTATCTAGTATCTTGTATCCAGCATCTTTTTGATAAACGGCTTCATTGTGCGTAAAGAATCGGGTACATTCGGAAAAAAAGATATGCGATATCTGTTAGCAACTGTCACAATTGTTCTTTGCCTGTTTTGCCCGTCGATTGTGAAAGCTTCTGATCTTTCTATTGAAGGCGTTGAATGGATACGTGATAATGCATACAATCATTATAAAGTGAAATTCACATTGTCGTGGAACAATAGCTGGAATAATACACGCAATCATGATGCGGCCTGGATCTTTATTAAGTATGCTTCTCCTTCTTACCGGCAGGCAGGTTACAGGCATGCGAAACTGAGGGGTAAGGGCCATCAGTTATTGTACAATCATATCGGCAAATCTCCTTCTCCGTCATTTGAGGTGCCTGAAGACGGCATAGGAATTTTTATTTATCCTTCCTCTGCCTATCGCGGCAACCTGCGGTGGACAATTGAACTTGCATTGGATACAGCTGTTTTAAGTGATATGAACTTTAATCCGAACGAACGGCTGATCGATGTGTATGGCATTGAAATGGTCCATATTCCGGAAGGTGCTTTCACGTTAGGAGATCCGGACACGGCCGCTTACCGCAACTACACTTTGTACCGTTCGGATGGAGGCGGGAAACCGGCCGGGTTGTGGACCATCGCCTCCGAGCAGGAACCGATACACATCGGGGCAGGCGTGAATAAAATGTTTTATTACTCACAGCAAGCCATTTACCAGGGAGACCAAAAGGGAATTATTCCTGCCATTTTCCCGAAGGGCTACCAGGCATTTTATATTATGAAATATGAAACCAGCCAGGGAGAGTACGCTGATTTTCTAAATTCAATTTCAAATGGCGCTACTCATATCAGGGCGAATTATGGCGGCAAGGGGTATGACCAGAACCGGGGAACAATTAGAATGGAAAATGAGAAATACATTGCCGGCTCACCGACTCGCCCCTGTAATTATTTTAGTTGGGATGACGCCTGCGCTTATGCAGATTGGGCCGGGCTTCGACCGCTTACCGAACTTGAATTTGAAAAAGCATGTCGTGGAAATTCTACACCTATTCTGCATGAATACCCCTGGAATAGCAACAACAAAAACAAGCTCATGCGTACAATAAACGCTAAGGGCGACCTTGTATGGCTGAACGGTCTCACAGAAGCTGAACTCACAGATACCAGCAGGGATCAATTCGGTGCATCCTATTATTGGGTAATGGACCTTGCAGGAAGTCTTTGGGAAAGATGCATCACCGTTGGAGATTCTACGGGCCGCGATTTTAAAGGAACGCATGGAGATGGAGTGCTGGCGAATTACGGCTTCGCAAGCAACAGCGACTGGCCGAAAGGAAGCACAGAAACTGCAGGTTTCGGCTTTCGCGGGGGAGGCTACTATGAAGATCGTATGCAATATGGAAGCTTCAATCCGCATAGCCCGATCGCTTACAGGAATTTTGGTGCATGGCCCGGCGGCGCACGTTCCCTTGCATACGGCAGCAGGTTTGTAAGAACGAGTAAATAAATTCATGCCCTGACGACCGAAATCTATAAGGTCTGTAGCAGGTTTTCACATTTTTAAATTTCCTTACAGGACCTTATCGGTTTTAAGATCATTCGGTAATTCAGCAATAATTTCTCTATGTACACCTGGAACCTGAATTACCAGATCTTCGCCATAGGCACTGGCGGGGGTCTGGTAGCCTGCCAGGAAATTTCCCTGTAATATTTTTTGTGTAATGAGTAAGGAACTGTGAGTGGTTAAAGTATATCCATCCGGCCCGCTCAATCTTGCAGAAGCCGTTTTGCCTTGTGCATTGGTAGCTTGTCCCCATACGAAACTCTTTGCTTTACTACGCATTTCATCTGTCGGACCTGGTAGGCGGGCATCGATCTTCTTTTTAATAATATTACGTACAGCCGCTGTGCGCAGAAACCAGTTAAACAAGGGTTGCAATTGCAGTATCCGGTAAATCCATGGCGAAACCCCGGCATATGTTTCAATATCTGGAATACCGGTCGTAAAGTAAGCTGTTGAAACATCCCCCCAGGGTATGTTCATTACAAATAACTTCTTCCCGCCAAAATCAACCCAAAATCCTTTTTGTCCTAATGGAGCGTAGATGATCTTTCCATTCTTTCTGATATTTCCTCCTTCTCCTAATTTATTCACCATCGTACTCGCAGTTCCGTGAGATAAACCGCCGCCTATTGCAGCAAAAGCCAGTTTTAAACTGACTGCATCGGGTAATAATTTTTTCAACGATAAAGCAATACAATCTGTGGGCACCACATCAAAGCCGGCGCCGGGTAAAACCATGATCTCTGCCGTCTTAGCCGCTGCATCATACTGTTTAAGCATTTCAAAAACGGCAATATCACCGTTGATATCCAGGTAATGTGTATTGGTTTGCAGACATGCATCAACCATTTGTTTGGCAGTATTCTGAAAGGGTCCGGCTGCGTGTAACACTACCTGTACTTCTTTCAATACCGTTTGCAGGGATTGCGTATCATTCAGATCAACCGTTTTATAAGGCATGCGGAGTTGGTGGGATAATAATTCCAATGGCTCTTTTCTTCTCCCTGCAAGTACAGGCTCCAACCCATATTCGTGTGCATACCTGGCAATGAGCTGCCCGGTATAACCATTTGCACCATACAATAAAAAACGATTGTGTTGCATCAGGAAAATTACGAAAGAACGACGGTTGTATCTTTAAACTTTTAGCCGCCACGCCGTGCCTTGCCGGCGGGCATAATTATTTAGGTAAGATTTTCTTGCAACGGATCGGTTTTACCAACCGAAGTACAAGGTTGTAACCATCTTATTTAATTACAATTTTTCAAACATTTATTATGGCAAAATCTTCAGCAAAAAAGGCTGTTTCACAAATATCTTCCGGAAAGATCAAATCAGCCGTTACGAAGAAGGATGAGTCACCATTTACAACCGATGCCAATTTATCCCTGCAGGATCTATTCATTGGCGAATTAAGGGATACATACTGGGCGGAAAAGCACCTGGTAAATGCGATCCCAAAGATGGTTGATGCAGCTGGCGCAGATAATTTGAAAGAAGCACTGGCTGATCATCTTGAAGTAACAAAGACTCATGTATCCCGGCTTGAGAAAATATTTCAACTATTAGGGGAAAAAACGATCGCGAAAAAATGTGATGCAATGGAAGGTCTTACCATGAGTGGGGAGCATGTTATTGAAAATACAATCACAGATACGGAAATCCGGGATATAGGAATTATCATGTCGGCCCTTAAGGTAGAAAATTTTGAAATCACTACCTACAAAGGAATGATACAGGTTGCTCATTCTTTGGGCAAGGAGGATGTGGCCGACCTTCTGCAGCAAAATCATGATGAAGAAATAGAGGCCAGTAACATATTAACCGAAATGTCTCAATCAATCACTGAAAATCAGCCTGCACAATAGTAAGCACTTCATTTTAAAACTTTTAATAACGATTACTATGGCGACCAGGAAGAAAATTATTCCGGATGAAAATCCCCCGGCATCCGAAGCCAACGCAAAAACTGCTGATCTTTTACAAAATACTGAATCGGGTCAGGGCGAGTTTATGACCACCAATCACGGTGTTCGTATCAATGACGATCAGAATTCCCTGAAAGCAGGGGAACGGGGTCCCAGTTTATTGGAAGACTTCATACTGCGTGAAAAAATTACACATTTTGATCATGAGCGAATTCCCGAGCGCGTTGTTCATGCAAGGGGTAGCGCGGCACATGGTGTTTTCAAAGTATACAAACCGTTGAGTCAGTATACCAAGGCAAATTTTTTAAATGATACCAGTGCAGAAACGCCCGTATTCGTACGATTTTCTACGGTAGCGGGATCAAGAGGATCAACAGATATGCCACGAGATGTAAGAGGCTTTGCTGTTAAATTCTACACGCAGGAAGGAAATTTTGATCTTGTTGGCAATAATATGCCCGTATTCTTTATCCAGGATGCCATCAAATTTCCCGACCTGATACATGCGGTAAAACCGGAGCCTCATAACGAGATCCCACAGGCTGCCTCGGCGCATGATACATTCTGGGATTTTGTTTCACATAATTCCGAAGCTACTCACATGATCATGTGGCTTATGAGCGACCGGGCCTTACCAAGAAGCCTGAGAATGATGGAAGGATTTGGTGTTCATACTTTTCGTTTGGTAAATGCCGAAGGCATTTCTTCCTTTGTAAAATTTCACTGGAAACCATTACTGGGTGTTCATTCGATAGCATGGAATGAAAGCCAGAATATTTCAGGAAAGGATCCCGACTTTCACCGGAGAGACTTATGGGAGGCCATTGAATCGGGTAATTTTCCGGAATGGGAAATGGGTGTGCAAATAGTACCGGAAGCTGATGAACATAAATTTGATTTCGATCTGCTTGATCCTACAAAATTAATTCCCGAAGAGTTGGTTCCGGTGATAAGAATCGGAAAGATGACCTTAAACCGCAACCCGGATAATTTCTTTGCAGAGACCGAGCAAGTGGCGTTTCATGTTGGGCATATCGTTCCGGGAATTGATTTTACCAATGACCCATTATTACAGGGACGTATATTTTCCTACACGGATACACAACTACTTCGCCTAGGCGGGCCTAATTTTCATGAAATTCCTATCAACCGTCCGGTTGTACCCGTACACAATAATCAGCGGGATGGATTGATGAGGCAGACAATCAATAAGGACCGAACCAGCTACAATCCCAATTCTTTGGGAAATGGGTGTCCTTTCCAGGCGGGAGCCATGAAAGGAGGATTTACAAGTTACCAGGAAAGGATCGATTCGAAAAAAATCAGGGAACGCAGTCCCAGTTTCTTTGATTTCTTCAGCCAGGCTACTTTGTTTTATAACTCTCAGAGCGAGCCTGAAAAAAATCACCTGACAGATGCTCTTCGTTTTGAATTGAGCATGGTAAAAAGTATTGAGATTCGCAAAAGAATGCTGGGTATTCTGACTTATGTGGACAAAGGATTGGCTGCGCAGGTGGCCTATGGATTAGGCCTTAATATTCCTACGGATATTGGGTTGATCAATCATGGGATACCGGCAGATGCAGATCCGCAAACATATCAACCCATCATTAAAGAAGGCGCCCTTACCAAATCGGCTTCATTAAGCATGGCCAACAATGTGCTGGACTCCATTAAAACACGGAAGGTTGCTATACTTGCAGCTGATGATGTGAATAAAGATTCGTTGATGACTGTAAAAAACGCCTTGCTTGCTGAAGGTGCTGTTGTAGAAATTGTTGCTCCGAGGCTGGGAACAATACGCAGCACGAAAAATGAAGAGATTTCTGTTGATAAAAGCCTTCTTACTACACCGTCGGTGCTCTACGATGCTGTATATGTTCCCGGCGGAACGAATAGCGTTGCCACTCTGGCTGCCGACGCGGATGCAGTGCATTTTTTAAATGAGGCATACAAGCATTGTAAGCCAATAGCTGCAGACCAGGACGCTGTACAGATGTTAGAAGCAACTTATTTTTCCAAAAAACTTCCGGAAAATAATAATGATGACACCGTTATCAGGGAAGGAGTTGTTTTGGGAAATGATGCTGCATCCATTTCAACACAATTTATAAAGGCAATGAAAATGCATCGTTTCTGGGAGCGGGAAAAACCAAGGAAAGTGCCCGCGTAGAAAGGAGCAGGCAATAAAAAGTCTTTTGATATAATTTTGGTTGGATCATTCTATAATGATCCAACCATCACTTTGTAGGCATACTGCTAAAACGATCAGTTTGAGTTTTGCCATGTGCACAAACCCGCAATCCGATTCATTGATTTGTTTCATAACAATTCATTCAAATCCGATTGCAACATCTTACTGTCGCTTCCGCGTTAAGGTATAAAACTACTGATGTCTCGTGAATTCGTGTAGATAGATACAGCAAAGAACTTATTTTTAATGGGGAATTCTTTGCCTAGTGCGCTATTTCATACACTAAAATTGCCTGTTTGTTTAATCAGATCCCGAAATAATTGAGATTATTTAACAGTAATCGACAGGCATAGAATTTAAGGCGCACACAGAATACTCTCCCTGATCAATTATTGTAAATGCAACCCACCGTTAAAAAGCTTTCATTGCATGTCAGTGAACATTCAGTTGTTGCCCCCCACGCAGAGCAGGAAATTATCTTTCAGATCACAGAAAAGAATACAATCGTATTCGGCAATCTTTATGATCATTACGCCCCGGTATTGATGGGGATTTTAATCAGGATGAATTTGAACAAAGAATCGGCCGGTCTCATTTTAGAACGCGTTTTTAAAAGCATCTGGAACCGTCCTTCCGATTTATACCATATGGATGATAAACTATTTACCCGGTTGCTGTTCATTACAAAAAGAGAAGTTTTCATGGAATTGAAAGAAAAGAAAAACTTTATTAAAAAGCATATTTCTTCTCTTCCTCTTTCTGAGCGTACTTGCTTCGAACTTGTTTGCGTATATGGCTTCACCCCTGCCCAGGTGACCCTTTTAACTAAAATACCTGTCGGTCGGGTGAGAGAATGTCTTGAAAACGGAATGCGAAAATTCAATAAATGATAATTCGCAAACAATTTCCCTGTTGCCGCTTTAGAAAAGTTAAATAACCTGGCCCACTTGCAACTTTTGTACATTTGCGCCGATGCAAAAGAAAAATGATCCTGTTGAAAATATATTGTCGAATTTAAAAATCGATGCACTCAATGAAATGCAGCTTGCTTCACTTGATGCTATCGAACACCAACCAGAGCTGATCTTGTTGTCCGCCACCGGTTCAGGAAAAACGCTTGCTTTTCTATTGCCTTTGGTAAACCAAATTGATACAAATGCAAAAGAAACCAAAGCAATTATTATAGTTCCCTCTCGGGAACTTGCCCTACAAATTGAACAGGTTTTCAAAGCAATGAGAACGGGTTTAAAAGTGACCTGCTGTTATGGAGGACATTTAAGAGAGACGGAAGAAAATAACCTCAAACAACCACCCGCAGTATTAGTAGGCACCCCCGGCAGGTTGGCTGATCATATCAGAAGAGGGAATATCACAACCGGGTCAATTACTACATTGGTACTCGATGAATTTGATAAGTCACTGGAGCTTGGTTTTTTGGAAGAGATGTCATTCATTACGGGATCATTAACTTCATTGAAAAAAAAGATATTGACCTCTGCTACAGACGCCGTGGAAATACCGGCATTTATTGGCTTGAAGAATCCGGCCCGGCTGAATTTCTTATCAACAATCAATGAAGGATCTGCTGGTCTTACGATACAAACTGTTCTATCGGATGAAAAAGACAAACTGGGTACACTTTTCAAATTGATCTGTTACGTGGGTAGCCGGTCGATGATCGTATTTTGTAATCATCGTGAGTCGGTTGAACGTACCAGCGAATCACTTTTGCAAAAAGGGATCATGAATGAGTTTTACCATGGAGCATTGGAACAACAACAACGCGACAGCGCCCTGTGCAAGTTCAGGAACGGCAGTACAAATGTGTTAATTACAACGGATCTTGCTTCGCGTGGACTCGACATTCCCAATATCAGATATATTATCCATTACCATTTACCGCATACTGAAGAAGCTTTCATTCATCGCAATGGACGAACCGCCCGAATGGATGCCAGTGGTACCGCTGTCCTGATATTATCTCCGGAAGAAAAAATTCCCGGCTATATCGATGATGCCACTGTAGAAGAAATAAAACTGCCCGAAACTGTAACCCTGCCTGAAAAGCCGAAATGGATAACTCTATTCATCGCTGCAGGCAAGAAAGACAAAGTAAATAAAATTGATATTGTGGGGTTTTTATCGAACAAGGGCCAGTTAAAAAAGGAAGACATAGGATTAATAGAGGTAAAAGATTTTTTTTCTTTTGTGGCCATTCGAAAATCTAAAGCAAGTCATACCGTACAGTTGATCAAAAATGAAAAAATCAAAAACAAGAAAGTAAAAATAGAAGTGGCCAAATAGTGGCACGAAGAATGTTTTAATTTCTTTTACTAATTTAAAAACATGGCAACAACAAAAATTACAGTCAACAGCAATGGATCTCTTAAGATTGAAGGCGATTTTGAAATCGTAGACAAAAATGGCAATGTGTATGATCTGGGTGGAAGAGATGTGGTTTCAATCTGCCGTTGTGGTCTTTCCAATAATAAACCTTTTTGCGATGCTTCGCACAAAGGACATTTTGAACATGAGGCAATCGCATTTAATTTACCTCCTAAAAAACAAGCATAGTTTTTTAAGGCATTGTTGACCACTCCTCTTCGATTCTCGCAAAGGCGCGAAGCCGCAAAGAAATGTGTTCACTTTGCGCATTCGCGCCTTTGCGAGAACTTTTATGGAAAAAATAAAAGCCATAATATTTGATTTGGACGGAACGCTGGCGGATACACTTCCCCTGTGCATTGAGGCTTTCAGAAAATCAGTGGAACCGATCGCTCAAAGAAGTATAACGGATGAAGAGATCATAGCCACATTTGGTCCATCTGAAGAAGGAACAATAATGAAGCTGGTACCGGATCATTATGAAAAAGGAATTGCTGACTACCTGCGCTTTTATGAAGAGCTCCATCATAAATGTGAAAAGCCATTTACAGGTATGGCTGATATTCTGAAAAAACTAAAAACCAGGTACATAAAACTTGCCATGGTAACCGGCAAAGGAAGATATAGTACGGCGGTTTCTCTGAAGCAATTCGGTATGACTGATTTATTTGAGATCATTGAAACAGGATCACCGGAAGGTCCCCGAAAAGCTGAAGGAATACAGTATGTGATAGATCAATGGACAGATATCAAAAAAACCGAAATGATTTATGTTGGAGATGCACCCGGCGATATCATTGCCAGCAAACAGACCGGTATTCCTGTAGTTGCCGCAGCCTGGGCCGGCACTGCTGAACCGGAAAAATTAATACCATTAAAGCCCGAAGCGATTTTTTACAATATTGCCGAATTTTCAGAATGGCTTCAAACAAATACCTGAAACGGAAAAAAATACGGCGTTTGTATTCCGGGGTATTGTGTTTTAAGGTGACAAACGCCATTTTTTTAAACCCTGATCGGTAAGTTTTTCTTATCTTAATTTAATGATTTCCCGCAGATCATTTCTTCATTCCTCTGTGCTTGTTGTTGGTGGAACGATGACAGGAGCAAGCCGTTTTTTATCGGACACTGATATAGCAATGACAGTAAATGGTCCGATAGCGGCAGGGGATATGGGCCTTTCACTAATACACGAACATATTCTGGTTGATTTTATCGGTGCTGACCAATATGATCCCAATAGGTGGAACCATGACGATGTGATTAAGAAGGCGTTGCCTTATTTGGAGCAATTAAAAGCCATGGGGTGCAAAACACTGGTTGATTGTACACCCAACTATCTTGGACGTGATGTGATCCTATTAAAAAAGCTGAGTACGCAAAGCGGTTTACAGATCATTACGAATACCGGCTACTACGGTGGTTCGGTCAATAAATTTCTACCTGCACATGCTTTTACAGAAACCGAATTTCAGCTGGCTGAACGCTGGATCAAAGAACATACGGAAGGAATTGAGAGAAGCAGGATTTATCCTGGCTTTATTAAAATAAGTGTGAATGACAGCCATCTTTCTGATATTTCAAAAAAACTGATCCGGGCCGCAGCTCATTGTCATCTAAAAACAGGACTTACCATTGCTTCTCATACAGGACCCGCTATCCCTGCTTTCGAAGAAATAGAAATACTAAAACAGCTTGGTGTTTCACCTGCTGCATTTATCTGGGTTCATGCACAAAACGAAAAGGACTGGAATCAATATATACTGGCAGCTAAGCAAGGTGCCTGGGTAAGTTTAGATGGGCTCAATGAAAATAATATTGACGATTACGTAAAAATGCTGGCATTTCTGAAAAAAGAGAACCTAATGCCCCAGGTGTTGGTATCTCATGATGCGGGATGGTATGAGCCTGGTAAGGCGGATGGCGGAAATTTCAGGGGGTACACGACCCTTTTCGAAAAATTGATACCTGCATTAAAGCAAAATGGGTTTGTTGAAAAAGATTTACAGCAACTGCTGCAGCTTAATGCGGCAAAGGCTTTTTCCATTAAAGTAAGAACAGCATAATTTTTTGATTTTCTCCCGAAAAACATATAAGGTCTTTTCATGGTATGGATTTATCCCGATGCTACAAGACCTTCTAGGTTTTGGCGAAAGGTTCAAAATAAATTATCAGCGATCATACCGCCATCTGAATAACTTTGTTATCCTTTTTATCTTTTTCAGGCAACCATTTATTCAACAATTTTTCGATAAGCGGTACAAAAGGGAAAAAAAGCAGCACGCCACCTATATTGAATATCATGTGAGCGTTTGCAATCTGCTGCTCCATGGGTGCTCCTGAAGAAATGATCTTAATAAACTGAACATAAAAAGGAAATATCAATAACCCGATACAAATACTGATGAAATTAAAGAACAGGTGAAAGATGCCCGACTTAACCGCCTGCCTGTTTGATCGAATCGTAGCCAGCAATGTATCCGAGCAGGTTCCCAATTCTGCGCCCAGCATCACTGCTATTCCTGCAGGTAAGGTAACAAGCGCCTTTTTTGCAAGTGTGATCACCATTCCTACCGTAGCGGAAGAAGATTGAATGATCAGGGTAACGAAAGCCCCTATTCCTGCTCCTTTCACCGGGTTTTCCAATTGTAGCATCCAGTTTACGAATTGAGGTTGATCGCGCAAAGGCTCAACCGCTCTTTCCATCGTATATAATCCAAAAAAGAGAATACCAAAATACATAAGCACTTTAGCCGGTTTTGTGACCTTCTCATTTTTTACAAAAATACTCAGTAGTAGACCTATAAAAATAGGGATGGGAGAAAATTGGCCGATATCCAGCGCAATGATCTGGCTGGAAAAAGTGGTACCGATATTAGCCCCCATGATAATACCCAACGACTGCCGGAATGTCAACGCTTTTGCATTCACTAAAACAATGGTCATGATGATGACTGCGGAAGAAGAATCAAGTACAACAGTAATGATAGTACCTGTAAGTATAGCCGTAAAAAGATTTCTGGTACAATAGCTGAGCCATTTTTTGGCCTTATCACCCAGCAGATCCTTCAACGTATCTGAAAGATTATTGATCGCGAACAGAAACAAACCCAGCCCACCAAGTACCATTAAAATAATTTCCATATGCCAGGTTTACAGCTTAATAAAATACAATCTGACCTATGATTTCATTTTGCCACGAATTCCACGAATTACCACGAATTAAAAATTCGTGGTAATTCGTGGAATCGTAGCAAGGTAAAGTATTGAAGGTCATAATTTCTTCGGAGCATAAATTTTTATCACTCCGTCATTCTCAGAGCTTATTATCAGCAGGCTTTGCTGATTTGGACTATCCTTTGCCGGTATGAACAATACGCCTTCGGGGCCGTCACCGGTTTTTAAAATTTGCAAAAAAGAGGGATATACCGGGTTCGTAACATCGTAAATGGCAACTGCATCTGCCCTTTCTAATCCGACAAACGCCAAATTCTTTTTACCCACAAACCCCAGTGCTATACCTTCCGGCTCTACACCTTTGTCATCGCTTCTTCCATCATCGTAGAACAAAGGTTCAACAGCTTTTCGATCCAATTCATTCTTACTGTCGTATACCAATGCGCCTGTATATCCATTCCAAACGCTAAATGATCTTGCACCGAATGAATACAAGGCCTCATATTTATTATCCTTGCCTTCATCTCCCAGGGTTGCAGTAACATTCAATCTACCCAATTGCTCCGGCAATAATAATGCGGCGGCATTGGGAAAAGCGGCAGCATCCAATGTTAATGACCCAACGCGTTTAGCTTCATTGAACGCATTGTATTCTCTGACATCTCCTTCATTTGCGGTAAACAAATAAGGAATTCCTTTATCATGTAAAACGGCAATAGCATCGGGCTGGTACATTCCTTTAACCGGCCATTTATTAAAAGTAATCTTCGAATCCCTATCACTTGGATCAATCGCGTTTGGTTCTATATTATAATTTTTAAACCCAAGCGGAAATATGGCAGTGACCGATTTAGACTGCAAATCAATTTTCGCAATCGCATTGTTTTCCTGCAAGGTTACCCAGGCAATGCGCGAATCATCCGAAACAGCTACATATTCCGGCTCCATATCCTGTGCAAAACTGGCATTAGGTCCGAAGACTCTTAATCCCTTTCTTTGCAGATCTGACTGCAGGCCTTGGAAAGAAGAAAAATCAATGTTCACAACGGAAAACTGCTCTCTAACACTAATAACAGATACTGTACCCAATGGATCATTTTTATAATCAGTATCCGGTTCTCCTTCATTGGCCGTCAGGATATATTTTCCATCAGGGCTAAAGGTGATCATGTCGGGTAATGCGCCTACTGCGATCACTTTTACAACCGAGTAATCACTTGTTTTGAAAACCACGACTTTGCCTGGTTCCTGTTTGTTAACTGATTCAATAGCAGCAGCCAGTAATCCATCATGCACAGCAACGCTATTCACCAGACCACCGTATTTGACCACATCGATACTGGCGATGACAGCAAGGCTTGAAACATTCTGGAGGCCGATCACATCAATTTTATTTGTAGTGCTATTATTCACAACAAATAATCTCTTTGTTTTCGGATCATACGCAGAAATTTCGGCGGCTCCCGCTTCACCTATATCGAGGGAGGCGATCTCGCTAAAAGCCGAAGGATCTTCTTTGGTATTCTTTTCATGATCTTTAAAGTGACTGAGATCAAATTTTGAACAGGAAAAAATACCGAAGCATGCAAACGCCAGCAAAAGGTTCTTGTAATTCATATTGTGTTTTGGTTTTCGAAGCGGCAACCTATTCAATCGGATCAATATGAATGTTAATGGAATATTATCAGTTTGTTAAGTGATTGTTTCTATTTATTTGTAGAAGACCTTTCTGCCGCTAAAATTATATTCTTCCCAAAAAAATTTCGTGAAGCATAAAAGACTGAATACCAGGTAGTTTGGTTATAAACTGGCTCCCCCAATTGGGGGATATGGATACTAATCAATTGTTATTATCTTCATTCCCCTTTCACCCAAATAAACAAATATGCAAGTTGTTGCTACCTTACCTTCTACAGACATGCCCGCAGAAATAACATCAAAGCAGGCATTTAGGATCGGCTCCATCGATCTTTTGCGCGGTACTGTAATGATCATTATGGCACTTGACCATGTGCGCGACTATTTCCATGCCGATTCGTTTATGTATGATCCACTTGATCTTGAAAAAACAAGTCCATTCCTTTTCTTTACCCGCTGGATCACTCATTTCTGCGCACCGGTATTTGTTTTTCTTGCCGGCACGTCAGGCTTTTTATCGGGCCAGAAAAAAACGAAAAAAGAGTTGTGTTGGTTTTTATTAACACGGGGATTGTGGCTGATCATACTTGAGTGTACGGTGATCAACTTTGCCTGGGCATTCAATATTTCACTTCCTATGATCCCGCTTACCGTGATCTGGGCATTAGGGATAGGTATGGTGTCATTGTCTGTTTTGATCTTTTTGCCCAGGAGCCTCATTTTAGTTATAGGAATTATATTGGTGGGCGGCCATAATTTACTCGACCCTATTCATGTACAGGAAGAAGGGCCAAAGAAATTTTTTTGGTCTCTTCTGCACGAGCCAGGGATGTTCGTTGTTGGCGGTAAAAATATTTTTGTTGGATATCCTGTTATTTCATGGATTGGATTAATGGCACTCGGTTACTCTTTCGGGCAACTATATACTCCCCGTTTTGATGCACAAAAAAGAAAACGTATCCTAATTATCATGGGTGTTTCGGCCATTTTTCTGTTCATCATTTTACGATCATTCAATATCTACGGAGACTCGGCACACTGGTCGAAACAATCATCACCACTATTCAGTTTTTTTTCTTTTATAAAAACGACCAAATACCCTCCCTCTCTTTTATATATGCTAATGACTATTGGGCCGGCCCTTTTATTTCTTGCATTTACCGAACGGCCACTGAGCAGGTTAGGCAGGATCGTTTCTGTATATGGCCGGGTACCCTTCTTTTATTATTTGCTGCATATTTATATTATTCATTTGCTTGCAATGTTTGCCGCAGAGTTCAGTAATAAAGACTGGACCGATATGATCATTTCATTTTGGGTATCTTTCGATCCCCAGTTGCAGGGATATGGTTTTGATTTATGGGTAACATATGCTGTATGGATAGTAGTTGTTGTTGGATTGTATCCCTTGTGCAAGTGGTACGACAGGTACAAAACAAACAATCGTCACAAGAAATGGCTAAGTTATTTGTAGCTCCCTGATCGATAATTATCACTCCGGGTTGATTCGGGAACATTTGCCGTTACTTTTATCCGATAGAGATTCTGTAAACACTGTTGCCAGAAAGTTGCTCTAAAAAAGAAAGCTGTATATAATAATCTCGGGTTTACTTTGATGTAAAAAGATTATCAAAGAACACTTTCATGTCATTCCATGAAGCAGTATCGGCAGCGGCGTTATAAGCTATAGGAAGATTGAATTTTTTTCCCGTTTCTGTCGCAGCCGGGTTCGTGAATGCGTGTGTGGCGTACGGATATGATTTGAATACATAATTTGCATTGATCGAGTCCATACTTTTTCTGAATGCAACCACGTCTTGTTCCGGCACAAACGAATCGGCCGCTCCATGACAAACAAGAATTTTGGCCTTTAGCAGGTCTTTATTAACAGGCGTACCGTTCAGAGATCCATGAAAGCTTACTACTCCATCAACATCCAGTCCTATCCTTGACGTATTTAATAATATGCCTCCGCCAAAACAATATCCAATAGCCGCTACCTTTGATGTGTCGGCCTGGGGCATGGTCTTTATTTTTGCAATAGCAGCATTTAAACGCCTTAAGGTCATCTGCGCATCAGCGTAAAAAGGCATGGTCATCGTACCTGCTGCTTCCGGATTGTCTGCGGTTTTGCCGTTACCGATTATATCCACCGCCATTGCCAAGTATCCTAATTCAGCCAGTTGTCTTGCTCTTGATTTGGGATAATCAACGAGTCCCCACCACTCAGGCAGAACCAATACCACAGGTCGTATGCCGGTTTTGTTTTCATCGTATACAACATAGCTCGTGGAGGTTACGGAATCCATGCTGAAGTTGACCGTTTCTTCTTTTATGGAAAAACCTTCCTTTTTTTCACCAGCCTTGTTTTGTTCAGTTTCAGGTTGTTCATTGCACGAATGAAGAAAAAAAACACTTGCAAAAAAAAATGCGCAGGCAGATTTATACAGTTTCATATTTGGTTTAACAATTAATAGTGGGATAATGTTTTGCGATACGAAATTCAACAATTACTTGCCTATCAATTTTTGAATGACAATCAAAAATAATGGAACCATTTTTATGAAAAGCAAAAAGAAATAAGAGCCATTGACTGCAGGCAATGTTCAATACACTACATACCATTTGCTATCCCTGTCAATGGAATAAGAAAGACCGTTGCTCATAAGATGCATTTCTTTTCCTTGGGGCCCGGGCATGCTTTTCTTCTCATAGACCCTGACGCCATTATTCTCCCTGGTGAGATATGTGATCAGGGCATTTAGCGTTGGCACCACATCGTGCAACCATTGCTCTTCACTTTCTTTAACAAATGCCTGGCTCATATGTAGTATTGATGACAATAGTCACTTTATTAAAATATTCAAAAATTATACCTGCATTTACTTAAAAAAACTCCTGCCCATCCGAAGGCTTTCTGGAACACCTGACCTTGGTATGAATGACCCCCCCTGATGGACTTTTCGATTTTTTTGATTGATGTATCTGCAGAAAATCTCTTACTTCTCCAATGATAACCTCGGATTCGTTTTGATGATCTGATTTAAGCATCTTTCAAAATCCGGGAGATTGATTTAGCAAGATCCCAGATCTTGCCATCGGGAATTTATGAAATTCACCATTTACCATCTCGTGCAGTCCCAGGATGCTGCCCTTTGTAAAAGCCAGGTGTAAACTCCCTCACACCCCGGTGCGCCTGCACCAGTTCGTTTCCGTCTATAGCCTCCTGACTTCTGATATCTGGGTCTTTAATTTGGTAGCTGCCGGAAATATTCAGCTTTTTTAATTTTTTCCATCTAACTTTTAGTGCAGATTAATGCTAAATAGCTGCAAATCGGGCAATTGAGCCACATTATCCGTATTCGAACAGAATAGATAAAATCCTGCCAATAATTGTTGAATAGATGAGAGTGTAACGTCGTATTATTAAGTTCACTCCTTTTTCGAAACTTATAAGAGAACAACCAAATCAAAGCAATTTACCGATCAACCCGGTGGCATGAACATTGCAAATTCTTAAAAAACAATTTCTGGTAACATTAATCAACTAAATTATGATCAGGTTTATTTTTATCAGTTCGATATTATTGGGTTCGCTGGTGAACGGCTTTGCTCAAAACGATACTTTTCTAAAAAAAAGCTCTGACACACAGGCCATTGCTGCTTCTCAGGCCGATACGACAGTGAGAAAAAGCCATAATTTAATTAATGCTGCTGCTCCCAAACCCGCAACAGGATCGGATGAAGTGTACAAACTAAATCTGGCAGTGGATATACCGCTGACCGCTGTAACTGCAGGATGGTCGCTCTATGCCTTTCCGAAAATCTATGATAAAAAAGGCATTACCCAACAGGAACTAAATAACCTAAATACAAACAACATCAATGGCTTTGACCGGTGGGCTGCGGATGTTTACCATGAGAACGCTGCTAAAAACAGTGACTTATTTTTTTATGCAGCCATGCCTTTGCCTTTTGTGCTCCTTATTGACAGGGAAATCCGGAAGGATGCACTGAAAGTAGGTTTTCTGTACCTCGAGGCAATGTCGGTTACCGGTTTATTCTATACGGGTTCAGCCTATTTGTGGGATCGTTACCGACCACTCACCTATATTAAGAACCCTAACGCTGAACTTCTGTCAGATCAGTTGAGCGGAAATGCGAGAAACTCATTTCTGGCCGGTCATCCTGCGCTGGTGGCTACATCAAGTTTCTTCGTAGCTTCTGTATATGCAGATTACCATCCCGATTCAAAATTCAAATATGTTTTATACGGTGCAGCAGCAGTGGTTACGGGGGGTACCGCTTATTTACGTCATAGAGGAGGTAAACATTTTCCGTCAGATCTGATCGTAGGGACAACTATTGGCACTTTATCGGGTATCCTGGTGCCGCGTTTTCATAAAAATAAAGCTTACAGAAATAGTAAGGTCAGGGTGATGCCGTTTACGGGTGAATCACATGGATTGCATATGGTGTATAAACTCTAAGGTTTCAAGACGTACAATTAAAGCCTTCCAAAATGGTCACATCGGAACGATCTGAGCATTTTGGAAGGCTTTACTCTTATTTTAATTTGCTTTCGACGATGGATTTTCTTTTCGTCCATCGCAACAGAGGTTCAGGCATGTACTGGATAGTTCCTTTTTTATCTTTTAACCCGGTACTTTTCATAAAAGCCTCACTAAGAGTGGACAGTTTTTGCTGTTTTGCGCTTTTTTTCCCCTTTGGTTTTTTGTACCGTTGCTCAAATGCGCGAATGCCCTTATTAATAACACGCAGTTCTTGCCTGGATTGTTTCAGCTTACGGTAGATGATCATTAGCCGGTCGAATGGAAATTCTTCATTTGCATTTTCCTTTATGGCCTGTTCATATAGTTCTGCCGCGTTTTCAAGGTTTCCTGCGACTTCAGCTTCCCTTGCTTTTGAGAGGGCCGTATCAGATCCTGTGATGGTTAGGTGAGAAGCCATAGACGGATGTCATAAATTTTAATGCCAGTGTCGGTGTTATATCGGGTTGACGCATGGGCGAAAGAATATAGTTATTATCTTCATTACAGTTAACCTTCTAATCTCCCAATAATGACCCAAACACTTTCAACAAAAAGCGTTGAAAAATCGGCGAGCCCATTTTCAACCATCTTACTCGCCGGCCTGTTAGCGGGATTTCTTGATGGGGCTGCCGCCTCAGTTAGTTACTATATAAATACGGGTAATAACCCCACGAGAGTATTCCAATATATAGCGAGTGCAGTTTTTGGCAAACAGGCATATTCCGGGGGCATGGGAATGGTGGTTTGGGGATTGGTATTTCACTTTGTGATTGCATTGGCATTCGCTGCAGTGTTTTTCGTGGTTTATCCCGTACTATTCAGAATAATAAAAAACAGGATCGTAATAGGCGTTGTGTACGGTCTTATGGTTTGGGTAATTATGAGTCTGGTTGTTGTTCCCCTTACAAAAGCGGCTCAGTTTGCCTTCAATCTGCAAGCAGCCATCATCGGAATGTTAATTCTCGTTTTTATGGTAGGAATTCCAATTGCGCTGATCGTGCACCGGTATTTTGCCATTAGAAAAGCCAGTCTTGTCCGGATATAGAGACGGTCCTCATTTTCCCTTAGCCATAATAGTTGGTGATGGCAACCTTTTCGTATTTTTCCGGGATCGCTTTGGCCGTAAAGTATTTTCTTGCCGTTAGTAAGCCGATTACCCGGGGAATGTTCTTTTGTAAAGCGACCGATGATCCCGGCAATAACTGGAGGCAGATCGAAGGCAGGCTTTTTGTGTTATGTACCCTGTCAATTATTCTTTAACATTAAACTATTTTGTTATGCCAATAAAATGGGTGGTGGATCCTGTGCATTCGGAAATCCAGTTTAAAGTAAAACACCTGATGATAACCACCGTTACAGGTTACTTTAAAAAGTATGAGCTCCGGGTGGAAACCAACAATGAAGATTTCACTACGGCTTCCGGTATTGCATTTGCCGCTGATATTGATTCCATCGATACTAATAATATGCAACGCGATACACATCTTAAGTCCGCAGAATTTTTTGAAGCAGACAGGCACACGCAGCTTCGTTTTACGGGCAGGACATATGAAAAATCGGGTGATGCGTTCAAGCTTTCTGGTGATCTGTCCATAAGGGGAATGACCAAACCGATTACCCTGGATGTGGAATTTGCGGGAATCGTTGTAGACCCATATGGGCAAACTAAAGCAGGTTTTACGGTCCAAGGAAAAATAAGCCGTAAAGAATTTGGTTTACAGTGGAATGCGGTAACTGAAGCGGGACAGATCGTAGTCAGCGACGAGATACGCATCCATTGTGAGATACAGCTTGTAAAACAGGCAGCCAGTGAATCGGATAATAATGTCAGTCAGGTTGAAAAACTGGCCGCGAATAACTAATAGTCAGTAGAATCATAAAAAAACAACTTATGGAGACAGGAGATATCGTTCAACTAAGGTCCGGTGGCCCAAAAATGACCATTCAAAGACTGATCGGGATGGATAAATCTAACTTTGGCTTGAAAGCCGCCGACGAATACTTGAAAATGCGTGGATTTGCCGATGGCGACGTGATCTGTCAGTGGTTTGAGACAGATACGCTTCGGGATGGAACTTTTAAAATTTCCAGCCTGGTAAAGCTGGATGGCTGAATAAAATTTGGCGCAAGCTGGCCGCAACCAAAAAGGAATACCATCTCTTCGTTGCATGCAGTTGATGGCAACAGGCCGGAAAGATGGTATTCCAATTGCGATGTTAAAATATTTTTTTTTATTATGATTGCTTTAAAAGAGAGTAGCATGAGAATTGCTATGTATATTCATTCAAAGGATAATTATGCATATTCAATTTAAGAAAAATATACAGTTTACGCGGCATGTGAAGGTGAGTGGACGGGTCAGGGAATTTAATTTCAGAAAGATCCCCGGAATTGCCGAGGAACTCTTTCACGTGGATGTAAGCGATGAGCGCAGCAACAGGATCATGTTTAAGATGCAAAAAACCGATGCGCAGTGGAAAATTGTAGATCAGCAGCTGCCACAATGGGTTTATGAGGGAGAGCTTAAGCTCCATGATCTTATTGAGGAAGAACTTCACAATCCTTCTGAGTAACCAGTTGATTTAGCTTGTTCATTCAATTTCCATCATTTTCACATAAGGTGTGCTTCCTCAGTGATCGTATGCCATTTCAACTACGCCGCTAAGGTTTCGGCTTACCGTTACATCATCAAAGTTACTTTTCGTCATTTCTTGTCCATTCATCGATTCTTGGTGGTACCCCGTTTGACCTACCATCGACATCTCTTCGCGACGTTAACTGCTGTTATTGGTATTATCTTCAACAACAGCAGCGAAGACAATTCAGGATAGTGTACAAGTATCAGCCCGGTCACCATTACTGCTGTTGTTGGTGTTATCTCCAGCAACACCGGGGAAGGCAATTTAATATAATTCACAAGCTCTTTAGCCCAGTCACATCGTTCACCTGGCTATTCACCATCAACCGATGGCATGCCTTTTAATATTACTGCCGTTG
This sequence comes from Chitinophagaceae bacterium, assembly GCA_014379345.1. Classification (GTDB taxonomy): domain Bacteria; phylum Bacteroidota; class Bacteroidia; order Chitinophagales; family Chitinophagaceae; genus Flavitalea. Next base: position 97,839 of record JACMLY010000105.1, read on the forward strand.
TTGGTGTTATAACCAACAACAGCGGGGAAGGCAATTTTATATAAATCACAAGCTCTTTAATCCAGTCACTTCGTTCACCTGGCTATTCACCATCAACCGATGGCATGCCCTTTTTATGTCGATATAAAAATATTACTGCCGTTGTTGGTGTTATCACCAACAATAGCGGGGAAGGCAATTTAATATAATTCACAAGCTCCTTAGCCCAGTCACATCGTTCACCTGGCTATTCACCATCAACCGATGGCATGCCTTTTTTATGTCGATATAAAAATATTCTTATGCTTCCTTCGAAAACAAATAAATCAGGCTCCGCGCCGCAAACGGGACCTCGCGATAATACCAACGAAGATTCCAGCAAATCCGAAAACATACGAGCAGCCCACGACCAGGCAGAGAAAGATATTGAAAAAGATCCCGACCTAAGCATTCATAGCCCGAATGATGATCTTGACGAAGGCGAAACAGCAAGACTCGGAGAAGATAAGACGGATCTCATATGAAAGGATATTCAACTACTTCCTTTTATGCCTGTTGATAGGACTGCAATGGATTTTAGGTTTCCCCATATTCTTATTTTCAATGGCATAATAAATGCATCAGTTGTTTCAATTAAATATTAGCAACATAAATTCTTTAACATGAAATCGATCAAAACAAGTATTCGACTTATAATAACTGTACTGGCCTTTTCGGGCATTACGCTTATTTCGTGCAAAGGCAAGCAAACGGATGCTGAGATCCAGACATCCATCAATGAAAAAATTGCGAGTACCGATCAAATGAAAGGCTTGAATGCATCTGTCAAAGATGGCGTAGTAACGCTATCGGGAGAATGTCCTACTGAAGAATGCAGGAAAGATTGCGCCGATGCAGTAAAGGGTATGAAGGGAGTAAAAGACATAGACAACAATATCCGTGTAGCGAGTGCAGTAGCACAGCCGGCACCCGTTGAAATTACTGTAGATGAAACATTGAAGACTTCTGTCAATGATGTAATCAAAAATTATAAAGGGGTAGAAGCAGATGTGAAGGACGGTGTGGTAACGTTACGCGGTGAGATCAAACGTTCAAGTCTCCAGGACCTGATTGTTTCACTGAATGAATTAAAACCACGAAAAGTGGAAAATCAATTAGTCATTAAATAATAATACAAAAAGAAATTATGGCACTTCAGGAAAAATATCAGGAACTGATAAAATCAGCACAATCTAATGGCACGGCAAACCTGCAGGTTCGCGAACAAGATAATGTGTTATATGTTGACGGACAGGTTCCTACCGAAGCAGTTAAACAGAATTTATGGGATCTATATAACAAAATTGATCCTGATTATCGTGCAGGTGATCTTGTAATGAATCTCACAGTGACAGGGGGAGAATCAACAGAATATGAAGTCGTGAAAGGTGATAGTTTAAGCAAGATTGGACAGAAATTTGGGATTGCCTGGAAAGAGATTTACGAGGCTAACCGGAATATCATCAGTAACCCGGACCTTATTCAGCCAGGTTGGAAGTTGAAAATCCCTCAAAAGACTTCCTAACAAGTATTACAAAGTTAAATTTCCGTGATCGCCTGTTACTGCAAGAAGTAGCCTAAAATCTCATTTTTAGATCAGAATAGATCATTTGTTCGGGGCAGCCGGTTAATCCGGATAATCCTTAGACGATTAAATAATAGTATGGTGAAGTAAATGGGATCGATCTCGTTCCATTTAACGCCAAAGTTAATGCTGCCGGGAAATTTGTGGTGATTGTTGTGGTAAGCTTCTCCCAACATTAATATATCTATCGGGAAAAGATTTTTGGAAGTATTGCTGACAGCAAAGTTAGTGGTGCCATATTTATGTGCGAACCAGTTAATGATTCCTCCATGAATCGGTCCTATCATCGCATGTATCGGGATTAACAGGTACTGCCAGGGGGATGTGGCAAAGTAAACGTAGAATAATGTATACAGGATTAGCCACACCACCCGCATGAACCAGGGATGGGCAAATTTGTCAAATACGACCCAATTAGGAATGTTCTTTGTGAACTTCTCCTCAACAACGAGTCTTCCGTTAAATACATCTGCATATTTTTTACGGGTTTGATTCATTAAAGACATAAAACCCGATGAATGCATGGGTGAATGTGGATCATCCTCCGTATCTGTGTACGCATGATGCAATCTATGCAGAATGGCGTAAGTACGGGGGCTCATGTACGATGAACCCTGTGTTAAAAAAGTAAGGATGTAGAAAACCTTTTCCCAGAATTTACTCATTGTAAAAGCACCATGAGCAGCATAACGATGAAGAAAAAAGGTCTGACAAAAAAGTGACAAATACCAGTGTGCAATAAAAAAGATCAATACAGCCATGCGCGATTTCTTAATATACCATTCTACCCAAATACGGGTGTGCAAAGAGACATTATTTTCGCCGGATTTCGTCGGTTTTTTTTAACTATCTACTCCGGGAGGTAGATCTTTAACTATTGAAATTCCTTTTGGGGAACCATTCGATCAATTTCCTCGCCGATAAATTTCGCTTCTTCTTCAAATGACTGGCTGCTTGGCTTCCAGTTATGTCCTTCTTTTACTAACTCAAAATCGCCCTCGCACGCACGTGCGCGGTTAAAATGGTGGCACTCAGCCCGGAAATGTGTATCATCGATTTTGTAAACACTAAAATATTTTCTGTGTCCCTTATCGTCGAACACTGAATGAAATATAAAATCCATAGACAGGTTTTAGGAAACTGTGCAACTATTATGCCGCGCCGGCAAGGGCACTTACTATAAAACAGTGGACTTCAATCCGCTCCGTAGCAGCGGCATCCTTTGGTCACAAAAGTCAATTAAATAATTCTCGTCAAAATCAATTTCAAAATTTTGTGATGCGTCCGCAGGAAAGATAGTGCTCCTACGGAGCACATCCGTAACTGGTGATTTAGTCTACAAAGATTACATCCCGATGGGGTGCCGTTATTTCTTTTTTCAACGGAAAAATGTTATTGACCCAATTAAATCTATATACAAATGACTACAAAGATTACACCCAGATGGGATGCCTTTGATTCGTTCTTTAACGGACAATTTCGCGGTTATTTCAAAGTTTAATCTTTGTAAAAACAACTCTGGGGAAGACAACAGAGCGCTTCTTAAAAAAAGATTTAGCTATCAACAAAACACTCCGTCAGGAGTTTAATCTTTGTAGAAAAGACATCCCGAATGCCGATGCGTTTTCACCATCCTTACCTCCTAAGGTATTTTCCTTTTAAGATCCTCTCCATCACTTCCTCTTTCATATTCCTGCTAATAGGGATATGGTGCAACCCGATAATGATTTCATTTCCTTCGATGCTTTCAATTTTCGACAAAGCAACCAGATAAGATTTATGCACCTTTAAGAATATTTGAGGCGGCAAACTTTCTTCAACTGCCTTGAAAGTGAGGTAGGTAATATATTTTTTATTGATAGTGTGTACTGCGATATAGTTTTGTAACGCTTCCACATATAAAATGTCTGAATAATTGATCTTAACCAGTTTGTTGTCCGTCTTAATAAAAAAATGTTCAGCCTCAACGATTAGTGGTTGAAGAGACGAAACCTTTCCCGATTCAAATAAGGTTCTGGCCTTCATAACGGCTTTCCAAAATCGTTCGAACGAAAAAGGTTTAAGCAGGTAATCCGCGGCATTCAGCTCGAATCCATCCACTGCATACTGAGGATAGGCTGTGGTGAAAATAACCATTGGCGGATTGGCAAGCGTTTTTAAGAATTCGAGACCGGTTATTTTTGGCATTTGAATATCGAGAAATATGAGATCGATCTTCCCATTCATCAATGCATCAGTAGCTCTCAACGGGTTATCAAATTCACCAGCCAGATGAAGGAACTCAACATCGCCAATATATTCTTTCAGCCCCTTCCTTGCTATTGGCTCGTCATCGATGATTATGCATGTTAGTTTCATGGTAATATCTGTATTTATATTCAAGTACGAGGCACGAGGCACGAGGTACGAAGTACGAAGTAAGAAGTACGAAGTACGAGGTAGAGGTAGAGGTATATGGAATTTCTCGGAGTTTTGAAGTTCAACCACTTCTAACTTCGTATTTCGTACTTCGTACTTCGTATTTCGTACTTCAAATCTTCAACTCCAACTGAACCTTGAAAGTTGCATCATTATTATGTATCTCTAAAAGGTGTTTATCTGGATAAAGCAATTCAAGCCGGCGTTTTACATTGTTCAATCCAATTCCGCCTGGCAACAGGTTTTTCTGCAGATGATTCTCTTTTGAATTTTCAACACAAAATGAAAAGCTGCCATTGTTCCTTGCCAGCTCCACATGAACAAAGTTTCTGCTGTTATTGTGATGCGATATATGCTTAAAAGCATTTTCCACAAAAGGTATTAACAAAAGTGGCACTATCTGGAAACCATTTATATCCTTCTGTATTGTTACTGCCACCTCATAATTATTATCCTTCCTCAATTCCTGTAACCGAATATAATCTTTAAGATAGGCCACCTCCTTTTCAATCGCTATGGTCTCGGCATTACAATCGTACAATTGATAACGCAGGAGATCAGAAAACTGTAATAGAGTTTGTCTTGCCTCAGTATTTTGCTTATCGATCAAAAAATAAATTGAGTTCAATGAATTAAACAAAAAATGAGGGTTGATCTGTGATTTCAGAAACTTTAATTCTGTTTGAGCTTTTTCCTGCGCAATTTCACTCAGCCGTCGTTGACTTTGCAAATAGTCCTTGATCAACCTGCAGGCAGCCCCTGTGGTAACCAATAAAAATACAGGTATTATATTATCGTAAAACCTTGTTTTAAAATTGGCAAAAGGCTCGAGTCCCGGATATACCAATGCCATGATGATTTTCAACTTTAGTAATCCCATTCCAACGATAATACTGAGATAGATTGAGAAGAACTGAAAATACCTTTTTTTATACAGCAGTTGCGGGATCAACAAAAGATTAGTGGTGTAAGTGAGCAATGCCAGCACGGCAACTTTGATAGCAGTTACCTGTATTGCGAGTTCCTGCGTAGGGAAATCCTTCGCCCGGAAATAGTACCATCCGGCAAATAAAGTTCCCCATACCAACAGATGGTGCAGTTTAAACTTTACGAGGTATTGCCACCATTTCATAAATCAAAATAAATATACTAAAACCAAGTGGCATCATCGTTTACACTTTCAGTACCTTTTCCTTGACCAAAAGCGTATGACCACTATCAACGGTTTTCCTGTAACACGTCAAGCTATCATGGCCTTTTATGTAAATCATTTGCTTCATGCCCAGGTAAATATTCAATTTGTACATGAACAGATTTCAACCCACCTGATAAAATTAAATATTAAAAAATGAAAGCGAATCCATTTTCGGCCTTGCTGATATTATTGATCACTATTGCCGGTTGTACTGAAAGTAAAACGAATGCACAAACCCAGAGCACATCGAAAAAAGAAAGAGTGGGTGGTCAGTGCGAAGGATGTGAAGCCGTTTATGAAAACACAACACCATTTGCGAAGCTCGACTGGCAATTAACTATGCCCGATTATGCAGACAAAGGACCAAAATTGCATATAACAGGCGTTGTGTATAAAGCAGATGGGAAAACACCCGCCTCCGGCACGATATTGTATTTGTATCACACTGATCAATCCGGAAATTATCCACCCGGTAATGAAAAAGGTTGGGGCCGCCGGCATGGATATATCCGTGGCTGGCTCAAGACAAACGAAAAAGGACAGTATAGTATTAAGACTCTCAAACCTGCATCCTATCCCAGTCGTCAGGCTGCCGCCCATATTCACTGCATCATCAAAGAAAATAATCTGAACGAATATTATGTCGGCGATTTTTTATTCGATGATGATCCATTGCTTAATAGCGAAGAAAGATCAACTGCCAATACACCCGGTGGCAACGGGGTGTTGAAACTGCAGGAAAAAGAAGGAATTCTGTATAGCGCACGAAACATTTATCTGGGAAAAAATATTCGTAACTATCCCATTTCACTCACACAGCACAGTGATTATATTTTATCGGGACTGGCGCTTGGTTCTGATTGTCCGGCGTTCGACCCTACTCATGTATCGGGACCGGACAAGGGAAAAAATGCCTGCCCCATGTGCAAATATGGAAAAGGGCAGGGCGTGATGGTATGGTGGAACAAAGAAAAAATAAATGAACTCTCATCATTTGTACAAAATATGGAGCAGGCGATACAACATCTGGGCTTTAACAAACTCCGGGTTTTTATAATCTATATGAATTCGGCCAACAAGGCGCTTACAGACATTGAGCAGATGCTCGATATATTCAGCAAGAAGAACAATCTTCAAAACGTGGCCCTTACCTATATACCCTCCCCAACCGATGCCGAAACTGCAGGACTCTACGAGATCAACCCGGAAGCTTCCAATACCATTTTGATCTACAAAAAAAGAAAAGTGATAGACAAGTTTATAAATTACAATCTTGAAAATGCCAGCAAGCCCCTTGTTAAAAAATTAGAATTGCAATCGTCCAAAATATTATAATATGAAACCATGGATTGCCCTCCTTTCGTTTGCGTTATGCTGCCAGTTTTTGTCAGCTCATCCTGGCATTGGGATTCCAAAAATTTACCCGCGAAAAGAAATAATTGCCATTTCGTCCTGCCCCTCTGTGCCATACCTCCATCACCTCTGTGGTTAACTTTGGCGGTAAACATAAGACCTCTTCGGATGCAATGGTTTTTTAACCACAGACGCGCAGGAGGTGGAGCACAGAGGGTCACAGAGCAGGGAATATTAACAGTAAAAATTATAAGGTGCCTTTGGAAATTCGTTCACCGAAGAGCAAGCTGCCGATCCGGACGAGTGAGCTTCCTTCTTCAACAGCAATTTTATAATCTGCACTCATGCCGATGGAAAGGATTTCCATTTTTTCGTGCTCGGTTTGAATTTTTGAGTACTTATCGAACAATGAATTAAGATATTTGAATTCTAGTCTGATTTTACTGGTATTCTCTGTCAATGAAGCCATCCCCATCAATCCTCTGATGCTTACATTCGTGAGCCCATCTACCGCCTCATAGCTTGGCAGATCTTTAAACAACATATCCAGTTCTTCTTCACTTAGCCCGAACTTGGTCTCTTCCTGCGCGATATGCACCTGCAAAAGACAATCAATGACCCTTTTATGTTTAATGCCCTGCTTATTGATCTCCTGCAACAGCTTTACACTGTCAACCCCATGAACCAGGTGAACGAATGAAGAAATGTATTTGACTTTTTTTGATTGCAAATGACCAATAAAATGCCAGCGGATATCTTTCGGCAACACGAAATGTTTCTCAGTTAGCTCCTGCACATAATTTTCGCCGAAATCCCGATGCCCCAGTTCATAAAACTCCATGATCTCTTCAACTGTTTTTGTCTTGGATACTGCTACCAGAATGACATTTTTTTTTCTCAGTTCGAGAATTATTTCCCGATATTTTTCTTTGTTAACAGGCATTATTGGTGGTTGTTTAAGGCTTAAAGTTTATGGTTTAAAGTTTACAGTTGACAGGAACCTTAAACTTTAAACCCTAAACTTTAAACTATTTTAAAATCGCCCTGCTGATCACAATCCGTTGTACTTCACTGGTACCTTCATAGATCTGGGTGATCTTTGCATCCCTCATTAAACGTTCAACATGGTATTCTTTCACATATCCATATCCGCCGTGTATCTGAACCGCCTCCACTGCAGCCCACATGGCCGTTTCGGAAGCAAACACTTTTGCCATGGAAGAGCTGAGCGCATAATCCATTTTGTTATCTTTTTCCCAGGCCGCCCGCATACACAACAAACGCGCCGCTTCGATACGGGTAGCCATATCCGCCAGCTTAAACTGAATAGCCTGATGTTGGGCAATTTCCTTTCCAAATGCTTTTCGTTCTTTAGCATATTTTACCGACAGTTCATAGGCTCCGCTCGCAATGCCCAATGCCTGTGATGCAATGCCAATACGCCCCCCGGCCAGTGTTTTCATAGCAAATGTGAATCCGAACCCATCCTCACCGATCCTGTTTTCCTTCGGCACCTGTACATCCTGGAACATGACGCTATGAGTATCACTACCACGGATACCCAGTTTATTTTCCTTTGCGCCCACTGAAACACCAGGCCATTTTTTTTCTACAATAAATGTATTGATGCCACGGCTTCCCTTCGCAGCATCTGTTTGGGCCATTACCAAATAAACTGAAGCGGAGTTGCCATTCGTTATCCAGTTTTTTGTGCCATTTAGTAAATAATGATCCCCTTTATCTTCGGCCATGGTGCGCTGGGAAGTAGCGTCGCTGCCGGCTTCCGGTTCACTCAGTAAGAAAGCGCCGATGTATAAATCGCCATCCTTACGCCCTTGCGCCAGGGGTGCAAGATATTTTTGTTTTTGTTCTTCATTGCCATAAGCTTCCAACCCCCAGCAAACAAGGGAATTATTGACGCTCATACAAACACTCACGCTTGCATCAATCTTACTGATCTCTTCCATTGCCAATACATAACTCACCGTATCCATTCCCGAACCTCCGTATGCAGGGTCAACCATCATGCCCATAAATCCGAGTTCCGCAAGTTTCAATATTTGTTCCTTCGGAAATTTCTGATGCTCGTCTCTTTCTATCACTCCTGGCAAACATTCGCTCACGACAAAATCACGTGCCGCTTTCTGTATCATCAAATGTTCTTCTGTTAATTGAAAATGCATAGGAAGGTTTTAATGAGGTCGCAAAAATAAAAGAATATAAGCAATATAACTAACAACCGTTCGCGTAATCTTGCATTTCCTGTTAAATGAAAAAGCCCCGGAGAACCGGGGCTTTTGATGTTTATCCTTAATCAGGGTCGAAGACCTCTTTCCTCGAGATCTCTTTTTGCTTCATCTTTATTTATATAGTCTTCGTCTTCTTCATCATCGATGGCAGCATCATCTTTGGCAATATCTGTTTTTTCTGCATCGTCCACCTCATCGTCGTAATCTGCAGTATCGATATCATCATCCTCCTTGTCTTCATCAATTTCAAGATCATCATCATCCCCGGGCAAATCTTCAATATTGGCTACGTCTTTAATATACTTTTCGGCGCCTTCTCCCAGTATACCTTTGCCGGCGGTATGATGGATTTGCAGATCGGGCTGTTGCAGGTTATTTGTCATGACTAAAATTTTAATTGTTAAATGAAATCTTGTAAAAATATTATGCCAAAGAATTGCCGGGTATTCCTCAACCTCCACATGACGGGCTAAGCACCAGTACGGTACGAAGGGAAACACATATATTTGTGACCTATTCCCAAACAATCTGTATGAATTTCCCGGAAAAAAATATTGAACAATCTTTCTCTTTTGCCTCGTCATCCCGGAATGACGCTTTATTGATGGATTTGCTTCCGAGTCATTAAAGTCGAAAGTTGTATTAACAAGTTTGCTTGTATGAAGAACATTAAGCTGATAGAAGTGCCTTCAGAAATAGGCGCCGGAACCAGGGGAGCCAGCCTCGGCATCGACGCTATTAAAATAGCAGCATTGGATTTTATGAGTAATTTTTTTATTCATTTTCCATCCGAAAAAATTCCCCATGAGAACAAATTGCTTTATGAACCGATCGAATCTCCTTATGCCAAGCGCATCAAAGGCATTGCGGTTTTATACGAAAGAGTGAGCAAGGCGGTATGTGATTCTATAAAAAATAATTTTTTCCCGGTTGTACTAAGTGGTGATCATAGCATTGCCGGAGCAACCATTGCAGGCATAAAGATCGCAAAGCCAAAAAGCAAGATAGGCGTTATCTGGATAGATGCGCATGCGGATATGCATACCCCCTACACTACTCCTTCAGGAAATGTGCATGGTATGGCACTGGCAGCTGCTATTAATGAAGACAACGAAGATTGCGCGGTACACGAACTTGATGAGGAAACCAAAAAATACTGGAACCAACTTAAAAATATCGGGAAGATAGCGCCGAAGGTGTTACCGGAAGATGTTGTTCTCATTTCTCTGCGTGATTATGAAAAAGAAGAAAGACATATAATTGAAAAGCACGGAATGAAAGTGATTACGACAAACGAAGTGCGGAGAAAAGGGCCCGAAAATGTTGTGCGCAGCGTGATCCGCTACCTGTCCGATTGTAGTGATATTTACATCAGCTTCGATGTAGACAGCCTCGATTCATCCATATCAAAAGGCACAGGAACCCCTGTTAATAACGGATTGCGTGAACGTGAAGTAGAAGATCTTATTAGCAAATTCATGCAAAACCGAAAGATCTGTTGTTTTGAGATCACAGAAGTTAATCCCACCCTCGATAAAGAAAACCTGATGTCGGAAATTGCATTTAATATTTTACAACGCAGCGTGAATGTCTTAATGATGAATTAAAACAACTTTGCCACGGATTATACCAATTACCACGGATTTATGGGAGGCAAAACCTATACGCTCTTGGTTAGAGTTCTTGCAAAAATGTAAGAGACCTGAAAAAACCTTATAGGTTTTCAGAAAGGTTATAAATCCGTGATAATCCGTGTAATCCGTGGCAAAGAATTCTTAAAACAGCTCCTGTTGCCTTTTATTATTTTTTACATCCCAGTTGATCTCGACGCTCTTATTAAAATCAAATATTTTAGTACCAACTGCTTTCCAACCCATCACTTCTGCAAAATTATTCACTTTTATTTTCTGGGTTTTCGCCTGTGCACCTCTGCCGGATTTTATAAGCACTACCGGCTCGGCATCTGTCGTTACAGCTTCTAACCGGTTACCCTCTCCCTCCTTGATAAACAAAAATTTATTATGAAGAGTTGTGGTTTCAATCTTAAAACGCTTTATGTTGAATTGCATTTTATCATTATCCAGGTAAATAGCGGTCACGATTTTTTCCGGCCCGAACTTTTCAATTTCAATGATTTTATCTGCGTCGAATCTTTGGGTGAGTTCCTGGTCGGTAATCTCATAAGTGCCATCATTATAAATAACAAGTAATTTATCATCCCCTTCGAAACTGCCCAGAAATTCCCCTTTCTCTTCCGTATTTAACCGACCGAAAGTATCATCGAACCAAAGTTTGCGTCCACTCAGGGTCGACTTACCGGCCTCTTTGAATTTCACTGCCCGGACAGGGTATTTTGTAACCTGGTTACCCAAACTACTTCGGCCTTTGATCTCCAGTGTTTCGAAGTAAAAATCAAATTCTTTGATGCGGGCTGAACAATTAGGGCTCAATACGATCTTAACCGCCTCAGCTTCCCCATTCGAATTGGCGGTAAAATAATGAACCTTTGTCTTTTCTTCACCCTTGGCCAGATCATATTCTTTTTCACGCGTGACGCCCGTTACATTAAATCTTTTGGCGAAACTGACGCCCGACTTTCCATCAACATATATCATATTGTAGGTGGTTCGCTCGTCGTTTTTTTGAAACACAGCCAAATGAATAATATCTTTACCGATAAAAGATTTATCCCCCACTTTCACCACCTTCATTTTTCCCGATTTGGTGAAGGCAATGATATCGTCCAGATTAGAACAATCGAATGCAAATTCATCTTTCTTCAGGGAGGTGCCTACGAATCCATCGGCCTTGTTCACATACAGTTTGGTGTTGGCAATGGCAACATGTTTTGCCTGGATCGTGTCAAACAACCGGAGTTCTGTTTTCCTTTCACGGCCTTTGCCATATTTTTTCATCAGGCCATCATAATAACCCACCGCATAGTCAATAAGGTTCGCCAGATCATACTTAACCTGTTTGATCTCTGCTTCCAGGTTTTTGATTTGCGCATTCAGTTCATCAATATCCAGTTTATAAATCCTGCGTACGGGTTTTTCAGTAAGCTTTAAAATATCCTCGCGGCTAATGTCTTTTTTTAATTGCTTTCTGAAAGGAACAAATGCTTTGGCTATTGCCTCAAGGACTTTCTCCCAGGTTTCATGCTTTTTTTCGAGCTCCTTGTAAATTTTTTCTTCGAAGAATATTTTCTCGAGTGAAGTATAATGCCACTTCTCCTGCAATTCTGCAAGCTTGATCTCGAGCTCTTTTTTAAGCAGGTCTTTAGTATTGTCAACAGAAATACGGAGCAACTCATGCACTCCCAGGAACTGGGGCTTTTGCTCAACAATAACGCAGGTGTTGGGCGAAATACTGATTTCACAGTCCGTAAATGCATACAAGGCGTCGATTGTTATATCGGGTGAGATCCCCTGGGCCAGATCAATCTGTATCTCAATAACCGCAGCCGTATTATCAGTCACTTTTTTTATCTTGATCTTTCCCTGGTCATTGGCTTTAACAATAGAATCCATCAATTGTGCGGTAGTAATGCCGTAGGGGACATCCCTGATCACCAGGGTTTTTTTATCGATCTCTTCAATATGTGCTCTTACCCTCAGCTTGCCACCACGTTTGCCTTCATTGTAATTCGTGGTATCAACCATTCCGCCCGTTTGAAAGTCTGGTAACAATTCAAACTTTTTGCCGCGCAGGTATTTAATGGATGCCTCGATGAGTTCGCAAAAATTGTGAGGAATGATCTTAGTAGCTAGACCAACAGCAATTCCTTCCGCCCCCTGTGCCAGTAGTAACGGAAATTTCATTGGCAAGGTAACGGGCTCATTCTTTCTGCCATCGTAGCTCAATTGCCAATCGGTTGTTTTTGCATTGAATGCTACTTCCAATGCGAATTTTGAAAGCCTTGCTTCAATATACCTCGCGGCCGCCGCATCATCACCTGTTCTTACATCGCCCCAGTTACCCTGGGTCTCAATCATCAGATCTTTTTGCCCAAGGTTTACCAGTGCATCGCCAATACTGGCATCACCATGCGGATGGTATTGCATGCTTTGACCAATAATATTGGCTACCTTATTAAAACGACCATCATCCATTTCCTTCATTGCATGCAGGATGCGGCGCTGAACCGGTTTCAATCCGTCTTCAACAGCCGGAACGGCCCGTTCAAGGATCACATAAGAAGCATAATCCAGAAACCATGTTTTGTATTGGCCGGTAACACCCGAATCTCCGAGAGACTGCTGGTCTGTAATTTTTGATTTTGACATCTTCGATGTTTAAGAAATTCCCAATAATCAATGTTCAATTCTCAATATTCAATCACCAGTGCACGGAGAAAATCTTTATATAGTGCGGTGATCGGTTCCAGGCATACAATGAATGTTCAATTCTCAATATTCAATTTTCATGTTTTGTACCTGACTCCTTTCCTTTTTTTAAAGGTTTCTATACTTTTGGCATTCAACATTGAGTATTGAATACGGAGCATCGAAAATTATTTTTTATTCTGAAACAAGTGTCCGGAATTATACATTGCCCCGCCTCCCTATCATTCCCAAATGCGTGTTTTTAAACCCCGAAAAATATTTCAACCCGTAACCAAACATTCTATCCATGCTGGAATGACCGAATAAGATCACACCAGTTATTTGAATCAGCTCATTCTGAATATAAATTCCCATGGCATAAACTGCAATGGCGATGCCTTTATGGTGAAATGCATTGTAAGAAACGGCGCCAGCCTTATCATTAATAAGATACCCAAGCATCCCGATATCGGGCCCCAAAACTAAAATGAGATACACCCACCAGAAAGTTTCATGCAAACTAAGAAGGTAGATAGATGCAATAAACATCGCCCCTTCTTCGAGTCGTAACAGGTTTTTCATTTACCTAATTTTTTGGCTGGTATTGTTTGGCCTTTTTGATGTAAAATAAGCTTCTCCATTTTCCCATCCACCCCTTTAATAAATTCCAGTTGGGCATCCACCACTTTTAAAAAAAAGAAATTTTCTTTTTCGGCAAAAATGGGCACCTTGGCCTGACCGGTAGCCTGCGTCATTAATTGACCTTCCTCAAATGTAACAGTCAGAATAAAATTGGGAGCCAACTCATACTCGCCAATATATTGTCGAAGTATCTCAGCACTGAGTTCAATTTCTGGTCTTGATTTTGGCAGTTCATAGGGTTTACCTTGCACAATTGCGTTCAGTCCTTCAGCCATTTTCTCCAATGAAGGTGATCCGTGATTATCGAACAGGATAATGCATGTCTGATCATCCAGTACCCGGGCTATGATGGACGAAAAACCAAAAATTCCACCAGTGTGATATGCTACCTTTTTATTCCACGCCGAATCGATGACCCAGCCATACGCATAGTTTCCCTTATTTGGAGTAAACGCCACCTGCATGGAAGCATCATTGATTAATTTTCCATTATACAGCGCACGATCCCATTTGTACAGGTCGCCAACTGTTGTATAAATAGCTCCCGCAGCATGGGCTACGGAAGAGTCAACAACAGGCGCAGGCATATTGGCTTTTGGAGTGAGCAGAAAATAGCCTGTCGCCTTATCAGTATCATTTAAAGACGCAAAATTAAATCCCGAATGATCCATCCGCAATGGCTTAAAAATATTTTCTCTTACTACCCGGAAATAGGATTTGCCGGTCACCTGTTCAATGATATAACCCAATAACACATACCCTGAATTGCTGTAACTGAACGAAGATCCCGGCTCAAAATCCAGCGGTTTATCCCGAAACAAAGACAACATCTTGTCCCTGGTAATGAATTTTACGGCATCATTTTTCATGAAAACCGTATCCTTTGTATAATTATATAATCCGGATGTATGCGTTACCAGGTGCCTGACGGTAATTTTCCCTCCATGGGGGAAACCCTGAAAATATTTGCTGACGGAGTCTTCTATCGATAATTTTTTTTGCTCCTGCAATTGCAGAATAATTGCGGCAGTAAATTGTTTTGTAACAGAACCGATCTGAAAAATAGTATTCGCATCATTTAATGAGCTGTCATGTATGTTTTTCCAGCCATACCCTTTTTGTAATAAAATATTTTCTTTCTGCGCCACCAAAACCGAGCCGTTGAAAAGATTGTCACGATTGTATATAGTAAGAAATTCCTCCAGCTTTTGCTGAACAGTCTGGCCAAACCCGGACAAAACTGACATACAACAAAAAAAAGAAATAAAGATCTTTTTCATATCTGTGGTTAATCAATTATTCTGCAATGGTCGCTTGCGCCGACTTCATCTTCACTTCAAAATCTTTCATATTCTTTTTTTCTCCCTGCATATCCAATTCGCCTGCATCAATCATTCCTTTTAATCTCCACAACAAAAATGCATCCCCCGTTTTATAAGCGGCTTTATTTAAAAAAGTATGAATGAGCCTGCTTGCCTTTTGCCAATCGGATGATATGAACTTCATCAGGTGATTATCATAGAAATTATAATCGTATTGAACAAGTTTTTTCCCACCTTCAAGAATGCGAACACCCTTGTTTTCATTTTGTAATCGTATCCATTCGTCGGGATCAATTTCAAATTCGCTTAAGGTAACGGGCCTTGCCAGTTTTTTAGCTTTTATGAATTCGCGCGGAGGGATACTAAATAAATTCTCCGGGTAGAAAATGCTTCCTTTTTCATTAATGAAAGGGAGATTGTTGAGGTACAACAGGAAAATTCTTCCCTGGAAATCTTTTAACTGACTGATCAGCCAATAATATCCACTAACATCGTGTTTATTCTGAGCGGCCCATATCCACACTATTTCCTGTTCATCATTTTTCAATTTTTCTACCAGATTGCGGACTGTCTTCTGATCATCCACATGCCCATCATCCACCAGGCCATCATAGTCTCCGCCTGCAAGAATTTCTCTCCACCACTGCTTTCGGGTTTCTACGGCTTCAGGGTTGTAGATATCTACTATAGGTCCCACTGCAAAATCATCTTTTATTTCCACAATATCTCCACGCATGGCTTCATCCAGGTCGAAACTTTTTTGCAATGCGGCAACATCAGCTTCTTGAAAAACGATATGGATCATCTGTATCTATTATAATGTTATTACGATCTCGTAAAGACGCTAAGACGCAAAGAAAAGTTCATTCATGGCGTCTTTGCGCCTTTGCGAGAATAATTTGCTATCAGTTTATTCATTAGCTATCGGCTTGCCATCCACCAAGTCTATTTCCACTTTCAGGTTTTCTATAATAAAATCCTGTCTTTGCGGTGTATTTTTTCCCATATAGTATTCCAGAACATCCTGGATATGGGTTTCAGGCATGATCATTACCGGCTGTACGCGCATATCTGAACTGATGAAACGGGCAAACTCGTCGGGTGAAATTTCACCGAGCCCTTTAAACCGCGTAATTTCAGGCTTGCTGCCCAGTTTTTTCATCGCTGCCTGCTTTTCACCTTCATCATAACAATAAATAGTTTCCTGCTTGTTACGCACCCTGAACAAAGGAGTTTCAAGGATGTACACATGATTGTTTTTAACAAGATCTGGAAAAAATTGCAGGAAGAAAGTCATTAATAGTAGCCGGATATGCATACCATCCACATCAGCATCGGTGGCGATCACAATATTATTATAGCGCAGTCCCTCGTAAGATTCTTCAATGTTCAGGGCATGCTGTAATAGGTTGAACTCTTCGTTTTCGTAAACTACTTTCTTCGTTAAGCCAAAGCAATTAAGCGGTTTTCCCCGTAAGCTAAATACGGCTTGTGTTTCTACATTTCTTGCTTTAGTAATAGAACCGCTTGCACTGTCGCCTTCGGTAATGAATATCGTGCTTTCCTTTTGCTTTTCAATAATAGCATCCTTTTCTTTTCCGGTAGCTTCATCATTAAAATGATAGCGGCAATCCCTTAATTTTTTGTTATGGAGATTGGCTTTTTTTGCTCGTTCATTCGCCAGCTTTTTAATACCGGCCAACTCCTTCCGTTCTCTTTCATTCTGCTCGATGCGCTTTTTTAAAGCTTCAGCAGTAGTTGGGTTCCTATGGAGATAATTATCCAATTCCTTAGACAGGAATTCTCCTACAAAATTGCGCATGGAAGGACCGCCTTCAAACACCACCTGCGAACCCAGCTTTGTTTTGGTTTGTGATTCAAACACCGGCTCCTGTACGCGAATAGATATTGCGGAGCAAATACTACCCCGTATATCCGAAGCGTCATAATCCTTTTTATAAAAATCGCGGATCGTTTTTACAAATGCTTCGCGGAAAGCCGCGAGATGCGTGCCACCCTGGGTAGTATACTGGCCATTGACAAAAGAATAATATTCTTCCCCATACTGGTTTTCATGGGTGACAGCCACTTCGATATCATCTCCTTTTAAATGGATGATGGGATATCTTAATTCATCAGCATTTGTTTTGCGCTGTAGCAGATCAAGCAGACCATTTTTACTGACATATCTTTTTCCATTGAGATTAATAACCAGTCCTGCATTGAGGTAACAATAATTCCAAAGCTGGTTATCAAGATATTCATGAACATAATGGAAGTTCTTGAATACTGTTTCGTCGGGGATAAAAGTAATCAGAGTACCATTGTCCTCCCCGCTTTTGGCCTCCTTGTATTCTTTTACCAGAATACCTCTTTCAAATTCAGCTGATTTCTCTTTGCCTTCCCTGATGGCCGTCACCTTAAAGTAGTGGCAGAGCGCGTTCACTGCCTTCGTTCCAACGCCATTCAGCCCAACCGATTTCTGGAATGCTTTGCTATCGTATTTGGCGCCGGTATTGATCTTACTAACCACATCTACTACTTTTCCAAGTGGTATTCCACGACCAAAATCGCGAACGGTGACAGTTTTGCCTTCAATGGTAATATCGATATGTCGGCCATGTCCCATGGTATGTTCGTCGATACAATTGTCCACAACCTCTTTTAATAATACATAGATGCCGTCATCAGGACTTGAGCCATCTCCCAGTTTACCGATATACATTCCAGGACGTAGCCGGATATGCTCGCGCCAATCAAGACTTTTAATGCTTTCTTCGGTATAATCAAACAAATTCTGTTTAGCTTCTGCCATAGGAACAGTTACGGTTTTAAAACCCGATTGTAAGGTATTTAATAGGATTCAACATATACTTCCCGAACGAATTTCAAATTATTATAATAATGCGAAATAGAATGACGCAATCTGTCAAACCGCGCAAATATATGCAAACCGCCGCAGAGGCTGATTGTTCGAAAATGCACCAATGTGAATAAGATAAAATATCTTACCAGTCCAGGGCCTCAGGTCTACGGATTCAATTAGCGGTCCGAATGGATATTTTTAGCTTTTTTTTACCTTTCTGAAATAGTAGTTTCAACCTATTTACACCTGATGAGTAAATACTTATTTATTGTATTTGTACTGATTTTTCCGCTGGAAAAAGTTTCAGCCTGTACCAGTTTTTTAATGAATCAAAATGGAAAATTGGTATTCGGCCGCAATTACGATTGGGTTTCCGGTTCGGGAATGGTGAATACCAACCTCCGGGGTTTGGCCAAAACTTCTTTTCCCATGCAAGAAGGCAATACCATCAGTTGGGTTTCCATGTATGGCAGCATCACCTTTAATCAATATGGAAAAGAATTTCCCACCGGTGGGATGAATGAAAAAGGACTTGTGGTTGAGCTGATGTGGCTCGACGGAACACAGTATCCGGTCCCGGATCGGCGACCAGCTATCAATGTTTTGCAATGGATACAATACCAGCTTGACAATTGTGCAACGATTGAGGAGGTAATTGAAACGGATAAAGAAGTAAGAATTGCAGCGGTAGGCACCACGCCACTGCACTACCTGGTTGCAGATAAAAAAGGAAACGCAGCAACCATCGAGTTTCTCGATGGCAGGATGATCGTTCACAAAGGAAAAGAGCTCAGCTTTCCTGTGTTGACAAATAATACCTATCAAGAGTCCGAAAAACATGCGCTGTCATTTTCAAACAATAAGAACTTCACCGGGAGTTCTCTGGGAAGATTCGCAAAAGCCTGCTCCATGCTGGAAGAGTACCGTACTGGAAAATCAAATAGATCTCCGGTTGACTATTCATTTAAAATTTTAGATGAAGTTGCGCAGGGAGATTTCACAAAATGGAGCATCGTGTACGATATTAGTGAGTCCAGGATTTATTTTAAAACCCACTCGCAGCCTGCAATCAAGACGGTCGATTTCGCATCATTCAATTTTAGCTGCAGCTCGGTCCCGATGGCGTTTGATATCAATACAACCGAAGCCGGACAGATAAGCAAATGGTTTGTGCATTTTTCCAAAGATTTAAACCTGAAAACAGTACAAAAAAGCTTTGGTGAAACTGCAGACCGGATATCGATCCCGAGATCATATGCCGATAAAATAACAGCCTATTTAGGGTTAATCAAATGCCAATAAAAATTTTGTTCTGAAAATATATTGACCCATAAGCAATTGATTTTCATCCAATTTTAAGATTTATAGCTCGTTGCGGGCAGCTCTGGGAAAGATCATTATCCAGTTCAAACCCAATTTATCCTAAATTTGATCATCGCGCTGTTACAGACATATCGATACATCGGGCTGGTCTGAGACGGGCGAACATTAAATTCTCCAGAGCTTTTTTACTACCCATTTTATTCGGTTACTAACTCTTCTTTTTTTTAATTTATAAAATCGTGTAAGTATGTATTCGTATGCGTTGCTGGAAAATGGCTGTCATTATTTGATTCAGGAAAAAGAAGATTCTCCCATTACACTTATCCAGGTGACTGTGGAAAGTGATCATTGTTTGTATGTGACGATGTTTGGTGATGAGGAGGCAATGGTGTGGAGGCGAAAAAATGATTCGATATTCGATATTATAGAATTGGTAAGTGATGAAACTGTTAAAGAATGGGAATCTCTTTACAATAAAGATGCTTACAATTATGAGGAAGATGATGAGTAAGATCATGGCTTTTCTGCCTGAACTTTGAGGCTGAATCATTTGTCCCGGCTTTAAGGGCAATGTGGGTTTTGAAGTCTGTATTATAATATTTATCTTCAGGAAAACAATAATCTGGAATTTGACGTTGTAGTAGGATACCCATGCTATATTCCCACGATAAATACAGAGCTGCCCGAAAATTGTTACTGATTGTTATCGGTATCGTGACCATTATACCTCTGGCTCCGTTGATCAACCGTTACATCCCACCGTTGATGGTTGGAAAGTGGAATCTTGATCTGGCTTTTTCAATTCTCTTAGCTGCTGTATCCACGTACTTAATACTTCGTCTTTTTCATTTTCTTATGATACCGGCGTTGTTGCTTTTTGCCGGAGTTTTGTTCTATAACCAGTTCACCGATGGGTACGGATTCAAAAGAATGATCAACGACTATAGGAGTATGGTTGTAGATAATTGGGGCAAAAAAGAACAAAAGGAAATCGATCTTGTACTTACACCTTCTTTTTTTGACGGACCCTTAACCAAAACGGTAAAATCGCTTCAATCAAAAGTTAATCACAAAGATTCTATTGTACGAAATTTTGCTGTTGCAAACTCACTGCTTTATTTCGATGAATACCATAATAAGTATGGTTCCCTGGTTAGGGTTCTTTCATTGTTCAAGCATATCAATAGCACTTTTAAATATGTTTCTGATTCGGAACGTGATGAATATTTTGCCACGGCGAAAGAAACAATTCGGAACGGGATGGGTGGAGATTGCGACGATCATACCATCCTGATGGTTTCTGCACTGAAGGCTATCGGGGCGCATTGCCGTATGGTATTAACAGAAGGGCATTTGTATCCTGAATTGTTATGTGGCGATGAAAAGGCATTCGAATTGATGCAGTCAGCCATTATTCTTCTTTTCGGTAAAGAAGCAATCGGCAATATTTACTACCACGAGCAGAACGGAAATTACTGGATCAACCTCGACTATTCCGCAAGATATCCCGGCGGACCATACGTCAGCGAAAAAGCATATGCGCTGATAGATTTAAAGTAATCTTCTCCTTTATTACATGTATTTTCCTGTGTACCTCTGTTATTGAGTCCCGGTCAACCTGAAAGATATCGACAACGAAATAGTGATGCAGTACATACCCCAATTAGAAAAGCAATGATTTCTTATTCTTTTTTAACAAAAACCCGAACGATGCAATCATAATGGCAATAAGAGAAGATATATAGTATATCAATAATTTATCTACCTGATCATCAGGGATGATATAATAATCGAATATATATATTATAATAGAGCTTCCATATTCAAATAATAATGCCGCATAAAGAAACAACATCGACTTTTCCCTGTTATTATGCTCCATACGCTGCAGGTACAATGTAATTTCCCAGGTAAGCGCAATGAGCACTACGAGTACTCCTGCACCAATAATATATTTGATGGCGTCATAATTGATGCCGAGATTAAAAACCAATATTAGTTCCGTAATAATATAAACAACAATTACAACACGTAAAATTTTAGCAAGTAGCGAGGAAGAAGACGTATACCATAATATCCACAATATAAAAGGGATATCAATCATATTGTAGACCACGGTAATGATCTCTAAAGAGGACGTACTGATCGACGGAATATTGGTAATACTATTGACCAAAGCACCGGCCAGCCAGTAGATGCCCAGTAATAAAAAATAATTGTCTTTCCACAGTTTTTTAAATACCACGATCAAGATCGGTACGAAGTACGCAATGGTTGCCAACAAGGTTACAATTCTATAAAATTGATCTTTCACAAGACAGGATTATTCCATACAAATCGTCCGAAAACCCTAATATATTGTAGTATGCCACTTTATTCAGTATTAGTACCTTCTGGCTTTTTTGCATAAAATACGATTTGCGGGTGTGAGGTTTAACGTAGAAGGTGGAAGGTTTAAGATTTAAGGTTTAAGGTTATGTGAAGATCATAATTATCCGATCTTGAAAACACCTTTTACGATTAACCCCATTAAATTAACCTTAAACCTTAAACCTTAAACCTTATTCATACCACTCAAATAAGTTGTAAACAACCCTTTGTAAACATTTTTTATATTAGCACCTCTATAATTAAACATTCCAGCATGAAATCATCTCTGTTATTCGTGATTTTCTCGTACATGTGTATTTCACAGTCGGTCCTTGCCCAGGCGCCTGCTCCCGATCTTCCGCAGGATTTTCTTAGTAAAGAATTTCATGCAGGACGTCGCGATTCATTGAGGGGCCGGATGCCGGCAAATTCAGTGACGGCTGTATTCGCTTTTCCGACCCGCACTTTTTCGAATGATGTGGAATACGTTTATCATCAAAATCCCGACCTGTATTATTTTACGGGATACAAGGAACCCCACGGCATGTTATTGATTTTTAAAGAACCTCAAAAAGACAGCAGCAATAATACCTATAAGGAACTATTCTTTATACAGAAAAGAGATGCCGCAGCCGAACAATGGACAGGCAGAAGAATCGGGATCGAAGGGGTGAAGACTATTTTGGGAATTGACCATACTTACAACGGCGAACAGTTTCAGGATTACAATATAGACCTCACAAAATTTGAACAGATACTTTTTGAACCCTTTCCCGCGGATGTTGCTGATGACAGGTTGGCCAAAGGCGACCTGTTTGATTTAATGCAGCAGTTCAGAGAGAAGGCAAAAATACCTGAGGACTATTCAAAAGATAAACGGTATGCAACAGGCCTGTATCGTCAGATCACAGGGTCATTGCGCGAAGTAAAGACAGATGAAGAGATGGACCTACTTCGCAAAGCAGTTGAAATTTCATGCATTGGACAGCTCGAAGTTATGAAAGCAGTTAGAGCTGACATGTCAGAAACTGAAATTCAGGGTTTGCACGAATATGTTCATAAAAAATACGGAGCGGAAGAAATAGGTTATCCGTCAATTGTAGGCGCAGGCAATAACGGGTGTGTACTCCATTATGTTGATAATAATAAAACCCGTGTTGGTCAACAACTCATTTTAATGGATGTGGGAGCCGAGTACCATGGTTACACAGCAGATGTAACCAGAACAATTCCGGCTAACGGCAAGTTCTCAAATGAACAGAAAATAATTTATAATATCGTTTACCAGGCAC
Source organism: Chitinophagaceae bacterium (assembly GCA_014379345.1). GTDB lineage: Bacteria > Bacteroidota > Bacteroidia > Chitinophagales > Chitinophagaceae > Flavitalea. Next base: position 120,797 of record JACMLY010000105.1, read on the forward strand.
AGGAAGAAGCTTTTAAAAAATGTAAGGAAGGAGTATCCTGGCAGGAGTTGAATAAGACTGCACGGGATGTTGTAACCGAAGGCCTGGTTAAACTCGGAATTGCTGCGACAAAAGAAGAAGCAAACAAATATTATCCTCACAGTCTGGGTCATCATATAGGCTTAGACGTACACGATAGGAATTCGTCTTCCAAACTAAAAAAGGGAATGGTGATAACGATCGAACCAGGCATTTATATTCCCGATAACAGCCCGTGCGATAAAAAATGGTGGGGAATAGCTGTCCGTATCGAAGATGATCTGTTGATCAAAGAAAAGGATTACGAATTGTTGTCTTCCGCGGCCCCACGTAAGGTCGAAGACATCGAAAAAGCTATTGCTGAAAAAAGTGCACTAGATGATTTTGTTCTACCCAAATTAAAGTCAGGGAAAAAGGGTTTCTGACCATGGATAAGCCCATATAAGAGTTTACGTGTATAATCCCTTAAACATTTCTAGTAGCTTATACCGTCTGAATAGGTGAAATACTTTTTTGTTAATAGTATTTCACCTTGTGAGACCGGGGATTCTACTACAGATCACGTAATCTGTGCAACAGTATAATAGGGCAGAACTGCTCTATGACTGTTAAAAGCATGATAATATCTTTGTATTGTTCTTTGAATAAACCAAATACCAATATCGTGAAAAGCTGAGGTTGTTACTGATTATCATAGCCACTAAGCTTTATCCTAAGACATTATATCCATGAAAGACCCGTTCTATCCAATGTTCATCATGAAAGACCAGATCCATTGTTACTAGAAAAACCGATCCAATGTTACTAGAAAACCCAGTCGAATATCCAGAAAAACCAGAAGGGAACTAAGAAATCCGATACCGACGAAAACAAATTCCATTGGTTGGTCGACTGAAGAAAAAAATTAAAAGCCTTTGCTAGAAAATAGCAGAGGCTTTTAAATTTATATCCTTCCCCATCAGTGCCTTCATTTATTTACATTTGTGAAAATTTATTGAATGATCAGGCGTCTCTGGACAGCAGTTATACTTTTTTTATTTATTGTACCTGGCGTTTTCAGCCAGAAAAAACCAGTATTATCTCCAGACGAATTTGAACAACAAATTAACCAGGCTGGCATTCAGCTACTGGATGTTCGAACCTCAGAAGAATATGCAGGTGGCCATATAAAAAACGCGCTACAGGCCAATTGGCTGAACAAAGGAGAGTTTAGGGAAAGAGTGATGCATCTTGATAAGGCGAGCCCCCTTTACGTTTATTGTGGCAGCGGCGTTCGCAGCAATGACGCCGCTAAATGGTTTCGTAATGAGGGATTTCAGCGTGTATTCGAATTGCAACACGGGTTTGCCGCATGGAAAAAGAATAATAAACCCATTGAATCCGATACAGTCGTGAGGCAGATAAGTATCAAAGATTACGAATCCATGTTAAAGACTTCCTCATTGTTGCTAGTCGATATGGGAGCAAAATGGTGCCCGGCCTGCAAAAAGATGGAACCTGTTCTTGAACAATTACAAACCGATCTTCCCGGAAAATTTGGATTGATTAAGATCGATGCGGGCATACATACCAGTATCATGCAGGAACTGGGGGTTGAAACGCTGCCAACTTTTATTTTATATAAAAATGGAAAAGAGTGCTGGAGAAAAGAGGGCCTTTTATCTCTTGAAGAATTGAAGTCCCAAATACGGTAGTCATACAATTAATTCGCCACTATGCAAGCTCTCATTCTCATTTTGTTTCTAACGTTCTGTACGGAATTGCACGCACAAAAGATTGAGCTGCTTGCCAGCGGCGCCAAAACTTCTTTGCGCGGTATGAGTGTTGTGAATGACAACATTATTTGGGTTAGTGGCAGCAATGGAACTGTAGGGAATAGCGTAGATGGCGGGCTAACCTGGAAATGGCAAACGGTAAAAGGATTTGAAAAAAGAGATTTCAGGGATATAGAGGCGTTCGACAAAAACACGGCCCTGATCATAGCTATTGCAGAACCTGCCGAGATATTAAAAACGACCGATGGCGGCTTGAACTGGAAAATTGTTTTTACAGATTCTTCGAAAGGGATGTTTCTTGATGCCATGGATTTTTATAACAACAAAAATGGCATCGTCGTTGGCGATCCTGTAGAAGGAAAAGTTTTTTTGGCCTATACAAAAAATAATGGTGATGATTGGGTGAGGTTTAACGGAGAAAAAAATCATCGCCGATGGGTAATGAATGAAGACGAGGCATTTTTTGCTTCCAGTGGCACCAACATCAAGTATTTAAAAAAGGGGAAATACAGGTTGGTCAGTGGAGGTAAATCATCGAGATGGTTTGATGAAAACGGGGATCATGCCTTATCCGTCATCCAGGGAAAAGAATCAACAGGCGCCAATTCTATTGCCGTATACAAAAAACAATATGCGGTTGTGGGAGGAGATTTTACGAACGATAAAGACACTACCCGCAATTGCTTAATTACAAATGACGGTGGTGTCAATTGGGCATCTCCGGCAAAGGCACCTCGCGGCTATCGTAGCTGTGTAATTTATATGAATGCCGGACAGCTTCTCACTTGCGGAACTTCGGGCGTAGATATTTCAAATGATGGAGGAATTAACTGGAATCTTATTTCTCCGGAAAGCTTTCATGTTTGCCAGAAAGCAAAAAAAGGGAACGCGGTTTTTCTCGCAGGAAGTAATGGAAAAATTGCAAAGCTGGTTTTGTAAAAAAGACTGTCATATGTTCAATACGGTGACATCGCCTACATTAGAAATGACTGCTATTTGCCGGCAGCGCAAACTTTATGAGATTTCTCACTACGCGGCATCATTCTTTATATCATAGAACCAAGAGCGCTCCGTTCGAAATGACAATCGGCTCTCTTCCAGGCTGACACCGGCTATTATTATCGGCAAAAAAATTACCTTCGCAGATCATTCATAACGCCATTATCTAAATTATATAACATGATCTCAGGCAAAATAGAAGCGGCTTTAAACAGGCAAATCGATCTTGAAGGATTTTCATCCATGTATTACCTATGCATGGCTTCGTGGTGTGAAGTAAAAGGCTACAATGGAATTGCACAATTTCTGTATAATCATTCTGACGAGGAAAGAATGCATATGCTGAAATTGTTCCGGTACATCAATGATCGCGGAGGACATGCAATCGTACCCGGATTGGAAAGTCCTCCAAAGGATTTCCAGTCTATCCAGGAAATATTTGAGATCGTTCATTCTCATGAAGTAAAAGTTTCCAACGAGATCAACGCCTTGGTTGAATTATGTATGCAGGAGAAAGATTATACCACACACAATTTCCTGCAATGGTACGTTACCGAACAGATCGAGGAAGAAAGTCTTGCGCGGAATATTCTGGATAAACTCAAACTCATTGGAGAAGATAAAGGCGGTATGTACCTGTTTGACCGAGACCTGGGAACCATGGCCGCCCCGGGCGCCGGTAGTGCCCACGGTAAAAAGTAAACACAAAAATTCTTATTCTTTGTGGCTTCCTCTTTGTACTCTGTGGTTAAATAGGTCTTCCACATATAGGCTCTAACGATGCAAGAGTCTTTTTAACCACAGAGGCGAAGGAGGTACGCACAAAGGCACCCAGGAAGACATGCATAACGCAAAAAAACCCGGTAAATCCGGGTTTTTATTAAATAACCATATTCGTATTGACCACCTTAATTTAAATTCCTGAAATCAACGGGAACCAGTTTGCTGACTCCGGGTTCCTGCATAGTAACTCCATAGATAACATCAACCGCATTCATCGTCATTTTATTGTGGGTTACAATGATAAACTGGCTGTCTTCACTGAATTTGCGGATCATATTTGTGAACTTGCCTACGTTGGCATCATCAAGAGGTGCATCAACTTCATCTAATATACAGAACGGTGCCGGCTTGATCAGGTAGATCGCAAATAACAATGCCGTTGCAGTCAGGGTTTTTTCCCCGCCACTCAATTGTGTTATCGACGAGGGCCGTTTCCCTTTCGGCTTTGCAATAATTTCAATCCCGGTTTCTGCTAAATCCTCCGGATTCTCTAAAATCATATCGGCTGTATCATCCTCCGTAAACAAAGCCTGGAAAACTTTCTGGAAATTCTCCCGTACTTTATTGAATGTAGTAAGAAACTGTTGATTAGCGGTTGCTTCTACTTCCTGAATTGTTTGTAAAAGGTTCTCTTTCGCCGATACAAGATCATTTTTTTGTTCAAGAATAAATTCATAGCGCTTTTTCATTTCTGTAAACGCTTCAATCGCCGTCGGATTCACTTCTCCCAGGTTTTCCAAACGCTTTTTCATCCTGTCACTTTTCTCCTGTAGTTCTTCCACAGGCGTTTCGCCGGTCCGTGACTGGTCGATAATGTCATCGAGGTTGATCCTGAATTCAACACTTAATCTTTCCTTCATGCCTGCCAGTTGTAATTTCAGCTCATTCAGTTTGTCTTTGATCTCGCTTAACAGGTGTTCCACCTGGTCCTTGTTCTTCACCTTGTGGCGGAGCTCACTTTCTTTTTCATTCAGGGCATTGCGCAAATTATAATAAGCCTGATCTGCCTCATTTAATTTCCTTTCCTCTTCTTCTTTCTGACGCAAGAGTTCTACTAGGCCGGTTTCGGCACCGGAAAGGGTATGGCTGCTTTCTGTTATATTTTCAACCGTTTGTTTTAATTGTGAAGCATTTATATCAACCTGGAGCTTCAGGTCATTTAATTGATTGTTCTTAAAATCTGCTTCCTGCTTCAATGCATTGATCTTACTATGCTGCCGGGTGACCTGTAGATTGAATTCATTATAGCCGGCAAGAGCATCATTATAATCTGCCTCGGCTGCTTTGTATTCAATCTCGCCCGCTCTTAATTTTTCACGCAGCTCGTTGATGATACTTACCAGTTCCATCCATTCATTTCGCGTGCCCTCAATAGAAGCCATTGTTTCTTCCAGGCTTAATTGCATTTCTTCCAACCTGTTTTGGGATGAATCTTGCACACTGTGAAGGTTTTCCATTTTATTCCGCAGTGAGAATACCAGGTTGGTAAGGCGACTGATATCTTCCTGCGCCAGCCTGATGGCATTTTCTTTCAGTTGCTCGTTATAACCAATGACTTCGTTATGCTTTTCCTGGATCTGGTTGCTTAGGTTTGAAACTATTTCCTTTTGCGTAATGATTTCTTCGCGGAGCTTCGCCAGGTTCTTTGCCCGGCCAATCTTTTTTCCTTCGAACAAACCCACACTGCCACCCGAAATTGAATATTTTCCTTTTACATATTTGCCGTGCTTTTCCAACACCACGGCACCGTTACTATTTGATAGTGCATCCTCATTTTCAGCGATATAAACATTACCCAACAATTGCTCCGCCAGCTTTCTGTACTGTTCGTCGACCTCAATTACATCCAATGCGCGGATCGTACCATCCGGTTGATGGGATGTATCGGCAGACTGTTCAGTAAATTTATCCAGCAAAAAGAAATTGGCTTTACCTTTTTTATTGTCATCCAGGAGATGAACCGCCTGTAATCCTTCCTGCAGGTTGTTGACAATATAATAATTGAGATACGGTTCTAATACATTCTCTACAGCCGCACGAAATTCTTCTTTTACATAGATGATATCTGAAAGAATGGGTGCAGTATGATTCCAGTTTGGGTTCTGATGCAGAAATTTTACACTGTCGGGATACCCTTCCATGGAGTCGATAAGGCTCTTTAACAGATCGTGCTCATTCTTTTTTGAATCAAGTTTTCTATTCTCCTCATTCAAATGACTGCGCAATTGCTCAAGTTTGCTTTGCGTTTGCAATATTTGTTCCCGGGTGCGATCGTGGTGTTCCTGCAATTGCTGCAGATCGGTGTTTCTTTTTTGAAGTTCTTCTTCCTTATTAAATCGTTCTTCCTCCACCTGTTTTAGCTGACTGCTGCGAATTTCTCTTTCTTCCTCTATCTGCTGAATGCCTCTTTGCATGTTCTGTATAGAAGTGTCAGCCACTGCTACTTTTTTCTCTGCTTCAAACTGTTTGCGCTGAATAGCCAGGTTTTCACTACGCAACCCATCTATGCGAAATCTTTTTTCATCAAAAATGGTTCGTTTATTTTCAACATCTTCTTTGTGCGATTCTAATTGCTGTTCAAGTGTTTCCAACTTACCCTGCTCTTCCGTGATCTGCTGCTGAGTGAAGACAATACTGTCTTCCAGACCATTTAGCTGACCCTCACTTTTTGTGAGAAATTCCTGAAGGCTATGCTCCTTCTCTTTCAGAAAATTCAACCGCTGGGAAGCCAGATTCCTGTCATTTTCTTTTGTACGGAGCGTTTGCAGCAGATCATTGAATTCGTGCTGCATTGACTGCAAAGCTTTTTCCTTTTCAATAAATCCTACTTTTTCCTGCTCAATGGCCGCCTCTTCCTGTGCAATCTCAGCTTCAATTTTAATCCTCCTGTCTGTTTCAAGTTCAGATTGTTCGTTCAGGTCGCGATAAGTTACATTAAAGCCTTCTAATGCGGCTTTTGCCAGTTCTATACTTAGCTCCCTGTATTCTTTTTTGATCTCGAAATATTTCTCTGCTTTTTTTGCCTGGCTTTCCAGACTTTTCAACTGATTATTTATTTCAAACAGAAGATCTTCAATACGGGCAAGGTCCTGTTCGGTGGCATCAAGCTTATTTTTAGCTTCCTTTTTCCTTGTTTTGTAGATAGTGATCCCTGCAGCCTGCTCTAACATACGCCGGCGGCTGTTTTCTTTATCCTTAATGATCTCATCCACCATCCCCAATTCTATAATGGCATAGGAGTCTGTGCTAATACCCGTATCCATGAAAAGATTTTGTATATCCTTAAGCCTGCAGTTAACGTCGTTAAGACGATATTCGCTTTCACCACTCTTATAAAACTTACGGGTGATTGTTACAGTATTGAATTCAGTAGGTAGTAAATTTCGCGTATTTTCAAAAGTCAGACTCACTTCAGCAAGCCCTGAGGCAGACCGCGTTTTTGATCCGTTGAACACAAGGCTCTCGAGGTTTTCACTCCGGAGATGACTGATCTTTTGTTCTCCGATTACCCAACGGATACTGTCGATGATATTGCTCTTTCCGCATCCATTCGGGCCTATGACCCCGGTGATCCCTTCATCAAAATGAAGCACGGTCTTATCTGCAAAACTCTTGAACCCTTTTATTTCTAAGCTCTTTAAACGCACGTTTCAATTTTTTTTTAACCTAGTGGCAAATATAGAAGAATCGCTATACAAAATACGGTGGGCAATATTGCGGGAGTTCTTAATTGTACACGTTTTATACACAAACATCTTACCGCAAAAAACTTGTACAGCTGTTGGGGAAAAGAAAGTACGAAATACGAGGTACGAAATACGAAGTACGAAGTACGAATTAGGAAATTAGATCTTACATGACACTTCGTACTTCAAACTTCGTACTTCGTACTTACTTAGCTCTTTTCTTCAATTCAGCCACGGGTAAGTCGATCTGTCTGCCAATAGGTTTGCCATCGCGATAGGTAACAACTTTCAACGTAGATGCTTCTTTGGGAAATAATAAAGGGGTTGCATATTTAGGATAGAAATTATCCGGGTGAGAATTATCAAAACTATAATGAATATCCAATCCTTCCGCTTCACTTGACAGATCAATCCGTAACCCATCCCTGCCATCCTTCTTAACAGTAATGATCGGATCAAACATAGCCCTTGCATATTTGATTTGCCGAAGATCCATTCTTTCAAAATTGGCTTCTACCCTTTTAGAAAAATCAATCCAGTTCTTTTTTTCTTTGGGCGACCAAAAAGTTTCAGCAAGTGCCAAACCCCGGGGCCAAACCATATATTGCAAATGCCTTGTATTATAAACCTGTTCAGTCCATAGATTTCCCTGACCGCCTTTAATGAATTTGGGATCAACCCCATCAGGAACGGGTTCAAAAGAATAAGCCGTTTTTAACCGAAGCGATGCATACACCGGTGGTTCGATGATGGGATCACTTTGCATATAATCGAGGTAGGTGAAGGTAGTAGGACTCATAACGACTTCATGCCCCATTTTTGCTGCTTCAATGCCCCCTTTCATTCCCCTCCAGCTCATAACAGCTGCATTGGGAGCCAATCCACCTTCGAGAATTTCATCCCAGCCGATCATTTTTTTGCCTTTGGACTGAATAATTTTTTCTACTCTCTTTACAAAATAGCTTTGCACCTCATGCATATCCTTTAACTTCTCCCGTTTCATGAGTGCCAGTATCTGCGGATTTTTTTCCCAGAAATTTTTCGCACATTCGTCTCCACCCATATGAATATATTCAAATGGAAAAAGTTCTGCTACCTCCGTAAATACCTTATCGAGAAAAGTATATACTTTTTCATTGGCCGGGCATAGAGTATTGTCAATGAGTGCGGTGAAGCCTTTGCTATGCCAATCCATTATTTTTTCACCTGAACGGACACGATACTTTTCAACGCCCGGTGTACAGGATAATTCGGGGTAGGAAGCAATTGCTGCCAGGCTGTGCCCCGGAACATCTATTTCGGGCAGGATGTTTACGAATCTGTCTTTTGCATATTGAATCAATTCTTTCATATCCTCGTGGGTATAAAATCCTCCATAATCCCGAGGTTCATTGGCGGCGGGAGCAGGAAAATTACCAAATGTTCCAACTTTACGAACATTCCATGCTCCTACTTCAGTAAGTTTTGGCAAACTTTTGATCTGAATACGCCATCCTTCATCGTTCGCCAAAGTCAAATGCAATAAATTCATTTTATATTTTACCATTTCGTCGATGAAATCTTTCACATCCTGTTTGGTGAAAAAATGCCTGGATACATCAAACATGAGCCCCCGCCATCCGAAACGCGGAAAATCCGTGATACGGGCTGCAGGCATCGACCAGTTTATGTTTTGAACAACTGTTTTGCTCTCTATTTCTTTTGGTAATAATTGCAGCAGTGTCTGAGCTCCGTAAAATAATCCTGCAGCTGTATTTGCCTGCACGGTAACTGCTGAAGGTGAAACGTCAATTGAATAGCCTTCTTTACCCAGCACAGCATCAGGCGTTTTATTAAGAGAAAAAGAAATAACGGATGAAAGATCATTCTTTGAGGTTTGAACTGCTACAGTATACCCGGTAGCCTTCCGAATTGCTTCAGAGAAAAAACCGACCGTTTTCAGTACCTCAGCATTGTTCTCAGCAACAATGCCTGTTGAAGCACTCAGTTGAAATTGCCCGCTTTTCTTTTCTACAGATACAGGTTGTGGAATCAGCAAAATCTCGTTTCCAGACTGGCTGAATACTGGTCCAATAAACAGTAAAAACAAGGCGATCAAATAGAAAGTTTTCATATTTCAGCAATTTTTCGGGAGTTTAATAAAGGTTTTAAAATTAGGTATTTCTTATTTAGCACCGTTTTGAAGAAGATATTTTGTTCGCTGGGGTTGTACTACCGGGAATTCCTTCAGCAGAATTCCAGTACCTTTCACAAAATATTTTCGGCATGAAACGTATAATTGTTCCTACTGATTTTTCTGATACTGCAAAGAATGCCGCCAGGTATGCAGTTCAATTGGCTGCTTCAATACCCAATGCTTCTATCATCTTATATAATGTAACAGATAAAATTGCCGTAGGATCGGACGGTTCTCCGTTAACGGAAGATAAAAATGATCGCTTTATTATTTTGCAGGCTGCTTTGTCTAACTTGAGAACAGACCTCAGTGAATTGTCAACTGCCCCTGTAGAATTGGTAGTGGAAGAAGGCAGCTCGTTAACGGACAACCTGGAGCGCTATGTTCGTCACCATGGCATAGACCTTATTGTGATGGGTATTACAGGCGCTACCAGGCTTGAACAGATATTCATGGGAAGCAATGCCCTGAATGTCGTTAATCTGGGAGTGTGCCCGGTGATCATTGTGCCGCCCGATGCCACATACAAGCCCGTCAATAGAGTATTATTTGCATGCGATTTCAAGGATGTGGCCGGCTCCATTCCATTGGCACCTATAAAATCCGTTTTAAACAGTTTTAAACCCACTCTACTGGTTGTGAATGTTGATACCGATCACTACGTAGAGCTTACCGAAGAATTTAAGGCCCAAAGAGCATTATTAGAAAATATGTTACAGGAATTCAGCCCTGAGTTTTATTTCATTCGCATGTATGATTTCCAGGATTCAATAAGTTCTTTTGCCGCCGATAGGGGTGTAGACCTTATATTAACGGTGCCTAAAAAACATTATTTTTTGACAGGACTGTTCAAAACAAGTCACACCAAAAAACTAGCCTACCATAGTCATGTTCCTATTTTAGCGGTGCATGAGTAATTTGTTTCGGGCAATAATATAATTTGATTTTCCTATTCTTATCAGTATAAACACGTATGACTTTACGCGTATATAAAATACGGAAATAGTGATGTATTTTTTGCGCTGATTCGTTGTATTTATAAGGCATAAGACAAAATTAATTTTACACTCACACGCTGGTAAGAGTTTTTCTATATATTGATTTCTTAATTCAAACGTGTTGATTTTATTACTTCGATAGGCAGGTAATTTGCATTATCGATATCCATATCTGAAAATCCCTTCACATTTTTTCTTTCCAATATCCCGTGCAAGTTTTCTGAATTGCACATCATCACCGGCATATCTATACCTATGTTAACAACAACTGTCCTACCCGGGCCAAGTAAATTGTTATCATCACATACCAAAACTTTCAGTTATGCCAAACTCCCCGACTCTATTTCAGCGTTTACCTGTTGTTACTGCGCAAAACACGACCATCGATCAATTGAGCCTGAAGCCAGTTGATCCTTTTCATGGGTATTTCAAACCAAATCATGCAGCTCCGGAACTTGACTCCATCATCCAATCCAGGTCTGCTTTTCGTTGGTTCAGAAATATTCAACAGATGATTTCAAAGGGAGAATATTCCTTTCAACAAACAATGTCGGGAAAATCAGGCCCTGAGGTCTTTTCGAATAACCGGACAATGTTTATGCTCTCTTCTTATGATTACCTGGGATTGGTTGGTCATCCTTATATTGAAGCTGCTACCATCAATGCCATCAAAAATTTCGGAACCGGTACAGGTGGCGCACGGATGCTCGCCGGTACCAATCAATTGCATCGGCAGCTTGAAAAAAAGATCGCTACATTCAAAGGCAAACCCGCAGCACTTGCCTGTTCATCGGGCTATATGGCAAACCTGGCCGTTATTTCCTGCATTGTACAAAAGAAAGACAGGGTGATTATCGACGAGCTGACGCATAGAAGTCTTATCGATGCATTGTACATGGCCCAGGTGCCTTTCCAGAAATTCAAGCACAACAACGCAGAGCATCTGAAAAGCTTTTTGGAAAAGCCCACTGATGCTGAAAAAACTTTTATTATTATTGAAGGCATCTATTCAATGGAAGGTGATATCTGTGTGCTGCCTGAAATTGTTGCATTAAAAAAAGCGTATAATGCTTATATCATCCTTGATGAGAGTCATTCTTTTGGACTATTAGGAAAATCCGGAAAAGGGGTAGATGAACACTTTGGTATTTCTCCCGACGATATTGATATTTATACCAGTGCCTTATCGAAAAGTATTCCATCGGGTGGCGGATTTATTGCTGCTTCAGAACAAGCAATCATTTACCTGCAACATGCAGCTTCCGCTTTTGTTTTTTCCAGCGCAATGTCGCCAATGAATACCGCAGCCGCACTGGCGGGCGTTGAAATCTTAGAAAAAGAAGGACCTGAGAGAATCAGAAAATTGTTTGAAAATGCGGATTACCTTAGAAGGAACCTGAAAAGACTTGGTTATAATGTTGGCGTATCGGAATCAGCCATTATTCCTGTTATTATTGGTCATACTGAAAGAACTCTTCAGCTTTCTGCTAAATTATATGAGCTGGGCTTTTTAGCCAATCCCGTTATATTCCCTGCAATACCTCCCGGTGGCGACAGGCTCCGGTTATGTGTAACTGCAGCACAATCGAAATATATGCTGGATGAAGTGATCTATGCATTCAGCCTTTGTACAGAAATCGCTTTATCGAAGGATTGATCTAATCATTCTATGATGAACACAAGGAGCATTCATGAGGAATGCTCTTTTTTTATGCACTCCTGCATTTGGGCTTACTGCCCTATATTTGTCTGGTTATGATCCAGTACTTTAAAAATATCAATCATCAAACGATTGCCATCGATAAAGCAGAAAATGGCTCCTGGGTGAATGTGTCTCCCCCATTAAAACAGGAGGAATTTTTAGAGTTATCACAAACACTGGATATACCTCTTGACTTTCTCACCGACTCCCTTGATATTGATGAACGTAGTCGTTTTGAAGAAGAAGACAATGTAAAGCTGGTGGTCATAAAAACACCAACAGAGAATAATTCATTCAATGAAAGCGATGCCTTTTACATTACGATCCCCATTTGTGTTATTCTTACTCACAACCAGATTGTAACCGTTAACTCTTTCGATAATGGCGCTATCAAAAAATTCCTGAATACCTTTCAGAACCGTCATGCTGATAAAAAAAATATGATGGTGCTCAAGATCTTTGAAAAGATCATCCAGACATATATGGAATTTCTGAAAGCGATCAATGTGAGGAGGAATGTACTGGAACAGAAGCTGTATGCCGCCAATCGCAATGAGCAACTGCTACAGCTTATGCGTATACAAAAAAGCCTTGTCTATTTTGTAACTGCTTTGCGATCGAATGAATTACTGCTCATGAAAATTGAAAGAACCAATTTTATGACCTTAAACGAGGAGGAAAAAGAATTCCTGAATGACCTTCTTGTCGACAATTCACAGGCTCTGGAAATGGCCAATATTTATACGAATATCTTAAGCAGTACACTCGATGCATTTGCCAGCATCATTGCCAATAACCAGAACGAAGTGCTAAAGCGCTTGTCCGTTATTACGATCGTACTGACCTTTCCCGTACTGGTTGCCAGCATATACGGAATGAATGTACCCATCCCTTATTCAAAATCACCCTATGCATTTTATATACCGGTATTTCTTTCACTGTTGATATCATTAGTGATTGGTTGGTTCTTTTTGCGTAAAAAAATATTCTAGCTAATGTGCTGATGTGAAAATGTGAAAATTGATGTTAGAGACTGCATTCTATATCCCGAATCCGGTATTCTTTATTCCAAATCCAAATACTATTAACATTATGAATCTCTTCAACATCCGCGTTTACGGTATACTTTTGAATGAACATAGGCAGATTCTTGTCAGTGATGAATTTATCCGGGGAAGTTACTATACAAAATTTCCGGGTGGAGGATTGGAATTTGGGGAAGGTACCAGGGATTGTTTAAAGAGAGAATTCAAGGAAGAAATGGATCTGGAAGTGGAGATCGGGGATCATATCTATACGACCGATTTTTTCCAGATGAGCGCTTTCAATCCTGAACACCAGATCGTTTCCATCTATTATATTGCAAAGGCCATAGAACCTATCAAAGCTCCATTAAGAGATACATTATTTGATTTTGATGAGCAGCAAATGAAAGTATACAAGGAAACCGGTGAAACAGAAACCTTCCGGTTCGTTAACTGGGATGAATTTTCCGAAGACAGCGTCACTCTTCCCATTGATAAGATTGTTGCCGGCGTAATTAAAGCAAAGTTGAAAATGTGAAAATAAGATTCCCCAAATCTTCAATTCGTACTACTAATTCACCACTCTAACATCCAGTATCCAGCATCCAGTATCCAGCATCAAGTATCCAGTATCCAGTATTTCTCAACGCCTCACACTCAGTTTAGCGATCATCGCATCGCTGGCGGAATCTGCGGAAACTCCAAAGCCATTGACTAAAATCCCTTTTTGACCCTGTTTGGACTCGATGGCATATACCACTGCTTCATCGCCCGGGTCACTATCCCCTTCATACCGGTGTACTTCGGCGATCTCAAATTCATCGGGCTTAAGCTTCAAAGGCGTTGCATGGCATACGATACAGTCTTCCTCCATATTAAAATCAATGGTGTATCCTCTTTCTTTTAATCCCTTCACTGCCTGCGAAACGGTATCGTACGTGTACATAGTCATGAATTGTTTTCAAATATACCGCATGTTTTTGTGCCCGAGACTTTCTCGCAAAGGCGCAAAGACGCTAATTATATGCGGTTCAGCATAGTTTGCCCAAACTTTGCGACTTGGTGACTTTGCGCGATCCTTTCAGCCCAACTGCTGTTGAACCAGGGCCCCTCAAGACAGGTCCATAGATAAACAATTGCCATTCTGAAAAAATGCAATCCAGCGGCTGGCTAATAAGTGGGCTCCGGCTTGTAAATGACCGGAGACTCCCTTACCTTTGCCCACACAAAAAAAATAGACAATGTCGACTTTGGCAAACAAACAAATTGATTTTAGCTTACCCTACAAGGTAGCTGATATATCCCTCGCGGAATGGGGTCGTAAAGAAATTCGCCTGGCAGAAGCTGAAATGCCCGGATTGATGGCCCTGAGATCAGAATACGGTCCTACTCAGCCTCTGAAAGGCGCCCGTGTTGCTGGTTGTTTACATATGACGATTCAAACCGCCGTATTGATCGAAACCCTCGTCGCCCTGGGTGCGGAAGTAAAATGGAGTTCCTGTAATATCTTTTCTACCCAGGATCATGCAGCTGCTGCAATTGCCGCAGCAGGTATTGGCGTGTATGCGTGGAAAGGCCAAACCCTTGAAGAAGCTGACTGGTGTATAGAGCAAACATTGTTTTTCGGTGCTGCCGATCGCCCCCTGAATATGATCTTAGACGATGGAGGCGACCTTACTAATATAGTATTCGATAAATACTCTGAGCTGGTTCAACATATCAGGGGATTGAGTGAAGAAACGACTACCGGTGTTCACCGGCTTTATGAAAGGATGGCCAAAGGCACTTTGCCAATTCCTGCCATCAACGTAAATGATTCCGTTACCAAATCGAAATTCGATAACAAATACGGTTGCAAAGAAAGCCTGGTAGATGCGATCCGTCGCGCTACCGATGTGATGATGGCCGGAAAAGTTGCTGTTGTAGGCGGCTATGGCGACGTAGGCAAGGGTTCGGCTGAATCATTGCGTGGTGCGGGAGCGCGTGTAATTGTTACGGAAATCGATCCAATCTGCGCGCTTCAGGCTGCTATGGATGGATTTGAAGTGAAGAAAATGATCGACGCAGTAAAAGAAGCAGACATCGTTGTTACTGCATCGGGCTGCCGCGACCTGATCACAGAAAAACATTTCCGCAGTATGAAAGACAAAGTGATCGTTTGTAATATTGGTCATTTTGATATCGAGATCGATATTGCATGGATCAACAAAAATTTCGGACATACAAAAGATACTATCAAACCACAGGTTGATATTTACAATGTAGATGGAAAGGATGTTATTATTCTTGCTGAAGGACGTTTGGTAAATCTCGGTTGCGGAACTGGGCATCCTTCATTCGTGATGAGCAATTCTTTTACAAACCAGACACTTGCTCAGATTGAACTTTGGACCAACAATGACAAATACGAAAACAAAGTATATGTATTGCCAAAACATCTTGACGAAAAGGTAGCACGCCTTCATCTTGCTAAAATAGGCGTGGCACTGGATGAGTTAAGTTTTGAACAGTCGGATTATTTAGGAATTCCGAAAGAAGGTCCATTTAAGTCTGATCACTATCGTTATTAAGGAGTCGACCGCGACGGAAATACAAACCCACTTCTCTTGGAGGTGGGTTTTTTTATTGAAATCCGGAGGCTACAGTAAGCTCTTTTTGCTCCGATACTGAAATCATTGATAAAACCAATAATGCTTTAAACACCTGGCCCAGGGATCTCAGAAAATTTAGTTCGGGTTGGTATGATAATAGCAATAACTTTATAAACAAAAATTTATGGATATCATCATACAATCATTGGGATTTACTGCGGGTGAAGATCTGGAAACATTTGTGCATGAAAGATTGGTGAAATTTAACAAGGAGTCAACGATCATTCGTGCAAACGTTACATTGTTCATTGGTTCGGATGGCAACCAGAATAAATATTGTTGTGAAATACGACTGGAAGTTCCCGGCAACGACCTGTTCGTGAAAAAGAATGCCGATACTTTTGAAAAGGCGATCGTTAGTGCAGCCGATGCGCTTCAGAGAAGCCGTCGTCGTGCGAAGGATAAATTGATTGATAGGCGCCAGGATGGACCAACAGAGAAGGTATAATAATGAATTCGTTCCTGTAATGGTGAAATACGCAGAACCCACAGATGTGGGTTTTTTTGTGGAAATACTTTCGCAATTTAATCCGAGTGAGTATGACCGGCTTTACCTTTATCTTCAGATTTTTTTTTGTTTTAATCACCCGATTCATAGAGATCTACACAATTTAGGTGATAGTATGAGCCTCTGTCATCTTCTATTTTCGCTGGAATTATTAAATCTTATCAATGAATTGGCATGAATCATTTGCATGAAAATACAACCTCCAATAATATCCCCTGGTTCAGGCGTTGGTTCGATTCTACCTATTATCACAAGTTATATGCTCATCGCAATGACAACGAAGCACATAATTTCATCGATGAGCTTATTTATGAGTTGCAACCTTCTTTTGACTCATCCATGATAGATGTAGGTTGCGGAACCGGAAGGCACTCAAAATATCTTGCGGAAAAGGGATTCGAGGTAACGGGAATCGATCTCGCCTTTTCAAATATAAAAGAAGCCAAAAGATCGGAAAGCAAATTACTGCATTTCAGTCGCCACGATATGCGAATTCCATTTGGAAAAGAGAGCTACAACTATGTCTTTAATTTTTTTACCAGCTTCGGGTATTTTAAAAATGAAAGCGAGCATGCTATTGTTATCAGGAATATGTCTGACGCGTTGAAGCCAGGTGGTGTATTGGTATTGGACTATCTCAATACAACGTACGCTGAAAAACAGCTTGTAGCAACAGAAAAAAGAGAAATAGATGGGATTGCCTATGACATAACCAGGTGGTCCGACGAAAAGCATATTTATAAAAAGATCAGCGTCGCTGACAGGGATATACCCGGAACTTTTGAACACATGGAGAAAGTCGCTAAATTCAGATTGCGTGATTTTGATGAAATGTTTTCAGCAAGTCATTTACAGTTGCAAAAAATTTATGGAGATTATAGCCTCAATGAGTACCACAGTGATGAGTCTCCCCGGTTAATCATGATCGCAGGTAAAACATAAAGAAAATAAAATTCTGTTGCAGGGCGGAGTTTTAACTTTTATTCATCAATATATTACGCAAAAGGATTCGTATGGTACGACATTTGATCCATTTTAAAAAAATAACACAATGAAAACATTCCCATATAAGTTCACAAAAATATTTCTTTTTTTCTTCAGCCTGTTGGCGTTTACAAACCTCACGATGGCGCAGGATGAAAAAACAGATAAGTCTGATAAAGAAGCTAGTGTTAAACCCATGATCGATGCACAACGGTATGTGTTCAAGGCGCAATCAGTTCATCCCAGCCGTGGCCGGGTGGTACAGCTCACCTCGGAATACGACCTCTCTGTTTCTGGTGATACTGTGCGCAGCTATCTGCCCTATTTTGGTAGAGCCTATTCCGCACCCCTGGATGGCAGAGGGGGTGGAATAGATTTCCTTTCCAGGGATTTTGAATATAACCAAAAAGAAAGAAAAAAAGGCGGCTGGGATATTTCCATAAAGCCCAGGGATATAAACGATGTGCGTGAATTATTCCTGACAGTATTTGATAATGGCACAGCTTCGTTGCGGGTTTCGAGTAGTAACAGGGAACCGATTTCATTCAATGGGTACCTTGTTGGTAAATAGCCCGGCCCATCACATGGTGAGTGCACTGGAACCATGTATTCCCGATCAGATGGTGAGCGCAGTCCAACCAGCAAATGGTGAGCGCAGTCGAACCATGCGCATAGTCGAACCATAATTACGATATTTGTTCTATGGAGTTTGTTGATTACTACAAAATATTAGGTTTAGATAAAAACGCTTCGCAAGAAGATATAAAAAAAGCCTACAGAAAATTAGCACGCAAACATCATCCGGATCTAAATCCAAATGACAAAGAAGCGCACAAAAAATTTCAACAGATCAATGAAGCAAACGAAGTGTTGAGCGATCCGGAAAACCGAAAAAAGTACGACCAGTACGGTAAAGACTGGAAGCATGGGGAGGAATATGAAAAAGCGCGCAAGCAACAACAACAGTATTCCGGTACGCGTAGTGAAGGCGGTCAAACATTCTCAGGAGGATTTGGTGAAGATGATTTTTCCGAATTTTTTTCTTCAATGTTTGGCGGTTCCGGAAATGGAACACGGGCCCGGGAAACCAAATTCAGGGGGCAGGATTACCAGGCCGAATTGCATCTGGACCTACGAGATGTTTATACCACACACAAACAAACACTCACCATTGACGGAAAAAATATCAGGATCACCATTCCTGCAGGCGTTGAAGACGGACAAAAAATACGACTCAAAGGATATGGGGCACCCGGTATAAACGGTGGTCCGAATGGAGATATGTATATCACTTTCCAGATAAACGAGGATCCCGTATTCAAACGTTCCGGAAATGATCTTTATGCCACCGAAGAAATCGACCTGTATTCTGCCGTACTCGGTGGGGATGTAACCATTGAAACGTTGGGTGGAAAAGTAAAATTAAAAGTAACCCCGGAAACACAGAACGGAACCAAGATCCGCTTAAAAGGAAAAGGCTTTCCCGTGTATAAAAACGAAGATCAGTATGGAGATCTTTATCTCACTTATCAGGTGAAATTGCCTATCAACTTAAGTGAAAAAGAAAAAGAATTATTCAGGGAGTTAGCAAAGTTATCATCCTAAAATTCTTCCTATGCCTAGCGATCATTTGATACCGGCTGAAAAGTTTTGCACGCAACACAATATTGAATTGTCGTTCATCAGCCTCCTGCATGAAAATGGATTAATAGAAGTAACAACCGTTGCACAAACAACATTTATTTCTGAAGATTGCCTTCCTGACCTGGAAAAAATAATGCGACTTCACTATGAACTCGACATTAACCTGGAAGGAATTGAAGCCATAACACATCTGTTGCAACGTATAGAAAACATGCAGGATGAACTACGGGTGGTGCGAACCAGACTTCAACTGTATGAGTCACGCAACATATGAGTTTTACGGTCCGGTTTAACCATTATTTCTCCAGTAATTTTTTCGTACGCTCCTGCCCAATATTGTATTCCAGTTTTTCTCCATTTCTATCAGCTACATGTAAGAGCAATTAGGTGATAAGTAAAAACCCCTGTTTGCGCCAGTATTTTTTGCCGAAATTCCAAATAGCTGAGAATTACATACAAGAATGGCAACCCAGATCGTTGTTGTAAGGCCCATAATTCTTGTGCAGAATGACATACGAAAGTTTTCACGTTCAATTCAATTGGAAAAATAACCGCCGCCAAATTCAGGTAAGAACCCAAAAGGTCGATGGCGTAACACCCGTTATAGCTACCTACGAGGTTTTATGGAATAATACACACCTGTTCACAATCTATCCCACTTTTAATACGCTTTGCCACAAGGTCTGGAAAATTGTAGAAAAGGAACGCGAAGATCATGTGCCATACGGATTTATCGCTGTTCTGGGAACTATCATCGAGGATGTTTACGTAATGAATTAAAATTTTATTTTCTACCCCATTGATGCTACAATTTTAGCAACATGTGGCGGAAGGAGAAATCTGCCACGTACAAACTGCCTTTTGTGCAATAATTTGTATCTTAAATTTTTTACCCAGACAGCTTTCTATATGCATAAAATATTTATTGTATCTCTGCTGATACAATGCTTGTTTGTCAATGCCCGGCAAAATCCCATCCCCGTCAAAGGCAGTATTAAAGGGCCGTTTGCCTGGAAAAGTAAGATCTACCCTGGTACCGAACGGAATTATTGGTTATACGTACCGCAACAGTACGAAGCAGCTAAGCCGGCCTGCGTAATGGTTGTTCAGGATGGGCTGTCACGGGCAAATGGCTGGAGATTGCCGGCAGTACTTGACTCGCTGATCGAAACAAAAGATATACCCGTTATGATAGGGATATTTATTGACCCCGGAATTGTTCCTTCCTCAGATACCAGCCACTATCCCCGCTTCAATCGTAGTTTTGAGTATGATGCCCTCGGTGATAAATATGCCCGTTTTCTGTTAGAGGAGATCCTTCCGGAAGTCAGCCGGTCATACAATCTCAGCAAAGATCCGGATCACAGATCCATTGCAGGCGCCAGTTCGGGCGCTATCTGCGCCTTTAATGTTGCCTGGGAACGTCCTGATGCGTTTCATCGCGTATTCAGTTCCATTGGCACATATGTTGGACTCCGTGGCGGTCATGAATTCCCGACGCTTATCAGGAAAACAGAGGCAAAACCACTTCGTGTATTCCTCCAGGATGGTACCCGCGATAATAATATCTATGCGGGAGACTGGTGGGTCGCCAATCAGGACATGCTATCGGCATTTACATGGGCGGGTTATGAAGTGAACCATGCATGGGGAGAAGGCGGTGGACATGATAGCAGGCATACCCTAACCATCATCGCAGATGCTTTGAAATGGTTGTGGAAAAATTATCCGGCTGCTGTACAAACTCATACCGATTCAATTAGCCGTACCAATCCTACAATAAAAGACCAGGAATGGCAGGAAATCAACATGCAAAGACAAAGACCCCAAACATTAGCCGTCAATCAATCAGGAGAATTATTTTTTTCGGATCAACAGTCCATCTATAGAAATAATGATACCGGCAATGCAATTTTATTCGCGACAATTCCAGGAAAATTAGCCGGAATGTCGTTCCATAGTGATGGAAGATTATATGTAAGCGATATAAAGCAACATAAAATAATATCTATCGGCACTGACGGATCATTTCAGGATGTAGCGACGGGCATTAACGCTGATCTTATAACCATTTTCAACAAGGGAATTTACTTTAGCGAATCAGGAAAACGGCGTGTAGGATTTTATAGCTTCTCAAAAAAACAAGTGCAATATTCAACCGTTTCCGGTAACCCTACCGGTCTGGCTCACTCAGCTGAGCAGACATTTTTACATATCGGTTTCTATGATCAGCAATTGGGCTATTCTTTTAAGATTATGGAAGACGGCACTCTTGCTTACGGCCAGGAGTATACTCACTACCATGTTCCTTATGGATCAACCGCACCCGGTACGACGGCAATGGTAACAGACACGGCAAATCTTTTGTATTCCGCCACATTCTCAGGTATCCAGATGTCTGACCAATTGGGAAGAATCAATTTTATTATTTCAAAGCCGGCAGAAAATATTACGGATCTGAAAATTGGCGGTACCAATTTTAATATGATGTATGTAAGTTGTGATGGAAGACTATTTCGCAGGAAGATCAATACCAGGGGAGTTGTATCCTGGCTACCCGGAGTGAAGCCACCCAAACCAAGACTATAATCAAGTAAATTGTAACAACATAAAAACATTATATCAAAAACTCTAAAATGAAACAAGAATGAGCCTTGACAAATTTGAAATTTCAAAAACATCTGGCATTCATCAGCAATTAAGCCAGCTGGCGGGTGAATGGAAAGGGACTACTAAAACATGGTTTGAAGCAGATCAACTAGGTGATGAATCCCCAATGGAAGGCACTATGAGGTCAGTTCTTGACGGACGATTTATTCTTTATGAATACCAGGGCAGCCTTGGCGGAAAAACTTTTAATGGCCTGGCTTTTATCGGTTTTAGTATCGGGAACGATCAATTTCAATTTGCGTGGATCGATAGTTTTCATATGGGTACAGGCATCATGTTCTCTGAAGGCAAAAAACCCGGAAAGCTTGTTTCAGTTCTGGGAAGCTATGGAGGTGCCGAAATGCCGGAACCATGGGGATGGCGGACAGAGATCGAGCTGAAGGATAAGAATACATTGATCATCATTGCATATAATATTTCTCCTTCCGGGGAGGAAGCAAAAGCAACAGAAACGATTTATTCGCGTAAGTAATAACGGACAGTTTAACCGCTACGTTCCTCTTAACAAAGTTCTATCTTGAATACAAGCACCATTTGCATGAATATACTAGCTCTGTTTTCCGTATTTGGAGCCAGCTCCTGCGAAGCCCAGGAGACAAACAGCATTCAACATGGAAATTTTACAATTCAAAGATCTGTACACACAGAAAAAGGAGGTGGTTCGGTACAGAATAAAAAATATGATACCAGAAGTTATCTTATCGAATATAGTATCCTGCACAAGGGCAGGAAAATAAGATTTCCCACCGGGTTACAAAAGGGTACATCGTACAATTATCCGTGGCGGGTATATATTTTACAGGAGGCCCCTGTGCCGACTTTGCTTGCAGGCAGTCAGAATATGTTCCTTATCACTGAAGAAAAAGGAAATGTAAAAGTTACCCGGCTGAATCATCATCCATCTACTTTTGGATCTGTTCAATGGCTTGACAATAACAACGGTCAACCCGGTGATGAAATGCAAATTCTCGATCCTCAAAATGATGATCGCATCGATAGCTCAATCGCTTTAACAGGAGGAAATCATTTATTAATTAATAGGTTTACAGTTTTGGAAATAGCGACGCTTGCCCGATACCCCTTCAATAAAAAAAATATCTATGAATACAAAGGCTGGAGGATATCATTAGAAACCGCAACCGGCTATGAAATAGCTGTAGGGTTTTCGAACAAGTTTAACCAGGTCGTTTTCAGGGCGCTGAAAGCAGACGATAAAGTTGAAGGCAGATATTATTATGCACTTATAACATTTGACTATACAAATGATATGATCGATACCATTCTTTTTGACAGAACACAGCTGCATGTAGAAAGTATCGATGCTGTGAATTCCGGTTGGGTCGGTAACTATTTTATATGGGAAAATAGAAAATTAAAATTGACTCCCGGTATCCATCCTCCACCCTGGAAAGGAAAATTGAATTTTACTGATAAATCCTTTATCAATTATGAATTGTATCCGGTAAAAGAATCAATGCTGACTGTATTCCTTGATTTTTTAAAACGATCTTCCTCATCCGGTGAATTTTCACTGACCGATGAAACCGATAAGCAATCCAGCCAGATCCTGTACAAAATAAACATTCAGAATAAATCATTTCATCTAACTTATGATACCAGGGAACTGAAACTGGTATTTGATCGTCATTTCAATGAAGTGCATTCTGATGTATACCGGAATATAATTGTTTCAATGGGAAATAGCTTCAATGAAGAACTGTCACTGGGCAGACACCAGGATCATTTTGGAAAATATAAAAACGATTAAAAGTTTTGTCAAAACTGCTAAAGAAGAATAATGGGGAGAAAGTTTTTGAAAATAGTTTTACCGGCGATGATTTTAACTGCCATGAATTGTAAAATTTCCGCTCAGGACACCCGGACTCAATATCCTCGTTTTTTGTCGAGATCTTATATTGGTTTGAATATGGGCTATATTAATTATCCATTTTCAAGTTTGCAGCTTGAACCCGGGTTCCGGGCTGAATCAATTCGCATCCCGCATCTTGCCTTGCAGGTATTGTTACTGGGCCATCATTTCAATAAGAATTTATCTGCCCAGATCAGTTATATGCGTCCTGTAAATTGGGTAGAATATAAAAATATTAATGAGGACAAATACATCCACTATGTTTGGATGAATGTAGCCGGCCTTACCGTGAAATACCGCCTGCCGGTTACTAAAAAAATCTCCCTGTACGGTGAAGGGGGTCTGGCTGTGATTACCCGTAAAGGATTTAAATTCGGAAATACGGATGTTGTAAAAGATGCCAACTATGCATCGGTTCTTTTGGGAACTGGCTTACAATATCAATTAAATAAAAATTTTGATCTCAAATTGTCGGCTTCATATTCTCCCCGGCATTCAAAAGAAAACCAGCCATCTATGGTGTTTTATTCAAGTGGCTTCAATTACAATATGCGCGCCCTGTCGACAGAACGTGTTGAAAAAAACTCCAATACGGGCTTTATATTTCCTGCAAATCTTATACAGCTTGGGTATAGTACCAATCATTATAGCTATGGTGCAAATGATTTTGTATCGAAAGGCGCCATACCCATATTCTGGGGTGGAGAGGCCGAAGTAGAAAAGGGATTTTCATTGCATTATCAACGCAATATTTTTCACGGCCGCAAATTGTTTTCGCTAGACTGGGGAACAAGCCTTTCATATTGGCAGAGCAAAAAGAATAAGGATAAATTTTATACTTTATCTGTATTCCCGGTTTTCAGGTTCACCTTTCTTCGCACAAACCCGGCCGATATTTATTTCTATTATTCGGTGGCTGGCCCGACATTTATTTCAAAAACCACCATCGATAATATCAATACCGGCAAACATTTTACGTTCCAGGACCTGATGGGGATCGGAACCTTCGCCGGAAAGAACAGGCAGGTAAATGCTGAGATCAGGATCGGGCATTATTCTAACGGGAATATATTCCCGCAAAATGATGGCGTAAAAATCCCTCTTACATTCAATCTCGGTTACACCTTTTAGCGAGCTTTTGTGTCTTAGTGCCTTCGTGGCTGAAAAAATTGCCACGAAGGCACTAAGACACAAAGGAAGGGCACGAAGATGCGGTTATTAAATAATACACTATCGTGAGTATTTATGGAGCAAAAAGAATCCAAAGGCTGTTAATACACACAGTGCTCCAACGAGCCACCACAGCAAAGGGAAACCCGACCGGTCAGCTATTAAGGAGCCGAACAAGGGTCCGCAGGTCTGTGCCGTTGCCCATGCAATGGTATACAATCCTGCATACTGACCGCGGTTATGATCTGCGCTGCGGCTGATCCAGAAAGCATTCATGAAAGGCATCGACAATATTTCACCAAAAGTTATCAGTAATATCATACATACTGCCAGGAGATGTGTAATGGTAAAAAAGTTCAGCATCAGGTAAGAGATCCCGCAAAGCAAAACACCGCAAAAAATATAAAAAGTGTTCTTTCTTTTTCCCTCTAGTTTGAACACCAGAATCATTTCAATAAAAGTAATTACCAGTCCATTCACTGCCATTAAGAACCCGATATACGATTCAGAAAAGGACAGGTCTTTTTTAAAATAAACCGTTAGGGTAGAGAACATCTGAAAAAAGCAGGTAGCAAACAATATGGTAAGCAAAATGAAAATGAGATAAAATTTGTCCTTATGGGCCGACAAGGAACCAACCGGTTTTTGTTTTATTGCAACAGGCTTCACGTAATTGGAAGAGGGCGGTAAAAAATAAAGTAATAAAAGCGCCGCAACAATATTGGTTAACCCATCTACCCAAAATAGCAAGATATAGCTGTGCGACGCAATATATCCGCCAACGGCGCCGCCTACAGCCCACCCAAGGTTAATAGCCAGGCGATTGAGAGCATAAGACCGTGTTCTGTTATTTTCCTTACTATATGCAGCTACTGCAGTCGCATTTGCTGGTCGAAAAGCTTCATTGACCAGGCTCAGTAAAAAACTGAACAGGCAAATTAGTGGATAGCTTTTCATCTGGCCCAGAACGATAAACAAAATGCCACCACCGATCAGTGTACATACCTGAACAGGATAAAAACCTGCCTTATCTGTGATCCTGCCACCGAAAAATCCACCAGCTACGGCTCCTAATCCGAATAGTCCCATCACAATACCAGCCTCGCCAATGCTATATCCCATTACAGGAGTAGTCATGTAAATGCTCATGAATGGCACTACCATCGTACCACTCCTGTTCACCAGCATGATCATTGACAACCACCAGGTAGAAGCTGACAAGCCACTATATGCGTTTTTATATAGCGAAACTGTTTTGGCAAACATGCGGCGAAGTTATAATGCAGATGTCAAAATAATGATTTCAAAAATCTGCACGAAGAAGTATAAATGCAAAAAGCGCAGAGGTCAAACCTTGCGCTTTAATATGATAATTATTAAATGTTGGTAGTACTATCTTAACTTCCAAAAACTTTCTTTAGAACATCATTCACCCTCGCTGCAGGATTCTTCCTGATCTGTTGTTCTTCAAGGGCAACCTGATAAAATAATCCGCTCAAAGCCCGATCTGTTACAAAACCTGAAAGATCAGTATTTATTTTTCTGAACGTTGTTGGCAATTTGTTATACGTTTCAAAAACACTTTTCCAATGTTTGGTAGCGCCAGTTTTTTGAAGAGCTTCATCAATAACCGGTTTAAAGGCTGTAGTCAATGCAGTAAGGGTTTTTCCTTTTAAATAAGATGTAGCTGCAGTATCTGTTCCTCTCAAAATACCCAGTGCATCCTGAAAGCCCATTTGCTTGATTGCATCAATAAAAATAGGAGCTGCTGATTTTGATGCTTCTTCGGCCGCCCGGTTCATAGATAAAATGGCATCATCAACCAACTGTCCCATTCCCGCATTACGAAGCGTTGTTTCTACTTTCTTTGCCTCATCCGGCATCAATACTTTTATAGCAGCATTTGCAAAAAAACCATTCAGTGCAGAAAGCTTACCCGAACTATTTTGAGCGCCGACAGATAAAGCTTCTTTCAAACCTGCAATAATTTCATCATTCGATAATGAGCTACCGCCCCCTTTTGCCTTGCCGAATGCCGTTCCCGCTTTTTTAAGAAGCCCTCCTCCTGAAGATTCTTTTTGCTGGGAATAAGAAAAAAATGAAGTTGCTAGTAATAACGGTAAGATGATTTTTTTCATAGAGAGATTTATTTCCGCTAAATAACGCCGGAATAGCGGAAAAAATTTGTTAAGCTTCTAATTATTTTATCCATTCAAAGTTTTCGGCTCGGGGCATTATGTTAAAAGCATCACGGGCAAGTTCAGGGGGTATCGTAAGTTTACGTTTAATGGCATCGATCCAGGCCCCATCCAGGACAAGTGTTGCCGCCAATTCACCATTTCTTATGATCTTGTGCTGAATGGTCCATCTCGAATGGTCTGATCTGGACTTTAACAGTTGCAAATCAATGGTTACTGCATCACCCAGCTTTATTTCCCGCCTGAAAATGCATTCTTCACGGAAAAGGATGGGGCCAAAATGATGCCCGGTAAAGAAGGCAGTTGTGATCCCATTTTCGTTAAGAAAACAGATTCTTGAGTAGGCCCCATAATCATAGTAGGTAGAATGCCTCACATGGTAATTTGGATCGAGATCAGACCAGCGTACGTCGATGGGCCTCAAAAATGAATTTGACATAGTTATTAGGTAAATTGTTAGCTGATAAATAAGTTATTGCGTGTTAATAATTCTTTTTATTTTTCTAAAGAATCCAGCGGCAATATGCAAAAAATAATGGCTCTTATTTTCCTGACGATTTTTTCTGCCATACAACATGGCAAATTAATCAGTTATTGGAATTGTAAGATCACCAATACCAGTGATACCAGGGCGGTTCAGTGTGATTGCGAAAAAATATTAACGGATACGAACGGTGATCAGGATTCAAATCTTTTATCACGCACACACGTGAAAGATAAAACCGAAGAATGGTTAAACATTTACAAATACCCCTGTTCACCCAAAAAATGTCTTATACCTGCAAACAGCAATGTTTACGTAATATCAAGTTCTCCCACGGCCGGATTTACCAGGCATGTATTTCAACCTCCGAAAATTTCCTGAGCTTTCTTATCCCCTTCGTTCAAAATATCGACCTCATTTGGTGAATTCTGCATTCACCAGATATCTATTTGTCATACAATAAAAAAAATTTATGAAAGTCATTCACATCATGCTTGTTTTAGTTTTATATATATACAGCATCTCCTGTCACACTCAAACGGCTGTACAATCAACCACGACAAATCGCGAAAGTGTAGATTCGCGTGGCAACCTGATTCTTCTCGGAAAATCAACTAAAGAAAGATTACAGCAGGAACCATTCTCTTCCTGGTTCAACAAAAATTACCAGGATTATGAAATTGACTCGGCCACGGCAGAAAAATTGAAGACCAAATTAAAAAATAAAAGGTTCGTGATCTTTATGGGAACTTGGTGTGGTGATAGCAGGCAGGAAGTTCCAAAGATCTACAGGTTGCTGGAGTATTGCGCAGTACCCACCTCCAACATACAGTTGGTTAACCTCGATATTCACGATTCGGTGTATAAGCAAAGTCCAACTCATGAAGAGAAAGGCCTGGATATTCACCGGGTGCCCGATCTGCTGATCTATGAAAACAAGACCGAAATAGGTAGGATCGTAGAAAAGCCTGTCAATTCCTGGGAGAGAGACCTGCTTGCGATTGTTGAGGGCGAGAAGTATCAGCACAATTACCCGGTAGTTGCCCACTTTCAAAAGCTCTTTCAATCCGTATCAGTGGATAAAATTGAAAAACACATCGCAAAAATTGCAGATTCACTCAAGTTGCATATTACAAAAAATGAAGGATTGCAATCATATGGAACTATTTTGCTTGCTGACGGTCAACACGCAAAAGCGCTTATTATATTAAGATTGAATACCCTACTTTATCCCGCCAGTGCCAATGGCTTTGCGGCCTTGGGTGATGCATATATAAAGACTGCTGAGAGATCAAAGGCCAAAGAAAATTATGATCAGGCCTTGCGTATTCAGCCGACACATGAGAAGGCTGCAATGATGTTGACACAATTAATGAAGTGAAGTTCCCGTTTTACTCCTATTATATTATTTTTGCGCCTTAAAATATTTTGAATGAAAAAGATTGTTGTATTATCAGGTTTGTGTGTGTTCAGTGTAGGATTATTTGCGCAGGTAAAGAAAAAACCTGTTACGGCTGCCAAACCCAAGCCGGCTGTTGCCCAGGTTGTGATGAAAAACTCGCTTGATTCTTTCAGCTACGCTATGGGCTTGAGCATTGCGAATTTTTATAAAGAACAGGGAGTGCAGAATATAAATAATAATCTGGTTTTAAAGGCGCTGAATGATATGAAAGCCGGCAAACCTTTGATGGATGATGCACAGGCAAATACTTGCATGGTGAATTATGTACAGGAAACGCGTGGTGAGAAGGCTGCGGGGAATAAAAAAGCCGGACAAGCATTTTTGGCCGAAAACAAAAAGCAACCGGGCGTAAATACGTTACCAAGCGGGCTACAATACCAGGTTCTGAAAGAAGGTGCGGGGGTTAAACCGGCGGCTACTGATAAAGTAAAGGTTCATTATACAGGATCATTACTCGACGGATTTGTTTTCGACAGCTCTGTACAAAGAGGAGAACCGCTTGAAATAGCCGTAAATGGTGTGATACCGGGCTGGATAGAGGCATTGCAATTAATGCCAGTCGGAAGCAAATGGAAACTTTTTATTCCTTCGCATCTTGCCTACGGCGATAACGGTGCCGGCGCCGCAATCAAACCAGGATCAACATTAATTTTTGAAGTGGAGTTGCTGGATATTGTGAAGTAAGTACGAAGTAGGAAGTTAGCAGTACGAAGTATAACAACAAGATATTTTAATTCTGCTAAAAAATTCTATGTTCCTTATATGTATCTATCATTCTATGTGGTAAATTTCCTATATATGGACAGTTTCAAACTGTGCAAGATTTTTTTTACCACATAGATTCATAGACACATAGAAAAAACATAGGAAAATTGCGTTCATTTTACAAACCCAATAAAATTTCTTCGCACTTCAAACTTCGTACTTCTTACTTCGTACTTCTTACTTAATATTGCCTTTCATATCCTCAATCTGCTCCTTGGTGCCAAGCACCAGCACTTTCATGCCTTTTTCGATGATCGTTTCTTCAGGCGGACTGATAATAAATTTCCCTTCTGCATCTTTAATGCCGATGCAGTTGACACCTGTTTTTTTCCAAGCCATGATTTTTTTTAATGTCTGCCCACGGATATCTGTTGGCAACTCATTATAGGATACCGATTCGATATGGATGGCTTCGCCTTCCGCGCCCGATAAATAATCTATAAACTCTATTACATCGGGTTTCGATACCAGTGTGGCCATATGCGTTCCGCCGATTTTATCGGGCATGATCACGTTGTCGGCACCTGCTTTCACCAGTTTAGCATAAGAGTTCTTTTCGGAGGCCCTGCTGATGATTTGAATTCCGGGATTGAGAGATCTCGCCGAAAGAACAATAAATACATTATTTGCATCAGCAGGCAGAGCGGTGATCAATGCCTTTGCCCGATGGATGCCGGCCCTTATCAACACGTCATCATCCGTACTGTCGCCGATAATATAAATGAGCCCGGGTTGTTCTTCAACAATTCGATCCATTACTTCCTGATCGTTTTCAATAACGATATATTGTTGAGAATGATAACCGAGTGTCTGTGCTGCTTGTTGCCCATTCCGGCCAAAACCGCAAACGATAACATGATGGTTGAGATTGTCAATAGCTTTCATGATACGACGGTTTTTAAAATATTTATTTACCTCCCCATTAATAATATACTGGGTAATACGGGTAATGGCAAATGCAAAAGCTACCCAACTGGTGATCAATAAAAAACTTGTAAAAATTCTGCCTGCGTCACTAAGTTTCCTTACCTCGGTAAATCCGGCCGTTGTTACGGAAATTGTGGTCATGTAAAAAGCTTCCAGAAAACTAAATTGCTCTATCAATACATAACCAACCATACCCGCAAAATAAATGAACAGTAGAATGGCCAGAGGTTGTAATAATTTCCACGCAGTTTGATTCACGAAGTTCCTTTGGATAAAAGTAATGCAAATATGCTAATGTGCTAATCTGCTAATCTGCTAATGTGCTGATGTGCTAATAAAAAAAATAAGGTGGATTTTTTGCAAATACATAAAGTCATTAGCAAATCAGCACATGAGCACATTAGCAGATTACTTATACAGCAGATCATAATATTCCGCGGCCATCCGGGACGATTCGAAGCGGAAACGAACATCTCGCATACCATTTTTGGCAATCTGCCTCCAGGTATCGTAATGGTCATAATATAGTGGCAGAATTTCGTTCAGTAATATCTCATAAAGTTTATTCAGGTCATACTGGTCCTGTTCCTGTACATGCATATTGGCGTAGTCGGCCTTGGGCACAACAAAACCATTGTTGCCATGATTGATAAATTCCGGTATCCAGCCATCATCCGTTGAGAAATTGATGGCCCCATTCATCGCAGCAGTCATACCACTGGTACCCGAAGCTTCCCGTGGTACGCGAGGATTGTTCAACCACACATCGGCGGCCTGTTTTAACCTTTTTGAAAGCGTCAATTCGTAGCCTATCAAAACAGAAACATTTCTATACTTTCTGCTCAGGTGTACAAGATTATTAAATTCATTGATTGCAGGATAATCCATGGGATATGGTTTCCCGGCCCAGATAATTTGAACGGGATACTTAGTATCGCTCAATAGCTTTTCAAAACGTACCATATCGCGCGTAATGAGTTCGGCTCTTTTGTATCCGGCAAAACGTCTTGCCCAAACAATCGTGAATACATTTGGATCATACATTTTCCCGGTTTGGTCGGCAACAATATCGAATGCTCTTTTCTTCAGATATTTTTTACGGTCATCCCACCACGTATCATTTCCATCCGCGGAAGCCTTGTACAATTGTTTATCTGCCCAATAACTCCAGTTTTGCGCATTGGTGATGGCAATAATAGGACAGATATTTTCAGTTTTCCCCCACATAGCCCTTGAAACTTCACCGTGGAGTTGAGACACACCATTAGCCAGATGCGCAAAACGCAGGGCCACGAGTGAATGATTGAATTTATCATCCTGAATGCCCGTCAGCTTTCGCACATCATCCAATCCGACGCCGCAGAAATAACTCATCTTTTCACACAAATGAATATCGTGTTTTTCATTGCCGGCCTCCTCGGGGGTATGCGTAGTAAATACCAGACGTTTTTTCACATCAGCCGCATTGCCAAATTTTTTGTAGAGATAAAATACGGCCGATACACCATGAGCTTCGTTTAAATGATATAAGGCAGGGTTGAAGCCGATTTCATCGATCAACTTAGCACCACCCACACCAAGCAAAATGAATTGTGCCACCTTTGTAGCAACATTGGCATCATACAAACGATGGGTGATCGTTTGTGAAACATAGTCATTCTCGGGAAGATCTGTGCTTAGCAAAAATAAAGGAGCACTTTTAAATGTTTCAGGATTTAGGTACCAAACCTTCACCCATACAGGATGATCGTGTATAGTGATCTGAAATTTGATGCCCGTATCTTCCAAAAAACTATAGATTTTTTCCATCCAGGTTACCTGTAATGTCTGGTCCTGGTTGCGGGCCTGGTCGTAATATCCATATTTCCATAATATACCCACCCCGATCAGGTTTTGCCGGAGTTCGTATGCGCTTCGAAGATGAGAGCCGGATAAATAACCAAGGCCACCACTATAAATTTTCAATGGCTGATGAACTGCAAACTCCATCGAAAAATAAGCGATCTTTTTTGAGTATCGTTCGTCAGGAGTATAGGGCACATTGTAATTACTAAAATTCATAAAACATGTTCCATTTTGACAAAAATAATCATTGATAGTTCGCAAGACTCTTCAGGGGCAGAACTTGCGGGGTGCAATATAACGGTTAAAATTTAAAACAATTGTTTCTGTAAAGGAGGAGGAAAATGAATTTATTCACGTGGATGTTGAAAAATCAATACTTCATAAGTACCCTTACTCGCCCAGGTCAAGCCTGGCTCTTCTTTTTCGGAACCTTTGGTTTTACTTCCTTTTTCTTTGTAAATCGTCCTTCAAAAAAACACTTAATATTCCTGTAAGATCCGCATCCTTCAATTTCTTTCATAACAACAGAAGTTCCGGTAAAAGTAAATTCAATGGTACAGGGATTGCCATTCTCCTTGTAATGAGCCTTTGTGGCAGACACCATACGGGCAACACCTTTCAGCTCACCGACACATTCGGCATTGTCTTTCTCAAAATGAACAAAAAATGAAATTTCAGATGTATTCTTACCGTCACGGACAGAAATAAAATTTTCCTTGTTCCGTATATAATCCCCACTTAGTTTATTTTTTTTAGGAAAGGTATCAATTGGATTGATAATGTTTTCGATCATTTCCTCATTGGGCTCGGTAAGTATCAGTGTAAAATCGTTAGCTGCGCTGTTGTAGACATAAACGTTTCGCTTATACCAGGTTTCGCCAGTCGCTTTTTTTGTCTCATGGTAAGTAGTGATCTGGAATTTTTTATCCAACAGTCCGGATGCGGAAGAATAATTGCCTATGCCGGCTTTTATAATTGGAAAACTATTCAGGTAGTTGTTTTTTTTATCAAAGCATACCAGGTATGCGACTCTTTTTTTCGACTGTACTGCCTTTACAAACAAATAAGTTTCGCGACCTTTTTCCTGTGCTCTGCCAAGGGAATACAATACCGGGTTTTCCGATTTTCCAAAGTCTTTGGTCAAAATAGAATCCGGCACAAATTGAGTGAACACTTTGTACCCGATGATTGAAGAATCGCTTTGCTTTTTAAACAATCCACTATCAGTTATTTTAAATGGCAATGCCAACTCGGGAAAGAATGCGATAAAATCCTCTACTTCCACCACCTCATCTGCCTGTAAATCTGGTTTTTTGCTTTTGCAACAGAGTAAGATTACGGCCGACAATAATAAAAACAGGTATTTGAGCATAGCCGATGTGTAGTTAACCCGCTAAAAATAGTCATTCAGCCCCACTCATGAAAAATATATTTTATGGTATCGAATATTTTTTTAGATTTGTCTAAATTTATTTTTAGGCACAGTGTAAAATATCGTGCATGAAATATTCATCCAGCAAAGAAAATTACCTGAAAGCTATTTTTCACTTACAGGAGGAGGATGGCGTTGTAACCACCAATGCTTTGGCAAACGAATTACAGACAAGACCAGCCTCTGTAACAGACATGCTGAAGAAATTAAAAACGCAGAAGTTGCTGCTGTATGAGAAATACCAGGGCTTTAAACTAAGCAATGAAGGGAAAAAAGTTGCCTTGCAGATCGTCAGGAAGCACCGCCTTTGGGAATTTTTTCTCGTTGAAAAGCTTCATTTCGGATGGGAAGAAGTTCATGATATGGCCGAGGAGCTCGAACATATAAGCAGTAAAAAACTCATAGATCGCCTGGACGAATTTCTTGGCTTTCCAAAAAATGATCCGCATGGCGACCCGATACCAGACAGTAGCGGCAAACTTGCCATGAAACAACATATCAGTTTACTGGATATTCCTTTAAACACGTTGGCAGAAGTGAGCAATATCAGCGACCAGTCTATCGAAATGCTTGAATTATTAAAACATAAATCAATAGCAATAGGCACGAAGCTGGAAGTAAAACGAAAGTTTGCCTTTGACAATTCCCTTGAATTAAAAATAAAGAATCAATCAGCCATTACCATCAGCGAAAGCGTCGCTAAAAATGTTTTTGTAATCATATGAACAAATTACAAAATGACACTTCGCTGAGCGAAGTGCATGAATCAGTCGATATAAGCACGAAGGCAAAAGGCTGGAGAAAAATACTTGCATTTTTCGGTCCGGCTTACCTGGTAAGTGTAGGATATATGGATCCGGGTAATTGGGCAACGGACCTTGCAGGAGGAAGCCAGTTTGGATATTCTTTGATCTGGGTATTGCTCATGAGCAATATCATGGCACTATTGCTACAAAGTCTTTCTGCCAGGTTGGGCATTGTGCGTAAAAGAGATTTGGCACAGGCTAACCGCGAGACCTACCCGAGGTTCATCAATTTTCTGCTGTACATTCTGGCTGAAATAGCCATTGCCGCCACAGATCTTGCAGAGGTTCTTGGAATGGCGATTGGCATTTACCTGCTGACAGGCCTGCCGCTGATATGGGGTGTAAGCATTACCGTGTTAGATACATTCCTGTTGCTGTATCTTCAACGGCTTGGCATGCGCACTATGGAGGCATTTATTATAGGCCTCGTAGCGGTTGTTGGAATTTCATTCCTGATTGAAATCATTCTCGCAAAGCCTGACCTGGCAGAGGTGGCCACGGGTTTTATTCCATCATTCGCCAACGAAAATGCATTGTATATCGCCATCGGAATTATCGGCGCTACTGTAATGCCCCATAATCTTTATTTGCATTCAGCATTGGTCCAAACCCGCAAAATCCAAAAAACAAAGGAGGGCATTAAACAGGCGTTGAAATGGAATTTCATCGATTCTTCCATTGCATTGAATATTGCATTTCTTGTAAATGCTGCGATTCTTGTGCTGGCCGCGACTGTTTTTTTTAAAACAGGTCGTACTGAAGTTGCCGAAATAAAGGAAGCGCATCAACTGTTAGCTCCGTTACTTGGTTCCGGCATCGCGCCTGTTTTATTTGCGGTTGCTTTGATTGCTGCCGGGCAAAGTTCAACGATAACCGGCACCCTGGCGGGCCAGATCGTTATGGAAGGCTACCTGCGATTGCGTATCAATCCCTGGATCCGCCGGCTGATCACGCGTTTGCTCGCTATCATTCCGGCCGTATTGGTGATCTCTATTTACGGAGAAAAGGAGGTCGACAGTCTACTGGTGTTTAGCCAGGTTGTGCTGAGTATGCAACTGGGTTTTGCCATCATTCCCCTGATCCATTTCGTTAGCGATAAGCAAACCATGGGATCGTTTGCCATCAAGCCCCATGTACAGGCTTTCGCATGGCTCATCGCTGCAGTACTTGTTTACCTCAATGTTCGTATGGTGATGAATGAGGCAGGTGATTTCTTTACTACATCTGACAGTACGTTCTGGAAATCGGTTATTGTGATAGGCGCTATACTATTCGGGATGTTACTGTTATATACCGTTTTCTTTCCTCTATTCAGCAAGCGGCAGAAACAGGTATCGATTCAAATGCATCCGGATATTGCGGGCCTCCAAAATCTTTCCATCCCCTCCTATAAAAAAATTGCCGTGGCGCTTGAATTTGGTGACCATGATGAAAAGTTGCTGGGTTCGGCGATCGGCCAGGGCAAATCGGACACGCAATATTTACTGATCCATATTGTTGAAAGTACATCTGCACGGTTGCTGGGCGAGCAAAGTGATGATTATGAAACTGCCAAGGATGAGGAACGGTTGAAATTCTATATCCAGCAATTAAATCAGCGCGGATTCACTGCCGTAGGCAAACTTGGCTTTAAGAACAGGACAAAAGAAATAGTAAGGATCGTGAAAGAAGAAGCTGCCGATATGCTTGTGATAGGCGCTCATGGACACAGCGGAATCAAGGATCTGATCTATGGTGAAACGATCAATTCCGTACGTCACGAACTTCATATTCCCTTATTGATCGTTAAACTTTAATGTGAGGTATTTTTCTTGTCTTTTGCCGGACGTACAAGATGCTTGAGCCTGCTGAATGTTTCAGGCTTAATATTGAGATAGGATGCAAGTATTTTTTGCGGTACCCGCTGCAGCATATGAGGATGCACATTCATGTATTCAAGAAAACGTTCGCGGGTAGTACTTTTCAGCTGCGAATAATAACGGGAATCTTTTTTGATAAACATATAGCTTATGATCAACCGGCCTAACTCTTCGGCATTGGGTATTTTTTCAAGAGCATCCTGCACGCCCTGATAATCCATGCTGATAAGCGAGGTAGGTTCCAATGTTTCAAGGATCACATCAGATGGTGTGCGGGTATGAAATGATACTTCGGATTGTATCATATGACCCTCGGTTGCGAGCTGCAGTGTAATTTCATTTCCCCGGACCTTGATAAATTTTCTGACCAGGCCTTTTACAACCACACTCAGATGATCTTCCACATCTCCTTTTTGCAACAAGATCGTCTTCTTATCAAAATAACGCATGTGGAAATAAGGCACCAGCTGGTCAAATTCTTGCCTGGTCAACTTTCCGAATTTTTGAATAAACTGAAAGAGAAAATCACTGTTTGCATGAATATCGATTGGTTCCAGCATCTTGTTACATATTATTTTCAGCAAATCTCTTTCTCAAAAAATGTTTTAACCGGCTGAATGTTTCCGGTTGAATATTAAGATATGAAGCCAGGTATTTTTGAGGCACTCTTTGAAAAAGATCTCCATTTGAAGTAAGAAATCTGATGAACCTTTCCTTGGTGGTATACTTCATCCGGTCAAGCTCCCAGTATTCTTTTTGAATCAGGAGATCGGTAATGATCAATCTGCCTGCCCGCTGCCATTTCGGATCAATGGAATAAAGCTCGTCAACTGCTGCCTTGGATAATGAAACAAAAACGGTCGGTTCAATTGTATCTACAACATAAGTGGATGGCGTACCGGATAAGAAGGAAACGGATGAACTGATCAGGTCTCCTTCCTTTGCAATTTGTGTAATGATCTCTTCCCTGCCCTTGTAAAAATATTTTCTCGCAAGCCCTTTTACAACGAAATTCAAATACTTTTCCTCTTCTCCAATATCAATCAGTTTTACCTTTTTATCATAATTACGAAGTTCTAACAATGGCTCCAGTATAGAAAATTCCCGGGAATCCACCTCTACATATTTTGACAAATATTTCTTGAATGCCTCAAGCATATCCGCAATTTATATCTTCCTGTACAAATTACCGACCCGCTCCTCCACTATCGCCCTCCAATAATTGTTTTTGCGTGTTTGTTCGCAATAAATGCCTGTAGACGAAGAGGGGGTGTAATAAACGCTGTTGTGTAAATTCCTTCAATTACCGTAGGTTTGCACACCTATTTTATAAGAATAAAAACCTAGGCAATCATGGCAAAAAAAATCAAAGTTGCTAATCCCGTTGTTGAATTGGATGGAGATGAAATGACCCGTATCATCTGGAAGTTTATTAAAGACAAATTGATACTTCCTTATCTGGAACTCGACATTAAATATTACGATCTCGGAGTCGAATACCGCGACCAGACCGATGACCAGGTTACCATAGATGCTGCAAATGCTATTAAACAATATGGCGTGGGGATCAAATGCGCCACAATTACTCCAGATGAAGACCGTGTAAAAGAATTTAATCTGAAACAAATGTGGAAAAGCCCGAACGGCACTATCCGGAACATTCTGGATGGAACCGTATTCAGGGAGCCTATTGTAATTCAAAATATTCCCCGGCTGGTTACTAACTGGACAGCGCCGATTATTGTGGGTCGTCACGCTTTTGGTGATCAATACCGCGCAACCGATACGGTTATTAAAGGAAAAGGCAAACTAACCATGACTTTTACTCCAGAGGATGGAGGTGAGGTTCAGACTTTTGAAGTGTTTAATTTCAAAGGCGGCGGTGTGGCACTCGCTATGTATAATACAGATGAAAGCATCAAAGGATTTGCACGAAGCTGCTTTAATATTGCACTTAGTAAGAAATGGCCCTTGTACCTTTCGACCAAGAATACCATTCTGAAGAAATATGACGGACGGTTTAAAGATATTTTTGCCGATATTTTTGAAAATGAATTCAAACAGAAGTTCCAGGATGCCAATATCGTATATGAGCATCGCCTGATCGACGATATGGTAGCCAGTGCATTGAAATGGAATGGCAATTTCGTGTGGGCCTGCAAAAATTACGATGGTGATGTACAAAGCGACTCGGTAGCACAGGGTTTTGGTTCATTAGGTTTAATGACATCAGTATTAATCACCCCCGATGGAAAGACCATGGAAGCTGAAGCAGCACATGGAACGGTAACAAGACATTTCCGGGACCACCAGGCTGGTAAACCCACTTCAACCAATCCGATCGCTTCCATATTTGCCTGGACCAGGGGCCTGGCATTCAGAGGCAAGCTGGACGGTAACCAGGATCTGATCGATTTTTCTAATGCACTGGAACAGGTTTGTATTGAAACCGTGGAAAGTGGCAAAATGACAAAAGACCTGGCGGTATGTGTTCATGGTAATAAAGTAAGCCATGGAGCGCACTATCTGTATACAGAAGAGTTTCTGGATGCAGTAGATCAAAATCTGCAGGCTAAAATGGGCTAAACGCTGAATGCTGAATGCCTTCACTTATTTAAATAAGAGTCGCTTAATCACTTACATTCTGCACTCCGCATTTGGTTAAGCGTTAAGCATTCAGCGTTAAGCGTTAAACATTTAGCATTCAGCGCAATGCAAAAAAAGCCCTCCTGAGAACAGGACGGCCTCTAACGATTGCTTGCCATATGAAAAAAAACTTATTTAGTCGCTGAAGTATCTGGTTTCACAGTTACAGTATCAACTGGTCTTACAGTTGTGTCTGGAACCGGAATTACAACAGATGTATCTGTACCTGTAGTTACAGTAGTATCAGTACCAGTACCCTCATCACTTCCATTATCGTTACAAGCTACAAATGCACCGATTGCTAAAATTAATAACAGCTTTTTCATTGTACTAAGTTTTGTTTTGTTATGAATGATTTCATGTTAATACACTCTATCGAAAAAGGTAACCTGCCTGCTTTAACATTTTTTATCTTTTTTTTACATCGGAGTTGTCGGCCGCAAACGGCCTGCTTTGAAGGTTTTGGGTTACTTCTCCTTAATTTCGGTATTAATAAAGGTTACCAGGGTGAAAACAGATGTTAACGAAACAGCGTTATTAGAAGGGTTGGCGCATAATGACAGATCGGCCATTGAAACCATATATGCCCAACAATATTCTATGGTTCAAACGCTGATAATCAATAATAATGGTACAGCGGAGGATGCGAGGGATATTTTTCAGGAGGCAATGATCGTTTTATACGAGAAGGCAAGATCGGGGTCGTTTGAATTAAATTGCCAGCTCAAGACTTATGTATATTCTGTTTGCAGAAGGTTATGGCTTAAAAAGTTACAACAGATGCAGAAATACATACCAAACGCAAACGGCCTGGAAGAAACGGTTTCTGTTGACGAAGATATGGATGTGCATGACCAGAGAAACAGTGATTTCTTAATGATGGAAAAGGCACTGTCCGGCATTGGCGAACCCTGTAAAAGCCTGTTGGAGGCATTTTACCTTCAAAAAAGGAACATGACCGAAATAGCCGGGAATTTTGGATATACGAATGCTGATAACGCGAAAAACCAGAAGTACAAATGCCTGATGCGATTGAAAAAATTATTCTTTTCCGAATATAAAAATCACGTGTAATGGAACAGTTACAATTACTGGAAGCTGTGGAGCGATATTTACAAAACGAAATGAACCCAGAAGAAAGAGCTCATTTTGAACAACTCCGAAAAACAAATCCTGAAGTAGACCAGCTTGTTGTGGAGCATACCCTTTTTCTGGGACAACTCAACAAGTTTGGAGAAGTAAAGAATTTCAAGGCGTCCCTGCATGATATACATAATAATTTGGTATCCAGCGGTTCCATAAAGGAGCAGCCTTCCCGTGCCGTTGTGAAACAAATCTGGAAAAGGTACAAACGCGTGATGGCGGTTGCCGCTTCCATTGCCGGTATCACGGCTATGCTGATTGCTGGTATGATCAATTCACGCAAGGCGAACACAGCCGAGTTGGAGCAGCTTAGTCGCGATTATGTACGAACCAAGCGTACGGTTGATCAGTTGAAGAAACAAGTTGAAGTCAACAGTACCGAAAAAGTTCAAAAAGCTCCGCAGAACGTTGAAATAAAATCTGGTGGTACGGGATTTCTGATTGATGGCAAGGGTTTTCTTGTCACTAATGCGCATGTTGTTGCCGGATCAACATCCGTGATTGTTCAAAATAACAAGGGCCAGGAGTTCCGGGCTACTACCGTCCATCTAAATAAGGCCACTGATATAGCTATTTTAAAGATTGAAGACAACGACTTTAAACCACTTGGCACCCTGCCTTACGGTATTCGTAAAAACGGGGCTGACCTGGGAGAGACCTTATTCACCCTTGGTTTTCCGCGGGAGATCATCGTGTATAACGAGGGTTATATGAGCGCTAAAACCGGTTTTCATGGAGATACGATGACCTGCCAGATCGGTGTTTCTGCTAACCCGGGTAATAGCGGGGGACCGGTATTTAATAAAAACGGTGAAATAATCGGGATCATCAATACACGCCAGGTAGCTGCAGAAGGTGTTGTTTTTGCAATTACTTCTAAAAATATCTTTAACCTGCTGGACGAGGTCAGCAAAACCGATACTACTCTCCAGAAAATAAAACTGCCTTCCAGCTCATCAATCAAGGGAATGGATAGAGTTCAACAAATTAAGAAGATCGAAGATTGTGTATATATGGTAAGAAGCTATTAAGCTTACCCGTTTTAAATGATAAGAGCCATTCGTTTGACGAATGGCTCTTATCATTTAAAAATAGATCTATCATCTCCACAAATGCGGCGGGTACTCCCCCGCTGCCACCAGTTGATGTAAACTTTCTTTTACCTCCGGCGCATCTTCCTTATAAGTAACACCAAACCATTGTGAGGAGGTTGGGATGACTTTAATAACGCCTTCTCCATCGTTAATAAAACGGTCGGCAACGATTGGAATAAAAAACTCTGCTTTCGGATTATCCCTATTCGTTTTCAAAAATTCAAGAAAAAGTTTTTCACTATAAGGAAAAATAGATGGGTGAAAGCACCAGAAATTCATCGACACCTGTGAATTCAGCGATAATTCCTCAGGCTCCTGGTTATCATCACAAATTATTTTATCCCCTTTC
Source organism: Chitinophagaceae bacterium (assembly GCA_014379345.1). Taxonomy (GTDB): domain Bacteria; phylum Bacteroidota; class Bacteroidia; order Chitinophagales; family Chitinophagaceae; genus Flavitalea. The sequence continues at coordinate 162,466 of JACMLY010000105.1, forward strand.
TTTGAAATATTCAGCCGTTCTGCAATAGAAGTTAGATTTCCGTTTCCATCAACCTGGCAAACACCGCGATTAACCGTTCCGTTATCTGACAAGGTTTTCAGTAACTCATATCCAATAATGGAATATACTTTTTCACTGCAGTCGGTAATGAGGAATTGGTAGGCCTTTTCAAATGCGTCCCTGCCATAAAAATCATCGGCATTGATCACTGCGAAAGGTTCACTGACCTGATCCCTGGCACATAAAACTGCATGAGCTGTTCCCCACGGCTTGGTACGGTCGGCAGGTATTTTGAATCCATCGGTAAAGGCATTCAGATCCTGGTATACGTAATCAAGAGAAACCTTGCCTTTTAATTTGGGTTCGAAAATATCCTGGAAATCTTTTGCAAATTCTTTTCGTATGATAAAAACGACCTTCTTAAATCCCGCCCGGATGGCATCATAAATAGAGTAATCCATAATGGTCTCCCCACCCGGACCAAATCCCTGTATCTGTTTCATACTTCCATAGCGTGATGCCATACCAGCCGCCAGTATTAAAAGAGTTGGTTCCATTGCTTAATTTTAAATTTGAGCACGAAAATATAAAAATTAGCTATCAAAAAACGAATGATTCAGCCATCCGATTTGCCTGATATCCAAAAAGCATGTGTACAAACCCTGAATGATGGCTTGTTCGAACAAAATAAAATACGCGTACAGGTGCTGCGCTTAGATAAGATCCATTCAATTATTTCGGGAAACAAATGGTTTAAGTTGAAATATTATCTAACCGATGCTACCAGGCTGGGCAAGAAAGGCATCATCAGTTTTGGAGGAGCATTTTCCAATCACCTGCTGTCAACCGCCTATTCGTGCAGGCAGGCAGGCCTCTCATCCATTGGTATTGTCCGGGGTGAAAAACCTTCGATCTATTCTCCCACCTTACTCGATCTGCAATCCTATGGTATGGAATTGCATTTTTATTCGAGGCCGGCATACAATGATAAACAGCTTTCGAAAGCGCTGCAGCAATCATATCCTGATTTTTTATTGGTAGAAGAGGGAGGACGCGGACAAGCCGGAATAAAAGGAGCAGAAGACATTCTCCGTGTACAGCCATCTCATTTATATACGCATATTGTATGCGCAGTTGGAACAGGCACCATGATGACAGGTATTCTCAATACAGCATTGGCAGATCAGAAAATCATCGGCCTGCCTGTTCTAAAAATAGAAACCAATAACCGGAACGACATTTTCGACTATATCAGTAACAATAGTCATTCAAGCAATTTTCGTCTTCAATATGATTTTCATTTTGGTGGATATGCCAAAAAAAACGAGGCATTGATTGAATTTATGAACCGTTTATATCAGCAGCACCAGGTACCTACTGATTTTGTGTACACGGGTAAATTGTTTTATGGCGTCTTTAAAATGATTGAAAATGGTTTTTTCGAACCGGGTTCCAGTATTTTGCTGATCCATAGCGGAGGCTTGCAGGGAAACAGATCATTACCTGTACACATGCTTGATTTTTCCTATTGATGTGCTAAAGTATATCTCTCACATAAACATTCCATTATCTTTGCACCGCTTGAAATAGATGCATTTATAATTCGTTATACATTCATGACAAGGATATTGATCACCGTTTTTTTGTTTCTCTTTTTGTTTTCCGGCTCTTCCCTGGCACAGGACACCTTGCCCAAATTCACCGTTACAACACGAGGCACTAATAAAATATTCATAAGCTGGACCAATACCTTCGAAGCCATATCACAGATCAGCATCCAGCGTTCTTTAGATAGCACGAAAAATTTTAAAACTATACTGACCGTTCCCGATCCCCGTGTTCGTCAGAATGGATTTGTGGATTCAAAGTCACAGACTCCTTTCATGTTCTATCGTTTATTTATTGTACTGGAAGGAGGCAAATACTTATTCAGTAAATCAAGCAAACCATTTTGGGATACAGCACATATGGTTAAAGCGCCGGTTGCAGCAGTGAATGGCAATGGCAACAAACGCGTTCTATTTTCAGAGGCTATACCCGCCAATGAAACAGAAAAATTAAAATTGAGCCTGCGAAAAGAAAACAGCCAGGAAAACAATGCTGCCAGCAAAACATATATACTAAAAAGAGGCGAGAATATCCTGGGCCGGATTGCCGAAGCTAATTTTAAAAATTTCTACGATTCAATTGTTTATAAAACGAAAGATACGATCGTATTTAAAACTGTGGATACTGTTTTGGTGAAGGCCTTTGTTCCCAAAGTTGTTTACCGCCCTTCCGAATATGTTTATACCGAGAAAGATGGTAACATCACTATTTCACTGGCAGATGCGCCGAAAAAACAATACTCGATCAAATTCTTCGAAGAAAATGAGACCGAATTATTTGAGATCAAACAGGTGAAGAATGCTTTACTTACATTAGATAAATCCAATTTCCTGCATGCAGGCTGGTTCTGGTTTGAATTATATGAGGAAGGAAAACTGAAAGAAAAGCACCGCTTTTATATCCCTAAAGATTTCTAACATTTTTTACGGCTGCTGCTGTCACTTGAAATACATCCAGGAAATTTCTTTTTATTTTTTTCTTCACTTCACCGGCGGCGACGTCTCTTCCCAACTCTTTTTGCAGCGAGGTTACTTTTTTATTCCTGATGCCACACGGTATGATGTAATTAAAATAATCAAGATCGGTATTAACGTTAAATGCAAAACCATGCATGGTGATCCACCGGCTACAGCGCACACCGATAGCGCAGATCTTTCTTTCCTTTCCGGATATTCCGGCATCGATCCATACTCCCGTCTCCCCTTTTGAACGTTCTCCTTTGATGCCATATTCAGCCAGCGTAAATATGATAACTTCTTCAATATTGCGCAGGTACTTTCCAATATCAGTATCGAATTTCTCAAGATCAAGGATCGGATATCCAACGATTTGTCCCGGACCATGAAATGTAATGTCGCCTCCCCTGTTGATCTTAAAAAACTGTATCCCCCTGGCTATTCGCTCTTCTTCGTTGATCAATATATTTTCCATATGACCGCTCTTACCCAGTGTATATACCGGCGGATGCTCGACAAAAAGAAAATAGTGAGTGGTCTGCTGTGCAGGGTTCGGGGGTAACCTATCTATATTTGATACATCGCTATCGCCTTCCAACTGCAAACTGCGGACTGCAGACTTAATCAGCACATTCGCATTCAGCAATGACTCCTGGTAATCCCAGGCCCGCTGGTATTCCATTATACCCAAATCATCAAAAATTACTTCCTGCTTCTTCATACACGAATTATCGCAAATTGGAACGAATTTACGCGAATAAATTTTGACGATGGCAGCGTGGCACCCTGATGCAGCCAAAGCATATAAGGGTAAACCTCCAATAGCCCTGCCCCCAAAACACATCTTCAACACTTATCCAGTATCCGGGATCCAGCATCCAGTATCTGTCGCCATTAACCTTCCACCACCAACTTTATCCCTACTTTTGTAAAAACAGCTCTATGGCCGGCAAGATCAAGGAAGTAGATGTAATATTGGATGAATCCGCGGAGATTTCAGAAGAGCTGTATGAGCGCATGAATCTTGTTGTCGATAAAGGCCAGGAACCGATGCGTATCGATAAATTCCTTGTTGCGAGAATTGAACATGCATCCCGTAATAAAGTACAGCAGGCAATAGAATCCGGTCGCGTGCTGATCAATGGCAAACAGGTTTCTTCGAATCATAAGATAAAACCGGGTGAAGAGATCATCGTTTATTCAGACAAAGAAGTACAGGGCGAAGAAATTATTCCGGAACAAATATCATTGAACATTGTTTTCGAAGACGATGAAATACTTATTATTAACAAGCCTGTAGGCCTGGTAGTACATCCTGCCAGTGGAAATAAAAGCGGCACGCTCATTAATGGAGTAGCATATCATCTGCAGCAACAAAATAATTCCATTGATGAAAATTCTTTGCCGCGTTTTGGTTTGGTTCACCGGATCGATAAAAATACCAGCGGGTTGATGGTGCTTGCAAAAACGGAAAAATCGGTTGCCAGTCTTGCAAAGGAATTTTTTCATCATACCATTCATCGTTACTATATCGCTCTTGTGTGGGGTGATGTGTCAGATGATAGCGGCACCATTAAAGCGCATGTCGGCAGACATAAACGTTTTCGTAAAATGTTTGATGCATATCCTGATGGAGAATCAGGGAAAGATGCAACTACCCACTATAAAGTGCTTGAACGATTCGGATATGTTACCCTTATCCAATGCGTACTTGAAACCGGACGAACCCACCAGATACGGGTGCATATGAAATATCTCGGGCATCCCTTGTTTAATGACGAGATATACGGTGGAGACAAAATTGTTAAGGGAACGGTATTTACCAAATACAGGCAGTTTGTCGAAAATTGCTTTGCTATCTGTCCAAGGCATGCACTGCATGCGAAAACTATCGGATTTATTCATCCAAAAACAAGGCAGAAAGTTGAATTTGACAGCGAGCTGCCGGAAGACATGCGTCAACTGATCGATAAGTGGAGAAATTATGCAAAAACGAAGAATATAGGTTGACAGTTTCCCGGGTAAACCGATAAGGCCTTGTAAGATTTCTGCTATTTTCTTAAGAAACCTGCTAAGGCCTTATCAATTTTTTAAGACCACTGCGCGGTGGCCTCATCTCGTAAAATCGAACAAAGTAGCTGTGAATGTACCCCGCTCACGTTTCTTTAATACAACATCCCAGGTTCCGCTATAACGGAGTAATTTGGGAACAAGCAGCTCCTCGAACTTGGTCATCTCTACCTCCATATGCACGTCAAAATCGTACACGCCTGCTTTGTAACTCAGATCGTAATTACGCGCCACAATCTCCCAGTTAGATGTATTAAACCAGGTGGTCATTTCATTGATAACGACCTTGTCGTTTTGTCCGGAGCTGAGGTCAAGTCTCGCAACAATGCGGAATACATAGCAAAGATCACCGTTGAAGCTTTCCATATCGATCACAAAATCGTACAGGTCCGCCACGTCTTCGTCAAATAAGGCGATCTTATTACCGATGAAAGGAAGGCCCGGAATCCTTTTACCCGGGTTAAAGAACAACATTTTCAATTGTTCTTTGTGTTTTGCCATGCCTGATTTGCCTTTTGTGTTAAAGGCAACGCCCTTAACAATATTGGTCTCACCGCAAATAGTGTCGGGGGCGAAGAATAATCCTGCATACATTTCGGCTGTGTAATAATTGAGGTTGTGGGTTTTATCATATAGATCGCCGGTAGACTTTTCCTCCAGCGTTTCCATCCAACGACAATTATTTTTTACCAGCTGTTTGGTTTTACTATTGAGGCTCGCAATGATCTTGTTTTTTTTATTCATCATGCGGATATCATTAAGCGCGGTATATCCTAATATTTTAAGATTACGGAAAGCTTTGTAAAAAGTGCTATCCTCTTTTACCCGGTCAATGAAAGCAGGCACATTGAGGTTGCTACGTACCACTACCTCTTTTAAGGTGATTACCTTTTTATTAACAATTACACTACTGTCCGTTTGCGCCAGCAGACCATTGCACAGGATCAAAACAGGCAAAAAAACAATCGCTTTCATGCCTGCAAAATAACCCTATTCGATTTAAAAATTTGTGAAATGAATGAAGCAGAGAATACAGAAAACAGAATACAGGAGAAATACAAATTCATGATAAAATCTGTACATGCCGGTTTCCTTATTGGCTAATTCTGATTTAAATCCTACTCCTGTCTTCTGTATTCTGTATTTTAAATTCCTTTACTTTACTTCGGAAAAGCCATTTTATAGTCCACTTTTATTTTGCCTTTTGAAATATCATCCAGTTTGCCTTTGAGCAATTTCCGTTTAAGTGGTTTGAGATAGTCTATAAAAAGTTTCCCTTCAATATGGTCGTATTCATGAAGAATGATACGGGCGGTTATTCCATTAAATGTTCTTATCTGCGGCGCAAAATTTTCATCTACGTACTCCAGAGTAACTTCTTCGTTCCGGGGGATATCTTCACGGATTTTTGGGATACTCAGGCATCCTTCGTTATATACCCATTCATTGCCATTCAACTCCTTTATCTGGGCATTGATGAAAACCTGTTTAACCCCGGGTTCGTCGGGATATCTTCCTTTATCTTCCTCCTCCTGATTGGTGAATATCTGCTCGCTATCGATGATAAAGACCCGGATATCCCTGTTAATCTGCGGAGCCGCCAGCCCGACACCATTACTGGAGTACATGGTTTCCCACATGTCTTCTATCAGCTTATGAAGCCCCGGGTAAAGGGGGTTAATATCCTTACACACCGTTCTTAACACTGGCGCCCCATATGCAACAATCGGAAGTATCATACTATTGAAAATTATAAGGCGCAAATTTAGTTCAAATCAGTCATTGAACATGTATTATCTGACCGATCGTTCCAGGTACTCCTGGAGCATGATGGTAGCGGCAATCTCGTCGATCAATGCCTTGTTCCGACGCTGCTTTTTCTTCATACCCATATCGATCATAGCCCGGGAAGCCATTTTTGATGTAAAGCGTTCGTCAACCATTGTCAGAGGCATTTGCGGGAATTCTTTTTTTAGCTTTTCGACAATCTTTTTTACCAGGGGCGTAGCATGGGTATCCGTATCATCCCAGTTTTTTGGCTCACCAATGATGAGCATCTCTACTTCTTCTTTTTTAAAATAATCTTTTAAGAAAGGGATCAGTTTGGGCGATTCAATGGTGGTAAGCCCGTTTGCAATGATCTGCAAAGGATCAGTTACAGCCAGGCCGGTTCTTTTTAATCCGTAATCAATAGCAAGGATACGAGGCATAGTTGATGTTAGATGTTAGATGTACGATTTGTATTAGGGATGACATCCTTGTAACACGTGACTAACTGTAGCTCCATGATTAAGGATGTCATCCCTAACGGCATCCCTTAATTTGATGCAGCTGCCAAAAAAAGATCTGCAATTACAAAAATGGCAAATACAACACTGGCTATTCCGTTGGCAGTCATGAAAGCGAGATTCACTTTCGAAAGATCATTTGGTTTCACGACCGAATGCTGGTAGATCAGCATTCCACAAAACAGACCAACTCCTATCCAGTATAACCAATGAAACTGTCCATATATGCCTGCCAGAATAATACAGGCTGCACTTAACAGATGCAATAATTCAGAGATCCGCAGTGCTCTGGATTTACCCACTGCTGCCGGGATTGAATAAAGCTTTTGCGATTTATCGAATTCTTCATCCTGCAAAGCATAAATAATATCAAATCCGCTCACCCAGAATACAACTGAAAAAGAAAACAAAACAGGCAGAAAAGCGAATTGGCCTGTTAACGCCAGATACGCACCAATCGGTGCGAGTGACAATCCAACCCCTAGAATCAAATGACACAATGGGGTGAAACGTTTGGTATAACTGTATCCTAAAACAACAAGCAAAGCAAGAGGCGACAGGAAAAAACAAAGTGGATTGATAAAAAAAGTACAAACAATAAATGCAATGGAATTAAAAATCACAAACCTCATTGCGCTCCCGGATGAAATAATTCCTGCCGGAATTTCCCTGATTGCAGTTCGGGGATTTTTGGCGTCAAAATTTTTGTCGAGGTAACGGTTATATGCCATGGCCGCACTTCGTGCGAAGACCATGCAGAGAACGACAAGAATAAATTTTACCAATAAGATTTTCCACAACACAAAATTTGTAATGTCCTGCCCCCAACCGATTGACATGTTTAGACTCCATTGACCGGTAGAGAAATCATTTTTAGTTAAAGCCAAAAAAAATCCAATCATTGCAAAAGGCATTGCAAAAATGGTGTGAGAGAATTTTATAAGGCTGAGATAGCTTTTAATTTTTGACATCTTACTCTTTTTCATTAGACCTTCTATATCCAATGCGGGTTCTTTTAACATGCAGCAGCAATTGCATTAGTTTTCTTATCGCATCTAGCTGTGTCAATTTTTTCAGCCCGGAATGTTTTGCTTTTTAGCCATCTTGTTGAGCTGTTCGCATTTTGCGATCAGCTTACCAATATCATTCAAATTTCGGGGCAGGCAAATGTATTTACCTCACGAAATGATGACGAACCTGGAATCTGTTTCGCACCAGTTCCCACAATACAATTCCAGCTGCGACCGATATGTTCAAAGAATGCTTCATCCCCAGCTGCGGAATTTCAATACATCCATCGCATAATTTCAACACGTCTTCTCCCACTCCACTCACTTCATTGCCAAATACAACCGCCAGCTTTTCATATTCATTGCCCTCGAACAGGTGCAAAGGAATACTTTTTTCAACCTGTTCAACCGCAAATATGCCGTATCCCTCATCCCTCAATTCCTGCATTGCTGAATTAGCTCCGGGATAGTACTTCCAACCCACTGTTTCTGTAGCCCCAAGTGCAGTTTTATGAATATCCCTGTGGGGCGGCCTTGGTGTGTATCCGCACAAATAAATAGCCGTCAGCAAAAAAGCATCGGCCGACCGGAAAACACTTCCCACATTGTGCATGCTGCGGATATTATCCAATATAACAACAATCGGTATTTTTTCAGCTCCTTTGAAATCATTCACCGATTTGCGGTTTAGTTCGTCCATGCTGAGTTTGCGCATCAAAACATTTTATAAGCTGCAAAAATACCGTAATCCTCAACTTGTCCACAATAAATGAAAACGACGCCAACATTCGTTAATCAACACTGGCAATGCCGGTGCGGATGTTTATTTTTGTCGCCACCTTAGCGGTTCACGAATATGGCAAAAGTAATCAGCGATACACCTATGATGCAGCAACACCGGGCTATAAAGCAAAAATATCCCGATGCTATCCTGTTATTTAGGGTGGGCGATTTTTATGAAACCTTTGGAGAAGATGCGGTGATCGCTTCACAGGTACTAGGAATTACACTCACCAAAAGAAATAATGGGGCCGTTGCTTCCAGTGATCTGGCCGGTTTTCCGCATCATGCTCTCGATACTTATTTGCACAAGCTCGTAAAAGCCGGCTACCGCGTAGCGATCTGTGATCAATTGGAAGATCCGAAGCTTGCCAAGGGCATTGTGAAAAGAGGGGTTACTGAATTGATCACGCCGGGTGTTGCTACGAATGATAAGCTGTTAGACCATCATTCGAATAACTTTCTGGCCGCCATACATTTTACCGATAATACTATTGGCATTGCATTCCTGGATATTTCCACGGGAGAGTTTTTTATGGCCGAAGGCAGCCAGGAGTATATTGATAAATTATTGCAAACCCTGAAACCGGCGGAGGTGATATTCCAAAGGAATTTTCAAAAACATTTTAAAGAAATATTTGGTTTAAAATTTTATACCTACACGCTCGAAAGCTGGGTTTTTGATGAGGCTTATGCGGAAGAAAGCATGCTTAAACATTTTCAAACACATTCTCTCAAGGGATTTGGAGTGGAAGAGTTACACCAGGGCATCGTTGCCGCGGGCGCCATTCTTCATTATTTAAAGGATACTGAACATCCGAACCTTCAGCATATTACTTCCATTCAGCGTATTGACCGGGATGATTATTTATGGATGGATAAATTCACCATCCGTAATCTTGAATTACTGGGAACCGGTATTGAAAATGGAAACAGCCTGTTGCACGTACTCGATAATACAGTTTCACCCATGGGTGCGCGGCTTCTGAAAAGATGGCTGGTACTTCCCTTAAAAGATCCAAATAAGATCAATGAACGTTTAAGCCTGGTAGAGTATTTAATTAAAGAAGTAGACCTTCGAAACAAACTTATACAACATATCAGGCAATGCGGAGATGTTGAACGGCTGGTGAGCAAGATTCCCATGAAGAAAATTAATCCCCGCGAGGTGATGCAAATTGCCAGAGGATTGCAACATATTGAGCATATTCAGGCTCTTTGTAAAAGCACGGGCAGCGATTATTTAAAGAGATTGGCCGACGCCCTCAATCCCTGCCAGTATATTTTCAATAAGATCAGGAAAGAGATATGTGAAAATCCTCCTGCACTTGTAACCAAGGGCGGCGTGATCTGCCACGGAGTACAGGATGAATTGGACCAGTTAAGAAGGATTGCTTCCGGCGGCAAGCAATACCTGGTCGAATTGCAGCAAAAAGAAATGGAAGTTACCGGCATTTCATCACTACGGATCGGCTTCAACAATGTATTCGGTTATTACCTGGAGGTAACAAATACCCATAAAAACAAAGTGCCTGCCACGTGGCTGCGTAAACAAACCCTTAGCAATGCAGAACGGTACATCACTCCCGAACTGAAAGAATATGAAGAAAAAATAACCGGTGCAGAAGAAAAAATCCTCGCAATAGAACTGGAGCTATATGATAAACTTTTGCTTGAACTGCAGGATTATATTGCTCCCATGCAGATCAATGGAAATATTCTTGCTGTTCTCGACTGCCTGCTTTGCTTTGCTCATAATGCATTACAATACAATTATAAAAAGCCTGAATTGCATAATGGGCGCGAATTGGAATTAAAAGAAAGCCGTCACCCGGTGATCGAAAAAAATCTGGCATCGGGTGAAGCATACATTGCCAATGATATTGTTCTGGATCCATCTACTCAGCAGATCATTATTCTTACCGGCCCGAACATGAGTGGTAAAAGCGCCTTGCTTCGTCAAACGGCACTGATCACGCTGATGGCTCATATGGGAAGTTTTGTTCCGGCAGACATTGCAAGGATCCCGCTGACCGATAAAATTTTTACAAGGGTGGGAGCCAGTGATAACCTGAGCGGAGGTGAATCGACTTTTATGGTTGAAATGAATGAAACGGCAAGCATCATCAATAATATTACACCCGCAAGCCTGATCCTTTTAGATGAGATCGGCCGTGGCACCTCCACCTATGATGGGATCTCGATCGCATGGAGCATTGCAGAATTCTTACACAATTCTCCACACGCACCAAAAACCCTTTTCGCTACGCACTACCACGAATTGAACGAGCTTGAGAAAAAACTACTGCGGATTAAGAACTATCATATCACTAATAAAGAGATCGGTAACAAAATCATTTTTTTACGTAAGCTGGCTCCCGGCGGTAGTACGCATAGTTTTGGTATTCACGTGGCCAGGATGGCCGGTATGCCACCGGCGTTATTACAACGTGCCAATGAGATCCTCAAGCAGCTGGAAGAAAAAAATGTAGATGATGGAATTGGCCAGCAGGTAAAGAAATTATCGACGCCTAAACTACAGCTCTCCATTTTTGATGCTCATACCGAAACATTTAATGAGATCCGTAAACTGATCGACAACCTCGACATTAATCGTCTCACACCCGTAGAAGCATTGCTTAAACTACAAGAAGTCAAAAATCTTCTTAAATAAAATACCCTTTTGCCACGCCGAAAACGGTTTATCCCCAACTTGTATTAAAGCAAGAAAAACCTCTTTCCGGCAATCACTGCAATAATCCGCAAAACGATTCGTTGTAACGATCTAAGCATATACACTTATAACCCTGTAAGTGCTATATGAATGCCCTAAAATGTATCCTAAAGATCCTATTGTATGAAAACCCTGTGTGCCACCCTATTCCTTATCGTTTTTTCAGGCAAAATTTTGCTTAAAGCCCAGCCTTGTACACCACTTGGTGATGAAACAACGTACGGTATCAATGATGTTTGGATAGGGTACGTGTACGATAATATCAATTTTACCGGCTATCAAGGTTATATTAATGAGGGAATCGCGGGAAATCCTGCATTTAACCAGAGTTTTGGAGGCAGCAATGTGTTATATCCGACGAATGGCTGTTCGGTAAATACGGAAACTTTCAGCGTCAGGTACAAACTCAGAAAAACATTCAGCAGTGGCAATTATGAGTTTATCGTTGGTGGTGATGACGGCTATCGCTTAAGTATAGACGGGGGTGCTACATGGATCATCAACCGGTGGTTCGATCAGGGATACAATACTTTTTCAAATACCAGTTTCCTGAACGGTACTTATGACCTGGTATTGGAGTTCTATGAAAATGGCGGCGGCAACCAGGTTTCATTCATGGTACAAAGTATGTGTTTGGGTACGGGTAACCCGGCCGTATATGGAACAAATGATGTGTGGCAGGGATATGTTTATGATGGAACTAATTTTTCGATTTATAAAGGCGATGTAACAGAAGGTACGGCCGGAGACCCAAATTTCACGCAGAATTTTGGCGGCAGCAATATTATGTACAATACAAATACCTGTGCTGTTCAAACTGAAACATTCAGCGTTCGTTACAGGCTCCGGAAAACATTTGCGAACGGAACATATCTTTTTATTGTTGGCGGAGACGACGGATACCGCTTCAGTCTTGATGGAGGAGCTAGCTGGGCCATCAACCGGTGGTGGGATCAATCTTATAATATTGTTGCTCACACTGCCATTTTGAATGGAACCTATGACCTGGTGATAGAATATTATGAAGCCGGAGGTGATAACCGGATCAGTTTCGATATTTCGGGATCTGTACTTCCGGTGCGCCTGATTTATTTTTCAGGAATTCTGAATAATAACCGGGCAAATTTGCAGTGGCAAATAGCCACCGGAAGCAATCCTGATTATTTTGAAGTTGAAAGAAGCGCTGACGGACAGCATTTCGGAAGCATCGGGAAAATAAACGGAAACAATCCCGGAAATGCTTATTCCTATACCGATAATATACCGCTGCCCGGCCACTCATACTATCGCTTGAAAATGGTGGATACCGACGGGAATGAAACATTTTCACAAATAATCAGCGTATCGAATAAAACTTCGCCGGGAATAAAAATTTACCCGACGGTTGTTCAAAACAATACTTTATTCATACAATCGGGAAGGGCCTTGCAAAATGTTTCCGTTTCCCTTTTTGATATGACTGGTAAAAAAATGGTTGATCGACATATTCGTTCCATGGCAAATGGGCAAACCGTGTCAGTATCGCTACCCTCCCACATAGCCCCAGGGATTTATTTGGCCGAAGTGAAAACAAATACCGGTCAGCAGGCAAAAAAATTATTGATCGTGCAATAGCGCCTTATTTAAAAAAGGGAACCCTGCTAATGGACCAGGATTTTGCCACGGATTGCACGAATTTACACGGATTATTTTCAGGTTTAGAGCTTTTTTAAAGGAACAGTTCTTCTTACAAATAGTTTAGCCACCACTGGTGATGATTGCTTTTGTATTTGTTATACCAGCGGCAAACAGGGTATAGCAGTAACACGACAATAAGCCATATTCCATATACTATAGGAAGTTGATATCCAAACTGCGGCGGCCGGAATAGGAATGGAGTTTGACGTGAAACAATATCGTCTGCTCCGTAGCCCGACAAAAAGAAGGCGATCACGCAAAGAGCATGTATTAAATATAAATGCAGCACATAGTAAAAGAAAGGGACACGTCCATATACAGTCATCCATTTTGTAAACCTGTTCCGTATATTTTCCAGGAATGAAAGGGCTATCAAGGCGATCCCGATCGTAAGACAAACAAACAACATCGAAGGAGGATATTTTGTGACCTTGATGAATGACAAAAAAGTATAAAAAGGATTTCGTTGATATGACCAATGCGCCGAATCACCATATCCGTTCAAGGCGCGAACGATAACAAATAATAACAGCATGGCTGCGCCGAGGTATAGTAATATTTTTTTTCTTTTGGCGGTATCAAAAGCCGGCTCATATAATTTTCCCAGGCAATAACCAAGTATCATGACGCCGAGCCAGGGCAAAAAAGCATAAACAACGATCACAACATGATTGGCATCCAGATTATACAAGGAAAAATTTCCACGATGGACCAAATCCCATAAAAGCCCAATATTCCCGTCGCGATCGGCCTCGGCGTAGTCAATGAGGTTATGGCCGAATACGATGATCAAACCAACCAATAACAAAATACGATATGGCAAATGAATGAGTAAGCCAAGCAGCACCATACTGATACCTATTGCCCATATAACCTGTAAAATAAAAAGATTGAAAAAAGGATTATAGGTCCATCCAAGTGTAACAACTGTTACTTCGATCAGAACCAACCAGAATCCGCGTTTGATTAAAAACAAACTTAACTCCGCCTTCGATCTTTTTTGACTGACAAGATATGCAGAAGTGCCCGCAAGAAAAACGAAAACAGGCGCACAAAAATGCGTGATCCATCTTGTAAAATAAAGAGCCGGGGTGGTGGTTTCAAGATTTAAGGGATCATCAACCATAGCGGTTTCATGAAAATAATCCCGTACGTGATCAAGGGCCATGATCACCATAACGATACCCCTTAGCAGATCAATGGAGCCAATACGCGATTTTGCAATAGTAACGTCGGCCATATAGTTTTGGTTAAAAACTTTGTAATTTACTAAAATTGGAAATCCAAAGGAGTACAATCCTGCTCAATTGAAAAAGGTGCTGTTACAGGGTGCGTATATTCACAAATGCTCAATGCTCAACGTTCAAGGCCCAATGTTCAATACCCTCGTTGAGAATTGAACATTCATTGTTTTCCGGTTAATAACCTCTCTAATCTTTGTGTTCTTAGTGTCTTCTCTTCGTGTCCGTGGCGAACCCCTTGACTGCACGATCAGAAAGGTTTAGTGTCAGAAAATAATTCTACTACGTCTTTCCATGCATCTGTGATCTTTCCCATGCCGGTGCAGGCTGTTAACGGATTCTGAATTCAGAATTCTGTATTCTCTATATCAACTCCGTCAACTTTCCAACCACGTAATCAATCTCTTCTTTTTTGTTGTGTTTACTAAAGGAAAAGCGTACGGTTACCTGGTTAGGATTGTTATTGATGGCCCTGATCACATGTGAGCCCTGGTCTGCACCGCTTGTACAGGCGCTTCCGCCGCTTGCACATATATTATTAATATCAAGATTAAAAAGGATCATTTCAGATTTTTCGGTTTTAGGTAATGAAACACTGAGAACCGCATAGAGGCTTTTACCATTAGGATCACCATTGAATGCCACTCTTTTGATCTGCTTTTTTAATTCGCCGATCATATACATTTTCAATTCTTTGATATAGACACTATCCTTTTCATAATTGATCATTCCAATCTCAAGCGCTTTCGCAAATCCTACAATTCCATATAAGTTTTCTGTTCCTGCGCGCATATTTCTTTCCTGTGAACCTCCATGTATATAGGGCTTGATCTTAACGTTCTCGTTAATATATAGCAGGCCAACACCTTTTGGACCATGAAATTTATGCCCGGCACCGGTTACGAAGTGAACTGGCGTATTTCGAAGATCCAGCGGAAAATGTCCCACCGTTTGCACCGTATCGGAATGGAAAACGGCTCCGTAGAGCTTGCAAAGATTTCCCACAGCATGTAAGTCGAGCATATTGCCGGTCTCGTTATTGGCGTGCATCAGCGTTACAAGCGATTTATCGGGGCTTTCCGTTAACAATCGCTCCAGATCTTCCAAATCAATATGTCCATCGGGTAGAAGGTTTACATAGCTTAGCGCCGCTTCTCCGCGATGATACAGATTCTCAATCGTATGAAGAGTAGCGTGGTGTTCTATCCGGGAGGAAATGATATGAGTACAATGAAGATCATGTATCGAAGCTGTTATTGCTGTGTTCGAACTTTCTGTTCCTCCTGAAGTAAAAAATATTTCGGCAGGATGGGCATTCAATAATTTTGCGGTCGTTTTCCGGGCCGTTTCGATGGCAAGGCGGCTTTCCCTTCCATATGAATAAATAGAAGAAGGATTACCAAACTTTTCAGTAAGGTAAGGCATCATTGCTTCCAGTACGTCAGCATCCAGAGATGTAGTAGCAGCGTTATCCAAATAAATTCTATTCATAATTCAGCCTGCCAGGCATTTTTTGATGGCTGCAAAGATAAGTTTAAGGTTTAAAGTTTAAGGTTTAAGGTTATTTTTTTACCAATTCACTATGTGTTTAAAAGAGCTTTAAACCTTTGAATAAACTCGTTGATATCCAGAATGGAATGGATGGTGTTGAGGTTTTAAGTTTATTTTTTATCAAGCACCAACTGTTTGAAGAACCTTAAACCTTTGAATAAACTCTTTGATATCCAGAATGGAATGAATGGTGTTAAGGTTTTAAGTTTATTTTTTATCAAGCACCAACTGTTTGAAGAACCTTAAACCTTAAACTTTAAACCTTAAACTTTTTAAATAAACTCTTTAATATCCTGCATCAGTCGGAGAGCGATATTGTTCGCGGTGGTTTCGAAATTACTTTCGGCATAGATGCGGATGATGGGTTCTGTATTTGATGGTCGTAAATGCACCCAATCGTTATCAAATTCTATCTTTATCCCATCCTCTGTATTGACGGGTTGCTTTTTGTATTTCTTTTTGATCTTTTCAAATATGCCTGTTACATCGATGCCATTCTCGAGTTCAATTTTATTTTTAGAAATAAAATAATCGGGATAACGCGCCCGGAACGAACGGATCCCGTTTTTATGGGTGGCGAGTGAACTTAGGAACAACCCGATCCCGATCAATGCATCCCGGCCATAATGCAGGTCGGGTACAATAATGCCACCGTTTCCTTCTCCACCAATAACCGCATTCACTTCTTTCATTTTTGTAACAACATTCACCTCTCCCACTGCCGAGGGAAAATATTCTGCACCATGCTTCAGCGTTATTTCCTTAAGCGCCTTGGTACTGCTCATATTGCTAACAGTATTGCCCGGCCGCTTAGTCAATACATAATCGGCAACAGCAACAAGTGTATATTCTTCTCCGAACATTGAACCATCTTCACAAACAAAACAAAGGCGATCTACATCAGGATCAACAGCAATCCCAAAATCGGCCTTATGTTTTCTTACGGCCGCACTTAATTCAATCAGGTTTTCTGAAAGAGGCTCAGGATTATGTGCAAATCTGCCATTCACTTCGCCGTTCAATACGATCACATCTTGAATACCCAATGCATTTAATAATCGTGGTACTACTAACGACCCGGTAGAATTGATCGTATCAACCACCACTTTATAGTTTTTTTTGCTAATGGCTTCCACATCAACCAGGGGATATTTGACTACCGTATCAATATGTTTTTGCAGGTATTGATCGTTCGTACTGTAAGTCCCAAGCTTATCAACAACCGCAAATGAAAAATCTTCTTTGGCAGCTTTTTCCAAAACAATGGCACCATCTGCCGCTGTAATGAACTCTCCCTTGTTGTCCAGTAATTTTAAGGCATTCCACTCTTTATTGTTATGGCTGGCTGTAATAATGATACCCCCGGAAGCCTTTTCCCAGATAACGGCTAACTCAACAGTAGGTGTAGTCGAAAATCCAAGATCAACCACATCAATACCCAATCCAATTAATGTATTAACAACCAGGTTTTGAACCATGTTTCCGCTGATACGTCCATCACGGCCTACCACAACGCGGACAGCATGGTTGTTTTTGTTCAGTAGCCAGCTTCCATAAGCTGCCGTAAATTTTACAATGTCGAGGGGTGTTAAATTATTTGCAGTAACTCCGCCAATTGTCCCACGAATACCTGATATACTCTTGATTAACGCCACGTTGTTGAGATAGGTTTATGTTCAGAAATAGGGTTCTAGTTGTCCATCTATGAGATGCGTGGCTTTAACAGGATGGATTTAGGCTGGAAAACAAACCGAAAAATAGGAAGAAATTTTTAAAAGCCGGCAGATTTGTGGGACAAGTTAAGGGCCAAAGCATTAGGTGGGTTCGAAGTTTAAGGTGAATTAGCCAATTAGCAAATTGGCCAATTCGTAATTGGCTATCGGCTAATCTTTCTTCTTATTATTCAGCAATAAATATTTCGAAGCTTCATAAATACCATCGGTTAATAATCTTAGTTCGGTGGTTGCCTTTTTATAATTATTATCAGGAATATTCTCATTTCCCGTTATAGAAATCAAGCCTTCATTACCGGTACTGATATTCTTACGATAGTAATAGTCGCCTTTTATAATTCCCGTTTGGTTGTTATCAGGATCAAATATGAATGCAAACTGGCTCGATTCGGCAACATCAAGCACATTTCTTCCCAATGTTGTATTGCGGTATGCAATTTTGCAGAGCCCTGCAATGGTAGGCAATACATCAACCTGCGAGCAGATCGCGTGGTTTCTTTGAGGCGAAAATAATTTCGGAGCGTATAAAAGAAAAGGAACATGAAAAGAAGTGAGTCGTTGTTCGGTCCAGGCCCTGGGGAACATATCACCGGCATTACCCGGAATTCCATGGTCTCCTACAAAAACAAAAATAGTATGGTCGAAATAAGGTTGCCGGGAAGCAGCTTCCATAAATTTCTGAAAACCGAAATCGGTGTAGCGGAAAGCATTCATTTCTGCCAAACTCTCAAACCCGTATTTTCGTACAGAATCTATTGGAAGAATTATTTTTTTAAATTCAGTAAGGTCTTCTTCCGGAATAGTATATGGCCGATGGTTATCCGCGGTCTGAATGATTGCGAAAAAAGGTTTGGTTTGATTGGAGATTATTTTATTGGCTTCAAGCAAAAGGTTCTTATCACTGATACCCCAAACATCTATTTTGGGAGCCTCGAAATCTTCTTCCTCATATATACGAAGTCCCCGGATATTATTCGTCAGCAATCCGCGGATATTTGCCCAACTGGCGCTGCCTCCGAGAAAATATAATTTTTCGTGCCCGTTAAACTCATTGATGATCGTATGCTGATCAACCGCTGCGGGATTTCTACTTGCTGTGGTAGGAGATTCGATGTCGGGAATGCCAGTAATGGTGGCCCAAACCCCTCTTGCAGTACCATAAGTTGGTGTAAAACACTGATCGAAGAAAATCCCTTTTTTTGATATACTGTCGAAGAAGGGAGTGGTGTTCAGCGGGTTTCCCCACATGGAACTTTTGTATCCGCTAAAGCTTTCACAGATCACCAGAATTATGTTCGGAGCAGGACGATTATTGTTGTTGCCAGACAGAACCCTTTCAAAATTTAGAAGAGCAGAATCTTTTGTAGTCAGATTAAAATGGGGAGTGAGTACAGGGTAAACCTGCCGCAGTTTATTTACATCGTAGGAACTCTTACGGAATTTAAGTGTATTAAAAAAAGATTCAAAAGGGTTCAATGCAAGATTGGCTTTATAATCGCTTCCTAAAGAAAACGCGTCACTCCATCTCAAAGGATACTGATTGATCCTTCCAAAGATCGCCAAGCCAAATAAAAGGAATAGGATCACAAAGCTCAGAATTCGTTTTCGTTTTGAAACCGGCTTGTGATCTTTCCCGATCGCCTTGTGCGATAATTTGATCAGCCATATTAATAGTGCTGTTACCAATAACAAAGCAATTGTTAGTTTTATCAGGGGGTATGATTGCCAGACCATATTCAATGAAATTGCCGTGTCGTGAAGGTAATTGAGCACGCTTGCATTCAGGCGCTGTGCCAGGTAGCTGTAATGGGCGAAATCGATGAAATAAAACAATAGCAGTAGAAAAGCAACAATTCCCAGGAGAAAAATCCAGCATTTTTTTGTTGAGTCGGTTCGGAATGGATGGAACATGGGAATACTTCCCGCAACCAGCAATATGATCAATACCAGGGCCACGGTTCGCAGATCGTAGCGCAGACCCAATACAAAAGGATCAGCAAGCTCTGAAAAAGAATAACCCTGCTTGCTAAAAAAAATATATAACATTACCCGCATCATGGTCATTACTACCAGGAAAAGACATCCTACCGTCAAAATCCAACGAATTAACCGGGGCAAACTGAATATCCTATTCATAACTAAATAAAGCACTAAAATTATAGTAATTATTTTTGCGTATATGCATTTACTACAAACCACCGCATCTGCCTCCTTCTGGCAATTGATCCAACCCCTCGATGAATGGTTGCTGGTAAAGATCAATAATGAATGGAGCAATTCTTATTTCGACTTAATCTTACCCTATTTCAGAGAAACGGTGTTTTGGTTCCCGCTGTATTTATTCGTTTTTATATGGGTGGTTTTGAAATTTGGGATCAAAGGATGGTGGTGGATCGGCGGATTTCTGCTAACGGCCGCATTATGCGACTTAATTAGCAGTCAGGTAGTGAAAATATTAATTTTTCGTACCAGACCATGCCAGGACGCCGAAGTTGGAAACATGATCCGCTTTATCATTAATTATTGTCCCAAGAGTTCAAGCTTTACATCCTCACATGCCACTACTCATTTTGGGCAGGCTATGTTTTACTTTTTAACTTTGCGGCATATTGGCAAATGGTGGATGCTGGCTTTTGGCTGGGCATTTGCTATTGTGTATACTCAAATTTATGTGGGCGTTCACTACCCGTTTGATGTTCTTTGTGGAGCATTTTTGGGTTGTCTTATTGGTTGGGTTACAGGTAAATTGTTCCTCAAACAAATCGGAATGCTTAGCTTAGATAAATAAACAATGCAATGCAAGAGATTTTACTGATCCTGGGATTAATATTGTTAAATGGGGTGTTTTCGATGGCTGAAATTGCATTGGTGTCTGCACGGAAAGCAAGGTTGGAAGCGCAGGCAAGTAAGGGTGATAAAAGGGCAAAGGAAGCACTTGAACTTGCAAACCATCCCGATACATTTCTTTCTACTGTACAAATCGGCATTACCCTCATTGGCATCCTGACCGGTATCATGTCTGGCGAGAAATTAAAATCAGATTTTGTCGCATTTATTTATCGCTTTGAAGTGTTAAGAGAATACAGCGATGGCATTGCAACAGGATTAATCGTAATAGTCATTACTTATTTTTCTATGGTGCTGGGGGAGTTGCTGCCTAAAAGACTTGGTCTTGCCCGACCGGAATTAATTGCCAAGATAATGGCAAAGCCAATGCGGATTTTAAGTGTGATCACCCATCCATTCATATGGCTGCTTTCCAAATCAACACAGGTGCTGGTAAAACTTTTTAATATCAAAACAAAAGACAACCAGGTCACCGAAGAAGAGATCAAAGCCATCATTAGTGAGGGCACGGAACAGGGAACGATTGAAGAAGCTGAGCAGCAAATTATAGAAAGGGTATTTCATCTGGGAGACAGGACGATCACTTCCTTAATGACACACCGTAGTGATATCATCTGGTTCGATCTTTACGATAATGAAGTAGCCATCAAAGAAAAAATACTGAAGCAACCTCATTCTGTGTACCCGATCTGTGACGGACAGATCGATAATATAAAAGGTGTTGTTTCTATCAAAGACCTTTATGTGGCAGATGATCTTACTCTTTTTAAAGATCTTATGATCCCGCCATTGTATGTTCCTGAAAACAATACTGCCTATCAGGTGCTGGAGAAATTTAAAGAGTCTAAAATTCATTCCTGTTTCATTATTGATGAATACGGAAGTCTGCTGGGAATGATCACCCTGAATGATATACTCGAAGCAATCGTAGGAGATCTCCCTGAACAACATATAGACGACTACGAGATCACGGAGCGGGAAGATGGATCCTACCTGGTGGATGCACAAATCCCTTTCTACGATTTTCTGAGGCGTTTTGATAAAACAGAATGGATGAATGAAGGCGAACAGGAATTCGACACGTTAGCAGGCTTTATACTTCATCACCTGGAACGTATTCCGGCGACAGGTGATAAATTAGATTGGGAAGGTTTCCAGATCGAGATCATCGATATGGATGCGCAGCGGATCGATAAAGTGCTGGTCAATATTTCCAAAGAGATCAAAGAAAATATGGAAGAGGCGTGAAGAAGTTTAAGGTTTAAAGTTTAAGGTTTATAGTTGTCAATTTTTACTGTTCCTTCATTTGCCTAAAACTTGAATCAATACCATCGTCAACCTTCAACCTTAAACCTTAAACTTCACCCCATGTTCTAAAACTGGAATGAAGTATTCACATCGGGATAGTTGAGCTTTGTACTTTTCCTATTCCCACTAACGGATACATGCATCAGGTTGATCTGCTGGTCGAATGATTCATATAATAAATCGTTGCTGATATCCATTTTTTTAGGTGCTGCCGTGTTACTAACCTGCAGATAACTCCAAACGGCTTCATCTTCGCGTTCGAAACCGACAAATTCCAGAATAACAGGCTTGCTATCGAGCTTGATGACCAGGTGCTTTTTAAGATATGCAGCAATTTGCTTTTCAGCCAACGCCTTATCCTTAGGATTAAATAGGTCTATTTTTACACCGGTTGATTTTAAAAGAGCCGTTTCAAAATCATCGGTGAATATTTTACAGCTTATTTCAAGGTGTTTATCAGTGGCATTGTGGCTGATCTCAGTGACGCTGATAAAAAAGGGATGTGGGGAGATATATTTATCAGGTTGGCTATCTGTGAAATAAGGTAAACTTACCAGCAGCGAAGCGAAGAACCATTTATATAATAGTATAACCATTAAACATGAAAATTTTTCAGATACAAATCTCTTACATATTTTCAAGACCTTTCACCCTAAACCGTTAAAAATTCCGCTGGCTGCGGATCGATCGATTATTATGCAGGATTTCAAGCTTTATTTTGATCTGGGCAGACAGCATATTGCAGACCTCGCAGGCTATGATCATATTTTATTTGTGACAGCCCTGTGCCTCCGATATACTGTACAGGATTGGAAGAAAATCCTAATCCTGGTAACGGCTTTTACGATTGGTCACTCAATTACCCTGGCATTGAGTGTATTAAATTATGTGAATATATCAACAAGATGGATCGAATTTCTAATTCCTGTAACCATTCTCATCACCGCGATCTCTAATGTGTTTCAAAAAAATACCGAACAGCGTACAAGAGTTTCAATGATATACCTGCTTGCTCTATTTTTTGGAATGATTCATGGATTGGGGTTCTCCAATTATCTGAAAGGTTTGCTAGGCAAGCAAACCAATATTGTAAGCGAATTACTGGCATTTAACATAGGGTTAGAGGTGGGTCAATTGTTGATTGTAGGCGCAGTTCTGTTAGTTTCTGTAATTTGCGTGCAGCTTTTGAAAATTCAACGAAGGGATTATTTGTTATTTGTCTCAGGTGCCGTTTTTGGCATCGCTTTATTAATGACTATTGAACGTTTTCCAAACTAAAACCAGCAACAATGAAGCAAGTGTTTTTTGTTTTTACGGTATTGTTTTCTTTAGGTGTTTCGCAGGCGCAGGATATTAAAAACAATCCGAATTCCAACCACGGCAATAAATTTGAACAGTTGGGAACGGTTCTTCCCACGCCAAATGAATACCGTACCGCAAGCGGCGCACCTGGTCCGAAATACTGGCAGCAAAGAGTAGACTATGACATACGATGCGAATTGGATGAAAAGAACCTGAAACTATCGGGTAGTGAAACCATCACCTATTCTAACAACTCTCCTGATGTATTAACTTATTTATGGTTCCAGATGGATGAGAACGAGCATAGCACTGTCAACAACTCGAATTATCAAAACTCCAGTAATATGCCTGCGCAAATGAATATTTCATCCGTTGAAAGACAGGAGGAAAGCAGGAAAGACAATGGTTATGGTTTTATCATTGACAAATTAACAGATGCCCTGGGTAAACCGCTTAAGTACACCCTCAATAAGACAATGATGCGGGTGGATCTGCCTTCGCCATTAAAACCGGGTCAGAAATACATAATAAAGATCGATTGGAATTATAAAATTTCAGACCGGTTGAAAGATGGAGGCCGTGGTGGATTTGAATATTTTGCTGAAGAGGGGAACCATCTTTTTACCATGTCACAATGGTATCCGCGTTTATGTGTATATAGTGACAACCAGGGATGGCAAAATCACCAGTTTGCCGGTAGTGGTGAATTTGCATTAACCTTTGGAAATTTTAAAGTACAGATGACAGTACCCGCTGACCATGTTGTTGGATCAACCGGAGAATGCCTGAATTATACGCAAAACCTAAGTCCTGCACAATTGGCCCGCTGGCAAAAAGCCCAGTCAGCCAAGGAGCCTGTGGAAATAGTAACACTGGAGGAG
Organism: Chitinophagaceae bacterium; assembly: GCA_014379345.1. Taxonomy (GTDB): domain Bacteria; phylum Bacteroidota; class Bacteroidia; order Chitinophagales; family Chitinophagaceae; genus Flavitalea. Next base: position 186,452 of record JACMLY010000105.1, read on the forward strand.
GCGAAGGCTGCTGAAAAAAAGAAAAGTACAGCTAAAAAGACCTGGATTTATAAAGCCGACAATGTGCGGGACTTTGCCTGGACATCGAGCCGCAAATTCGTTTGGGACGCTATGCCAACCTATGTAGAAGGAAAGAAAATCATGTGTATGAGTTTTTATGGTAAAGAAGCATACGGGTTATACCGTCCTTATTCCACCAAAGCAGTAGCCCACACTATAAAAACATATTCCAAGTTCACGATTCCATACCCTTATCCGGTTGCTCAAAGTGTAGAAGCTGCCAATGGCATGGAATATCCGATGATTTGTTTTAATTATGGAAGAACCGAAAAAGATGGTACTTATGGCGAAGCTACCAAATATGGTATGCTGGGAGTGATCATACATGAAGTTGGCCATAACTTTTTTCCGATGATCATTAATAGCGATGAGCGTCAATGGACATGGATGGATGAAGGTTTGAATACATTTGTACAATACCTGACCGAAGAATTATTCGATAATAAATTTCCCTCACGCCGGGGTCCGGCATTTGCGATTACAGATTACATGAAATTGCCAAAGGATCAGTTGGAACCTATCATGACCAATTCGGAGAATATCATTGGCTTCGGTCCTAACGCATATGCCAAGCCTGCTACCGGATTAAATATTTTACGGGAAACCGTTATGGGGCGTGAATTGTTCGATTATGCGTTTAAAGAATATGCCCGGCGCTGGGCTTTTAAACATCCAACCCCTGCTGATCTTTTCCGGACCCTGGAAGATGCAAGCGGTGAAGATCTGGATTGGTTCTGGCGTGGGTGGTTCTATGGCACAGATGTTACAGATATTGCACTAGACAGCGTCAAATATTTCAGGCCCGATACTGAAACCGTTCCGAAAGCTCAAAGCGAGGGTGTGGCGCAAAAAAAACTGGACAAACCACTGTTGAATTCGTTTGAAGATGTGTCAAAGATCCTCAACAGGGAAGATAAAAACATCAAATTTCTGACCGATACCGATACTACCCTGCGGGATTTTTACTGGAGATATGCGCGTGGCCTCGAAGCGTATGATAGTACCAGTTATTCAGTTCCCGTACCTGTAACAACCGAACCATTGGATGAGGCGGCAAAGAAAAAAGTTGCTGACAAGCATTTTTATGAACTAAGCTTCAGTAATAAGGGAGGATTGGTAATGCCGATAATCGTTGAATGGACTTTTAAAGATGGCACCAAACAGGTAGACAGGATCCCCGCACAAATCTGGCGTTACAATGAAAATAAAGTAAATAAGGTTTTTGTCAAGGATAAAGAAGTTGTCTCGATCAAATTAGATCCGATGCGTGAAACAGCAGATATCAATGAAGCCAACAATACCTGGGGTGATATTCCGGCGGCGTCTAAATTCCAGTTATTTAGGGCCAGGCAGCAGGCAAGAGGACAATCAACCGGGATCAATCCAATGCAGAAAGCAACAGAGAAAGAAAAGGAAAAGAAAGCATTTTGATTTTTATAAAAAATAAATCGCCCCGATTATCGGGGCGATTTTATTTAGTTTCGAGTCCGCTGTTGGTTTTACCACCAGCAACAGCCTGGCGGCTTGAATTATCAAGACGTATTTTTATCACCCTTATCTGATGATTTCAGAGGAACTTTACGCCTGCCACTTTCTTTCAAAGACTTATCCAGTAACCATTCTATCTGTCCATTGACACTACGGAATTCATCCGCAGCCCATTTTTCCATGGCTTTGTACATTTCTTCATCCATTCTCAATACAAAATTCTTTTTTACACTCACACATTGAATTTATGCTGAAAACAAAATAGGCTTTACAAGAATCGAATACACTGAATAACAATCTACACCTTACACCCTACACCCTACACCTCACATCGTACCTCGTACTTCTCACTGATACAAAGTCCCCGTATTAACAATCGGCGTGGTCCCTTTTTCACCGCACAACACAACCATCAGGTTACTTACCATGGCTGCTTTTTTTTCTTCATCAAGATGCACGATATTTTTTTTGGAAAGCATTTCCAATGCCAGTTCTACCATACCTACTGCACCTTCCACAATTTTGAATCTGGCCGCAACAATTGCTGTGGCCTGCTGCCGTTGTAACATGGCATGTGCAATTTCAGATGCGTAAGCAAGATGGCTGATCCTGGCTTCTTTAATGATTATACCGGCTGGCGCCAATCGTTCATTCAGTTCAGTTTCGAGCAGCTCATTCACTTTATCTCCTCCATCACGCAAAGTGAGGGTGGCATGTTCGTCTTCCATATGATCGTACGGGCAGGTATTAGCAAGATGCCGTACGGCTGCCTCGCTTTGAACTTTTACATAATGTACAAAATCGGCAACCTCAAATGCGGCTTTATAAGTATCACTAACCTGCCACACAATCACTGCTGCGATCTCAATCGGATTGCCCATTTTATCATTTACTTTCAATCTTGCACTTTCGAGATTTTCGGAACGTAAGGAAAGTTTTTGCTTTTTGAAAAAGGGGTTCACGAATAATAATCCATTCGCTTTAACTGAACCAACGTATTTACCAAAAAAGGTCAGCACTCTTGAATGATTCGGATTCACGACGACAATTCCCATAGATAGAAAGATGCCCGCCAGTAAAGCGATAGAGGCCCACCAAATAAGTACCGGCCTATTCTGCTGGCCTGTTAATACAAATAAATACGCAGAGAGACCAATCAATAAAATAGACAATAACAGGGCAAGAAAGCCTGAAATCGGGGTTTTAATCTTTTCCATATAAATAAATTTATGATATCAAAATGATATCAAATATATATCAATGATTTAAAATTTTCAAATCTTCTGTACAGGAGGAAAAAAATCCATTGCAATGGATGAATCAGACTTATGGATGGGCGGGAATGCCGCGATACGTGGATCCGTTGTTGGTGTCTCATCAACAAGAGCTCAGTAAGAAGCCTAACACCAACCACGGCGTTTGTTTGAAAGGATACATGAGTATGGAGGAATGATATTTAATCAATAGGGTCGAAACGATACCCTGGAATGTGGAGTCCGTTGTTGGTGATTTCGCCAACGACAACAGAACAGTGAAAGGGATCACCCGCCCGTACTTCCATCTTTGACTTTGACTTTCTTTTTGCCTGAATTCTTTTTTTCGAATTCAAGAACTTCTTTTGGCTTGGCAACTGCTTTCTTGTCTCCCGAAACTGCCGTGGCAGGACCGGCTTTATCTACTTCTAATTTTCCCAGAGTGTAAATTTCAGTACGGACCAACGAACCGGCTGAATAGTATTTCCAGCTACCGTGTTTGATGCCGGCGCCTTCGTTTTTAACGATCACCGTTTTAAAGGAATTGAGTTGATCAATATCTTCTACTTCTATAGTGTCGTATTGTTTATCAGGATTGATTGCACGCCAGCTTTGCTCAGCCAGCAGATCGCCATGCATGGTAAAATATTTACAGAGGCCATCCTTATTACCCCATTTATAATTCTCGATACCTACCTGGTCACCCATCAAAGTATACAAGCGCCACTCTCCTTCTTTACGGCTGTTCACATATACGCCCTCTTCTTCGTATCCCGGTTCCCCGCGTGCCGACTCAACCCGGTTCACCCATTCTCCCTGTTTAAGGTTCTTCATGTCCACCCGGTTTAAGGTATCACGGTTTGCGTTCAGCTTATAGTCTTTCCATTGCGAAAAGCCCTGAAGAGAAAATAACAGCAGCAAAATAGAAATCCAACGCATCTTTAGTAAGTTTGAAGTTGATGAATCTGAACCAGTATCATGCACAATTATAACGCCAAATCCGGGGCTTCATTGCCAAGAAAACCCTAAACCACACACTATGCCAATTGAGCGTGTTCAAACAAGCCTCGTAAAATTACAAAAGTACAACTGTACAACTACGCCATTGGCTGTACAAACTCAACTGAATTTCACAACATCTCTCGTGAACAGCCTTAATAAGCACTTGTTGACGCTGTTTCTTTCTGCCTGCTTTGTGCAGTTGACTGCACAAGTGAATCCAACACCGGCCTCTGAAAGAATCAAGGTAATAGATCAACGAAAACTGGCAGAGCAAAAATCGATGGTCAAGGATATCGCTTTTCAAAGCGTAGGACCATCGATCATGAGTGGAAGGGTAACCGATGTAGATGTAAATGAAAATGATGCCACTGAGTTTTATGTCGCCTACGCTACCGGTGGTCTGTGGCACACAACAAATAATGGTCAAAGCTTTATTCCTGTTTTTGATAATGCGGATGTGATTGGCATAGGTGATATCGCCGTGAACTGGAAAACAAGAACGATCTGGGTGGGAACAGGTGAAGTAAACAGCAGTCGTTCTTCTTACGCGGGCATGGGTGTATATAAAAGCAACGACAATGGAAAGAACTGGGAATGGCTTGGGCTCCCTGCATCGCATCATATCGGCAAAATCCAATTGCATCCTGCTGATAACAATACTGCCTGGGTGGCCGTACTGGGGCATTTGTATTCTTCCAGCAAAGAAAGAGGCGTATATAAAACTACCGATGGTGGAAAAACCTGGAAACAGACTTTGTTCATCACTGAATATACCGGCGTGGCAGACATCGCCATCAACCCACTTGACCCGCTGGAAATATATGCGACTGCCTGGTACCGTACCAGATCTGCCTGGAATTTTGAAGAAAGCGGCAAAAGCAGCGGGATATACAAAAGCAATGACGGTGGAGAAACCTGGAAATTGATCACGTTGGATAAGTCCGGATTTCCTGCTGGTGATAACACGGGAAGAATTGGAATTGCGGTGTATCCCAAAAATCCAAAAATTATTTACGCGGTTGTAGATAATCAGCAGCCAAGACCTGATACAGCCAGAAAAGATACTGCCGTTTATCGGCTCAATGAATTACTGGAATTAAACAAGGAACAATTTTCGAAATTGGATAACCGTAAACTGGATACACTACTTAAACGAAACCGGCTAACGCCGAGATACAATGCAAGACTGGTTAAAGAAATGGTAGCATCAAATACGTTCAAGCCAAGTGTTTTTTTTGATTTTTTATATGTGAACACCGGCTTTGAAAGCACCCCGGTAGGTTGTGAAGTATACAGAAGCGATGACGCAGGGACGTCATGGAAGAAAACGAACCAGAAAGAAATTTCTATCTACAACACATACGGTTACTATTTTGGTAAAATTTATGTTTCGCCTTACAATGAAAACAAATTATATATACTTGGATTTTATGCCCAGCTTTCAAGAGATGGTGGTAAAACGTTCAAGACAATTGATAAGGGAAATGTGCATGCAGACCATCATGCATTATGGATAAATCCAAAACGTGATTCACATCTTATCAATGGAAATGATGGTGGGCTAAATATTACGTACGATGATGGCGGATCATGGTTTAAAGCGAACGCACCGGCTGTTGGACAGTTTTATGCGATCACCGTTGACAATGCCATTCCTTATAATATTTATGGCGGCTTACAAGATAATGGAACATGGATGGGAAGCAGCAAACCTGTCAATAACGACTATATGAGCACCAGGTCAGAAAGCTATGTTTACGAATTAATAGGCGGTGGTGATGGAATGCAGGTGCAGGTGGATAACCGCGACAATCAAACAATTTATTCGGGTTTCCAGTTTGGGTTCTATACAAGGCAAAACAGGCAGAAGAAGGAAAGTAAAACGATCAGGCCAAGGCATGAATTGGGAGAAATGCCTTTACGGTTCAACTGGCAGACGCCAATACTTCTTAGCAGGCATAACCAGGATATACTGTATTTTGGAAGCAATCGGTTTTCCCGATCGCTTAGTAAGGGTGACAGTATGCAGATTTTGAGTGCTGATTTAACCAATGGCAGAAAAGAGGGCAATGTACCGTACGGAACTATAACAGCAATTGCGGAATCACCCCTGAAATTCGGGCTGCTTTACGCGGGTACAGATGATGGCAATATTCATCTTTCAATGGATGGTGGTTATTCATGGAAAAATATTTCACAACAGTTATTGAAAAATCATTCGAAGCAGGTATTACCCGCCGGCTTGTGGGTGAGCAGGATAGTTGCTTCCAGGTATAAAGAAGGAAGGACTTATGTTACCTTAAACGGTTATCGCAATGATCATTTTTTGCCGTATTTATTTGTGAGTAATGATTACGGCTCCACCTGGAAACAACTTGGCCGTGACCTTCCTTTTGAACCATTGAACGTTGTTTGCGAAGATCCAAAGTCCGATAGCATTTTGTATGTGGGAACTGACGGAGGCTTATATACAAGCGTGGATGCTGGTAATAGTTTCATGCTATGGAACAGGGGTCTCCCAAAATCTATTCCTGTACATGACATTGCTATTCAGGAACGAGAAAATGAGATCGTATTAGGTACCCATGGAAGAAGTCTGTACATCAGCAGTCTTGATAGTGTGCAGCTACTCGTAAAGAATCCTGACTACCACCAAAAGAAACAATCCGAGGTCAGTCGATTGGTGGCGATCAGTAGCGGTGATCAGAACAAATTAACAAGGGAAGGGATTGATATTGACTGCCCTCCGGTAAAAAAGTCGAAAACAAAAAATAAACTCGTTAAGATCAATTAAGTTTATCCCGGCTAACCAGAATGCTACTCCCCCAGCAAGAATATCAATCAAATGATTAAATTTTTTGTTTAAATCATAAGATTGCCATTATCTTTGCCTCCGAATCACTAATATGGCAAAGACACAAACCAATCAAGTAGATAGCTCTACGGAGGAAAAAATAAAGCAGGCCGCCCGAATTGTATTTACCCGAAAAGGATATGCGGCAACCCGCACCAGGGATATTGCTGAAGAAGCAGGGCTTAATCTTGCCCTTTTAAACTATTATTTCCGGAGTAAGGAAAAACTTTTTGAACTGATTATGATGGAAAAGGTCCAAAAACTATTTGGAATTCTTGCTCCACTTGTCAATGATCCCAACACCAGCTTAGAAGAAAAGGTGGACCGGTTAACAAATAATTATTTTGTCATGTTGACACAAAATCCGGACCTGCCTCTATTTGTACTGAGTGAAATACGTAGCCATGGCTCCCCTTTCGGTGAAAAGGTTCAGGTAGGAAAGTTGCTCAGAGAATCGCATTTGATGAAACAGGTTACGGAAAGAAGGCCAGACCTTGATCCCCTCCAGGTCGCTATGACATTATTGGGAATGATTGTGTTTCCTTTTATTGCTAAACCCATTTTATTTAATCAGGAATTAGAACAGCAGGAGGCATTTGCCATGCTGATTGAAGACAGGAAAAGACTGATCCCACTCTGGTTTCAGGCCTGTATTGGAGTACGCTAAAATTTTTTGACCATTGATTAATTATTTGATTAAAACAAAAGATTAAAAAATGAATAAAGTTATTATCTTCTTTCTATCCCTCTTGTTTTTGCATCCAATAACGTTGAGAGCCCAATGGCTCACACTTGATCAGGCTTATCAAATGGCTAAAGAAAATTATCCCTTGATCAAACAAAGAGAATTGATCCGTAAATCGGGCCAGTATTCAATGGAGAATATAGCAAAGGGTGCCCTCCCACAATTTTCCATAGCCGGACAAGCCACTTATCAATCGGAAGTAACAGAAATACCTATCAAACTGCCAAACCAGGACCTTCCACAAATAAGCAAAGATCAATACCGGATTTACGGGGAGTTAGTGCAACCACTGACAGATCTCATTACTGTGAAGCATCAAAAAGAGATACAGGAAGCAACGATGCAATATGCAACTGATGATTTAGAGACTGAGCTGTACAAGGTCAGAGACCGTGTTAATGCCCTTTATTTTGCCATTCTGCTGCTCGAAGAGCAACGCAGGCAAAATGCCTTGACAAAACAGGATATCCAGAATGGCATCAATAAGGTAAATGCTGCTATTCAACATGGAACTGATTTCAGAAGTAGTGCGGACAAACTCAAGGCCGAATCGCTGAAGATCGATCAAAGAGATATTGAATTAACGGCCAGTCGAACAGCCTATCTGGAGATGCTGGGCCTTTTTATAGGTCAGGCACTTTCTGAAACAACAGAATTGCAGCCGCCCCAGCCGGTTCCGGTTCTGATTGCTATTGACCGGCCGGAATTGCGAGCTTTTTCAAGTCAGCAAAAAGTATATGATGCCCAAGCCCGGTTGCTGCATACCAAAACTCTACCCAGGTTTTCTTTGTTCCTTCAAGGCGGTGCAGGTCGTCCGGCGCTAAATATGTTGAATAATAATTTCAGATTTTATTATCTCGGGGGACTTCGCTTAAACTGGACCTTAAACAATTATTACACTCATAAAAGAGAAAAAGATCTGTTGGATCTTAACAGGGAAATGATAGCTGTACAAAAAGAAACTTTTCTTTTTAATACAAATCTTCAATTGCATCAGGAAGCGTCAGAAATAAAAAAGATTCAGGAACTTTTGATTACCGATCAGAAAATCCTTGCGCTTCGAACCTCTGTTAAAACTGCAGCCAGCGCGCAACTTGAAAATGGAGTTATAACTGTCAATGATTATTTAAGCGAAGTGCTCAATGAAGAGAATGCGCGCCAACAAGCTATTCTCCATCACCTTCAATTGTTACAGGCTCAGTATATTTTAAAAACCACCTCCGGAAATTGATTCAAAAAACCATTCTATATGAATACAAAAAAAATGTACGTAACCTTTTTACTCGCACTTGCCGCCTGTTCGGGAGAACCCGTCTACGATGCATCAGGTACTTTTGAAACCGATGAAGTAATCATCTCCGCTGAACAGACAGGAAAGATTTTATCATTACCTATCAGGGAGGGAGACAGCCTTGGTGCAGGACAAAAAATCGGTTCCATAGATGTATCAAACCTGGTACTTCAGAAAGAACAAAAGCAGGCATCCGTAGAAGCACTACGCGAAAAAACAACCGATGTACAACCGCAATTAGAACTTGTGCGTAAGCAACTGGCTGTACAAAATTCACAAATGGATCAGCTACTGAGAGAAAAAGCACGCACCTCCAATTTATTAAAAGCCGATGCTGCTACACAAAAACAGCTTGATGATATCAATTCCGTAATCGATCAGTTACAAAAGCAGATGGCTGTAACCCGCCAACAGATCCAATTATACCAATCAAACTTCAGCACACAAAACCGCTCGATCCTCAGTGAACAGGTACCGGCCCAAAAAACAGTTGCTATCGTTGAAGACCAGATAAAAAAAGGAATTATTATCAATCCTGTCAGTGGTGTTATTCTTACTCAGTACTCATTCGAAGGTGAGTATGCAACCATTGGAAAACCCTTGTATAAAATTGCCGATCTCTCCTGGTTAACCTTACGGGCATACATAACTGGTAACCAGTTACCAGCCGTAAAATTGAGCCAGCCGGTAAAAGTGTTGGTTGATGACGGGAAAAAAGGATACAAGGAATATCCAGGCACCATTTGCTGGATCAGCAACAAAGCAGAGTTTACACCCAAAACAATTCAAACCAAAGATGAACGGGCCAACCTCGTTTATGCTATTAAGATCCGGGTGAAGAATGATGGTTATTTGAAGATCGGAATGTACAGTGAAGTAAAATTATAAGCATGCAACCCGTTATTGTAAGTCAGCTCAAAAAAACATACGGCAAAGAAAAATCGGTTGCCGTAAATAATATCTCATTTTCGGTGAACAGGGGAGAGTTGTTTGGTCTGATAGGCCCTGATGGTGCCGGAAAAACCAGTGTTTTCAGAATGCTTACAACGTTATTGATTCCGGACGGTGGTTCTGCTACAGTGGAGGGATTTGATATTGTCAAAGATTATTCTGCTATCCGCAATACAGTTGGCTATATGCCTGGGAAATTTTCGCTCTACCCCGATCTGACAATCCAGGAAAACATACATTTTTTTGCTACTATTTTCAATACTTCCATTGAGGAGAATTATTATTTGATCAAAGACATTTATGTACAGCTGGAACGCTTCAAAAACAGGAGAGCCGGAAAACTCTCTGGCGGCATGAAGCAAAAGCTGGCACTTTGTTGCGCACTCATTCACAAACCAACGGTACTCTTCCTTGATGAACCAACAACGGGTGTCGATCCGGTTTCGCGCAAAGAGTTTTGGGAAATGTTGAGACGATTAAAAGAGAGTAATATAACCATTGTGGTTTCAACTCCCTATATGGACGAAGCTTCATTGTGCGACCGGATCGCCCTGATTCAAAACGGCAGCCTGCTCTCCATCGACGCTCCGCAACAAATTACAGCAGCATACCCGGACATCCTTTTTGCAATCAGGGCAGGTTCAATGCCACTTCTTTTAAGAAGTCTTGGTAAATATCCCAAAATCAAGTCCGCCTATGCTTTTGGAGAGTATGCACATGCCAGTTTTAACGATGCCGCAATACAATCCGAAGAAATTCATCACTATCTGAAAGGTGAGGGATTTAACGACATCGCGGTTAAAAAAACTGAACCAACTATCGAGGACTGTTTTATTCATCTCCTGAAAAATTAATATGAAAGAAGTCGTTATTAAAACAGAGGCGCTAACCAAACGATTTGGTGATTTTGTTGCTGCAAATGCCATCAGCTTTGAAGTATACAAGGGAGAAATATTTGGATTTCTCGGCGCTAACGGCGCCGGTAAAACGACCGCAATGCGCATGTTATGCGGGCTTTCAATTCCTACATCCGGAAAGGCGAGTATTGCAGGTTTCGATGTTTTTAGACAACCGGAATTGATCAAAAAAAATATCGGCTATATGAGCCAGCGATTCTCGCTGTATGAAGATTTGACCGTTGGTGAAAATATTACTTTTTTCGGCGGCATTTATGGACTAAGCGATAAACAACTGCGCCAGAAAAAAGATGACCTGGTCACAAACCTCGGTTTGCAAAATGAGGTGAATAAACTGGTTGCCTCTCTGCCGCTGGGATGGAAACAAAAATTGGCTTTCTCAGTTGCCGTGCTGCATGACCCGAAAATTGTTTTTCTGGATGAGCCAACAGGTGGCGTGGATCCATTAACCCGCCGGCAGTTCTGGGATTTAATTTATGAAGCAGCGGAAAGAGGGGTTACTATTTTTGTGACCACCCATTACATGGATGAAGCAGAATATTGTCACCGGATCTCCATCATGGTCGATGGAAAAATAGAAGCGCTTGATACACCATCCAATTTGAAAAAAATATATAATACCGGATCCATGAACGATGTGTTCTATCAACTGGCGCGTAAAGCGAAACGCAGCGATTAAAATCAGTTACATGAAGCAATTCCTCACCTTTGTTCAGAAAGAATTTTACCATGTCTTAAGAGACCGGAAGACTTTATTGATCCTATTTGGAATGCCGATGGTCCAAATCCTGATTTTTGGATTTGCACTTACCAATGAAGTGAAGAACACCAAATTAATGATCGTTGATCACGCTAAAGATCTAGCATCAGCACAACTCACTGCCCAAATCGAAGCAAGCCGGTATTTTGAAATTGAAAAATCTGTATCAGATCATCGCCAGATTGAGGCTTCTTTTAAAGAAGGGTCCGTGAAAGTAGTGTTGGTATTCCCATTGCATTTTTATGAAAGCCTGTTGCATGAAAATAAATCGCAGGTACAGATTATTGCGGATGCATCTGATCCAAATACGGCGACCACGCTAATAAATTATCTAAATGCCATTATTCAGGATTATGCAACAGAATTAAAAAATCCGCTCTCTATTCCCTATCAAATTATTCCGGAAACAAAAATGCTTTATAATCCGCAACTCAAGGGAGCGCACAATTTTGTCCCCGGCGTTATGGCCCTGGTGTTAATGCTTGTGTGTGTAATGATGACTGCTGTGTCAATTGTGCGCGAAAAGGAAACGGGTACAATGGAGGTGCTGCTGGTTTCTCCTTTCAAACCAATCCTGGTGATCCTTTCCAAAGCCATTCCATATCTTTTGTTGTCACTGGTGAACGTAATCTCCATTTTACTAGTAAGCGTGTTCGTATTAGACCTGCCGGTCAAAGGAAGTATTTTCCTGCTTTTTGCTGAAAGCACTTTGTTTATCATTACTTGTTTAACACTGGGCATTTTCATATCAATTAAAACCAGTTCTCAACAAGTTGCTATGCTGATTTCGCTGATGGGAATGCTACTGCCAACAATTCTCTTCAGCGGATTCATGTTTCCTATAGAGAACATGCCGATCCCACTTCAAATTATTTCCAATATCATCCCTGCAAAATGGTTTTACATCATTGTAAAAGCAATTATGATCAAAGGTTTGAGCTTTGCCGGGATTTGGAAGGAAACGCTCATCCTGCTTGGCATCACCATATTTTTATTGATCGTGAGTTTAAAAAGTTTTAAAATCCGTTTAGCATGAGGATCATAAAGTTTTTACTACAAAAGGAGTTTAAACAGATATTCCGCAATAAGTCTATCCTGGCGATGGTGATCGTCATGCCGGTGGTACAACTCCTCATTCTTCCTCTGGCAGCAGACTACGAGGTAAAAAATATCAATCTTGTTGTCGTGGATGCGGATCATTCGCCTTATTCGCAAAGGTTGCTATCCAAAATTACTGCATCGGGATATTTTAAGCTTACCGGGTTTGAACAGTCTTTTAAAGAAGCTTTCACTTTTATTGAAAATGATAAGGCGGATCTTGTATTAGAAATTCCTGCCGGTTTTGAACGGGCGCTTGTACGTGAAGGAAGTCAAAAACTGCATATAACAGTTAATGCTATAAATGGTGTGAAAGCAAATCTGGGTGGTAATTACCTCGTCAGTATTATCCGTGAATTTAACAACGACATCCGTATCCGGATCATGCCACTCGGTAGATTCAATGCGCAACCGGTGTTGGAAACTGTGTCTGCGAATTGGTTCAATCCCTTCCTGAACTATCGCCTGTACATGGTGCCGGGAATTTTGGCCATTCTTGTTACCATGATCGGCGGTTTTTTAACAGCTTTGAACATTGTAAAAGAAAAAGAAGTAGGCACCATCGAACAAATAAATGTTACTCCCATCAAAAAGCATCATTTTATTCTCGGCAAGCTCATACCCTTTTGGATACTGGGGAACGTGGTTTTTTCAATTGGGTTATTGGTTTCCTGGCTTATCTATGGAATCGTACCACTGGGAAATATTTTCCTATTGTTTGGCTTTGTCGCCATCTATTTGCTGGCGGTGCTTGGTCTTGGACTACTTGTTTCTACTTTTTGTGATACGCAACAGCAGGCAATGTTTATCATGTTCTTCTTTATGATGATCTTTATTTTATTGGGTGGCCTCTTTACTTCTGTTGACAGCATGCCTCAATGGGCACAGGTGATCGTAGGTTTTAACCCGGTAAGCTATCTTATTTCCGTTATGCGCATGATCATCCTCAAAGGAAGTGAGGCCCAAAACATAATAAGGCCGCTCTGCATTACAGCCTGTTTTGCGATTGTACTGAACAGCCTGGCTGTTCTTAACTACAAAAAAACATCTTGATTATATGCCGTTCCAATCGGGAGATCGACCACGGGCAATATTTCAAAGTTCATAAATCATACGCAGAATTAAAGTAATTTCCGGCTTAATAAAAAGCAATGAAGCAGGTTCTGATCATAATTGTATCGCTCATATCCTTTAGTGGATCCGCGCAAAAGAAGACAATTTCGCAAATCAAACAGGAAATAGAAAAATCCACCAACTCTCCACTGTATGTAAAGGATATTCTGAAAAAGAAATTCAAAATAGACACGGTTGCAATCATGCGCACCAGCTCGTTCAATGGGATTTATGACAGTCTTGGTTATCATGGAAAAGTTGGAAAGGTGTACGGGCCGTACGCAAAAGGTAAGGTACTCATGCAGGTATTGGCAAAAGCTCCGGGTCCGTTCAATCGCGTGGGCCAGATATTTTTAGATACAACAATATTCAGCAAACGGTTTGCAGATTCACTCGCCACCAATATCATTCATAAAGTACAAAGCGGTCAAACCAGTTTTGAAGAGATGGCGCAGATCTATTCGATGGGAGGTGAGGGCATCACAAAGGGAGACCTGGGATGGATCGCAGTAGGTGCATTGTTGGCGCCTCTGGAAAAAGAACTCGCCAAAAGAAAAAAAGGAGAGATTTTTAAAGTTTGGACGGCAAACGGGTTACATATCGTCCGTAAAACCGAAAACACGAAACAGGATCATGGGTTTGCGTTGATCATGAGAGTATTTTTGTAAGGGGATGTAGGATGTAGAATGTATACGAGAGTCTATGTTCCTTCTATGTTTCTATGATCCTATGTGGTAAATTTTTTTCATCACATAGGATCATAGAAACATAGAAGGAACATAGAGAAATTATTTTCTGTTACAGTTCATTTTACAGGCCCTCATTCACAGAAAATACTGAACGGCCAGGTCATAGCCTTTTAATCCCAATCCAAAAATACTTCCAACAGATTTTCCTGATACATGAGAAAGCTTTCTGAAATCTTCTCTGGCATGCACATTAGAGATATGCACCTCAACAACCGGTGTTTTAATTGCCGCAATAGCGTCTCCTATCGCAATGGATGTATGGGTGTACCCCCCCGGATTTATTATGATACCGTTATGCTCGTATCCGACCCGTTGCAATTCATTGATCAATTCACCTTCAACATTGCTTTGAAAATAATGAAATGATACCTGCGGGTATTTGGCTTTTAGTTCGTCGAGATATTTTTCGAAAGACATATTCCCATAAATGTCTGTTTCTCTTTTTCCAAGCAGATTTAAATTCGGACCATTAATGATTGTGATGTTCATATTCAATATTATTAACAGGAAATCCCATACCTGTTACCAGAATAAAGATACTTCAGCATGCCACAGGTATGGCATAGCTGCTCATAAATGTTCTTGAATAAGCTTTATAAAATCATCAAACAAATACCTGCTGTCATGAGGACCTGGTGTACTTTCCGGATGGTATTGCACAGAAAAAGCCGGTCGATCTTTTAGCCGGATCCCTTCTATTGATTCATCATTCAGGTTGACATGCGTTACTTCAACATGGGAAGACTTTCTTACTGCTTCAGGATCCACTCCGAACCCATGGTTTTGTGTAGTGATCTCACATTGGCCGGTGATAATATTTTTTACAGGATGATTCAGACCGCGATGTCCATGATGCATCTTAAACGTTGGGATCCCATTTGCCAGGGCCAATAACTGGTGACCCAGGCAAATACCAAATGTTGGTTTGTTTTCATTTAATACTTCCTTCAAGGTGTTGACAGCATAATCCATTGCCGCCGGATCACCAGGACCATTCGAAATGAAATATCCATTTGGGTTGAACTGTTTCATCTCATCAAGGGTAGTTTTAGCAGGAAACACTTTAACAAATGCTCCTCTGTCTACCATACACTGCACAATATTTTTCTTTGTACCGTAATCGAGAACGGCAATACGTATGGAAGCTTTTTCGTCACCTGCGGTATATGGTTTTTCTGTACTTACTACGCTGGCCAATTCCAGGCCCGACATATCCGGGACTTTTGCTAATTGCTTTTTTAATTCTTCCACATCTAATATCTCAGAAGATATGATACAATTCATAGCCCCCTTCTGGCGTACATGTGTCACCAAAGCTCTTGTATCAACGCCCTCAATGCAAACAATCTTATTCGCTTGTAAGTATACTTCTAGTGATCCATCTGCCATTTTGCGGGAATATCGTTCTTCCAGATTTCTGGCGACCAGGCCCCGTATCTTAACAGTATCTGATTCAACTTCCGAATTCTTTACGCCATAATTACCAATATGCACATTATTCATGATAACGATCTGCCCGTAATAACTCGGATCGGTAAATACTTCCTGATAGCCGGTCATACCGGTATTAAAGCAAATCTCACCAGAGGTGGTCCCTATAGTTCCAAATGCTTTGCCATGATGTACAGTGCCATCAGCAAGCACCAGAATAGCTGCGCGATTTGTTGACATATTTTTCAAATTCGATGCAAAGAAAATAAAATGTATGCTTATTGTGTATTATAAGTTTTAACTATTTGCCCACATGGTTCGATTGCGCTCATGGTTCGACTGCGCTCACCACCAACGGCACTTAGGGTTCGACCGCGCTCATGGTTCGACTGCGCTCACCATGGACACAAAAAAGCAAGACTTTTAAGTCTTGCTTTATATAAAAAAAGAAATTAAGATCATTTATTCTGCGGGCTTTTCCTCTGTTGCTGAATCGGCTGTTTCGGCCTTGGTTTCAACTGCTGGCCCTTCTTTCTTCGGAGCCGCCTTTTTAGTTGCAGTAGTTCGGCCACGACGCGTTTTCTTTGCAGGTTCTTTGGCCTCTCCTTTCCCTTTGCCATAGATATCGTTGAAATCAACCAGTTCGATCAATGCAGTTTCAGCATTGTCGCCCTGGCGGGCTCCCAGTTTAATAACCCGGGTATACCCTCCGGGCCGTCCACCGATTTTTTCAGCGATCGTACTGAACAATTCATTAATCGCTTCCTTGTCTTGCAGATAGCTGAAAACAACACGGCGCTGGTGCGTAGTGTTTTCTTTCCCCTTTGTGATAAGCGGCTCCACATAAACTCGCAGGGCTTTCGCTTTTGCAAGTGTAGTAACGATACGTTTGTGCGCAATTAATTCGCAGGCCAGATTACTTAAAAGCGCTTTTCTGTGCGAGTTTGTTCTGCCCAGGTTCTTGATCTTGTCTCCGTGACGCATGACTTTTTAATTTGAAAATCCGAAATTCGAAAATTTGAAAATGTGATCCGGGTTAATGGGTTTATTCAAATCTTCTACATTCAAATTTGATGATTAATAATTCGGTTGTACCGTGTCAGGAATTACAACCTAATCCCCCTACCCCCTTTAGAAAAGGGGGAAATTGGAGATAAATCTTATTACAATTAATTAAAGAACTATTTATTTTCCTCTTTAAGGAACTATTTATTTTCCCCTTTGAAGAACTATTTATTTTCCCCTTTGAAGAACTATTTATTTTCCCCCTTTTTTAAAGGGGGTAGGGGGATTAAAACTCGTCTTTATCCACTCCGAGTTTGCTCAGATCCATTCCAAAATGCAGACCTCTCTCAGCAAGCACCTGTTCAATTTCAGCCAAAGACTTCTGACCGAAGTTGCGGAATTTCATCAGGTCTTCCTGTTCGTATTGTACCAATTCGCTCAACGAGTTGATCTTGGCAGCTTTCAAACAATTGAAAGCACGTACAGAAAGATCCAGGTCTTCCAGCGGTGTTTTTAGCACCTTACGCAATTGCAGCATTTGTTCATCTACAACATCCTCTTTCTTATCCTCTTTATTATCAAATGTGATATTCTCGTCGGTAATGATCATCAGGTGTTGGATCAATATCCGGCTTGCTTGCTTCACAGCTTCTTCGGGATGGATCGTTCCATCGGTGGATACGTCCATGATCAGTTTTTCATAGTCGGTGCGCTGTTCCACACGAGTGTTCTCGATGGCGTATTTCACATTCTTGATTGGTGTGAAAATAGAATCGGTAGGAATATATCCGAACGGAGCATCTTTTACCTTATTATCTTCAGCTGGAACATAACCACGCCCTTTGGCTACAGTAAGCTCAATATCGAGTTTTGCGGAATTGTCCAGTATACAGATAAGCAAGTCGGGATTCATTACATCAAAATTCTGGGTCGCCTCACCGATCATCCCTGCGGTAAATTCCTGCTTATTCTTTATGCTTAAAGTGATTTTTTCCTGACCAATTTCATGATCAACACTTTTCTTGAACCTAACCTGTTTCAGGTTCAGGATTATTTCCAATACATCTTCAGTGACACCTTTCATGGTTGCGAACTCGTGGTCTACACCCTCAATCCGCATACCAATGATAGCATATCCTTCCAGCGAACTAAGTAACACTCTGCGCAAAGCGTTACCAATGGTTACGCCGAAACCTGGCTCCAATGGACGAAACTCAAATTGAGCTTCGAAATCTGTTGCCTTTTGTAAAATGATTTTGTCTGGTTTCTGGAAATTTAAAATGGCCATATTTTAAAATTTCGATTTTTTGTGTCCTTTGATATACTACCGAAGGACGGTTTATTTATAGTACTGTAATGCCGTCTTTGTGAGTAGCGAGTTGTCAGTTGTGAGTAACCTATAAACATCACTACCACTATATTTTATCTACATTGCGAATTCTATTTTCCACTCACCACTCACTACTTAGAATACAATTCCACAATAAGCTGCTCCTTGATGTTTTCAGGAACATTCTCTCTTTCAGGATAAGCCACAAAGGTTCCTTTCACTTCAGATTCATTCCAGTCTAACCAACCAAACTTTGCATTCTTTCCGCGGATTGCACCAGTCAGCGATTCATTCGTTTTATCCTTTTCCTTCAGACTGATCGTATCACCTGGTTTCAATTGATACGAAGGAACGTTCACCACATCACCATTCACCGTAATGTGTTTATGAGAAACCAACTGCCTTGCAGCAGGGCGGGATGGAGCAATACCTAAACGGTAAACGGCATTGTCTAAACGACTTTCAAGTAATTTGATAAGGTTTTCACCGGTAACACCTTTTAGCCTGGAAGCTTCTTCAAAAGTTTTGCGAAACTGACGCTCCAGCAAACCATATGTATATTTTGCTTTTTGCTTTTCCCTGAGCTGAAGAGCGTATTCACCTGGTTGCTTGCGTTTTTTTGTGGGACCATGCTGACCCGGAGGGTTACTGGTTTTTGTGAGATATTTGCCATTCCCTAAAATGGGCTCACCATATATCCGGCAAATACGTGTCTTTGGGCCTGTGTAACGTGCCATAATTGAAATGCTTGATTTTTTAGTTACGATGTACGATCATTAAAAATCTAAAATCGATCGTACATCCAGTTTATAAATAAGTTAGAAATTAGAAGTACGAAGTTTGAAGTAATAATTTCGTACTTCTAACTTCGTATTTCGTGCTTCTTTTGCTAAACTCTTCTTTTCTTCGGAGGTCTGCAACCATTGTGTGGCAATGGGGTCATGTCCTTGATCATCACCACTTCGATCCCCGAATTGGACAGAGCGCGAATAGAACCTTCGCGGCCTGCACCAGGACCTTTTACATATACATCAACTTTCTTCACTCCTGCATCCAGGGCTGTTTTTGCAGCATCGGAGGCAGCCATTTGTGCAGCATAGGGGGTATTCTTTTTGGAACCCTTGAAACCCATTTTGCCCGCGCTACTCCAGGAAATAACCTGGCCTGTTTTGTTGGTAATGCTAATAATTAAATTGTTGAAGCTGGCATTGATATGAGCGTCTCCGTAAGACTCAACCTTTACTACTCTTTTTTTCGCAGCCGCCTTTGCGCTCGGCTGTCCTTTAGCTTGTGCTTTAGCCATAATTTTTAATGAATTGGAGGTAATCGATAATATTTACTCCCGTACATACGGGACTGAACCAACCCTCCTTCCTGTAAACAGGAAATCCGGTGTTGAATCATATAATTTTATTTCTTAGCTACTTTTTTCTTACCGGCAACTGTTTTACGTTTTCCTTTACGTGTACGGCTGTTGGTACGAGTACGCTGACCACGAACCGGCAAACCTTTTCGATGACGTAAACCACGATAACAGGCAATATCCAGCAGGCGCTTAATACTCATTTGCACCTCGGAACGCAATGCACCTTCTACCTTAAACTCATTGGTAATGATATTACGGATAGTAGTCAGCTCTTCATCATTCCATTGATGCACTTTTTTACTCACATCTATTCCTGCTTTTCCCAAAATATATTTTGCAGTAGATTGACCAATACCGAATATATAGGTAAGGCCTATTTCTCCTCTTTTATTTTTTGGTAAGTCTACTCCCGCAATACGCGCCATATAACTATTTTAAATGTTAGATTGAATATTTGATATTACCCTTGTCGTTGTTTAAAACGGGGGTTTTTCTTGTTGATCACATATAATACACCTTTCCGGCGTACAATTTTGCAATCAGCACTGCGCTTTTTAATGGATGCTCTTACTTTCATAACATTGTTTTTATCAAAGCCTGGTTTGTCTGTTCTTTACTTATACCTGAAAATGATTCTTCCTCTCGATAAATCGTACGGACTCATTTCTACACCTACTTTGTCGCCGGGTAATATCCTTATATAATTCATTCTCATCTTTCCAGAGATAGTAGCCAGTATTTCATGCCCGTTTTCCAATTTGACCTTAAACATGGCGTTCGACAATGCTTCTAAAATAGTTCCATCCTGCTTAATGAGAGGTTGTTTACCCATACAATTTTTCGGAGCGCAAAGATAGGAGAATCAGGATGAAATAAGAAAAAAATGAAATCTTTTCCCCGTTTTTTGGGAAAAAAGTACTATTTCGGGCAGGGTTTGCGGTATTTAAGCGGGATTGAGCTCTACTTTTGTCATTTGATAATAGTGATTTTGCAGCTCATGAACGAATAAAGGAGAACTAATATGTCTCCGGTCTTCCCTCCACCAAATCTCAAAATTGGTAAAATCTCCATCTTGCGGTATTAACAATCTGAATGAATCTTTCATATATTTTATGGAACCGTCGTTGTTTACATGCTTTACAAAGCCAAGTGTAAGAAGCTGGGGCTCAGTCAGAGGGATAGCATACAAATGTTCAGCAGTAAACCAAAACTCCTGCACGGCAGTTTCAATGCATACTTCCTTTTCTTCACGATTCAGCGCTTTCACTACACCTTCCACGCGCTCACCCTCAAATTCAGCAAGTACTAAATCCCCTGGTTTTAATTCCTGAAACTTGATCATATGTCAAATTGTTTTATCGTTGAATTTACAAAACACTGGTAAACTGACAAATAAGAATTTTCCTCCCCTCAAAAATGGTGAACGAAGTCGAACCAGTGATCACGAGCGACAGTTTACCGGTTTTTTCTCAAATGCCGGTGTCAAAACAACAAACAAATAATCTGGTATGAATTTAATTTGCTGACAAGGAACTCAGGCTTATTTTATGATCTATCCAAACATTCAGCAAGAACACTATTTCATCTACATACTGCAGTGCGCCGGCGGTGGATATTATATCGGACTAACAAATGATTTGATGAAGCGTTTCGCGGAACATGAAGAAGGAAAATACCCAAACTGTTATACATTCCGACTCAGGCCGATTACACTAGTGTATTTTGAAACAATTCCATTTTTAAAGGAAGCGATAGAACGGGAAACACATTTGAAAAAATGGTCACGGAAAAAGAAAGAGGCGTTGATTAAACAGGATTATCATAAACTACAGCTTTTGGCTCAATGCCAGAATTTAAGCCATTCGAAATACAAAGACCTTCAATAAAGGGTTCGACTCCGCTCACCCTTATTGAAAATCCATGGTTCGACGCGCTCACCACGGTCACTCTGCCCAGCTCATGGTATAATTTTGATTTTCTATTTCCAATGCCTGTTTTGTTAATTGCAACGGGTGAAAAGTATCTACCATTACGGCCAGCTCATTGGTTTCTTTTGCACCGATGCTTTTTTCAACTGCGCCGGGGTGCGGACCGTGAGGAATGCCTGCGGGATGAAGAGTGATCATTCCCCTTGTTACATTTTTACGGCTCATAAAATCTCCGTCAACATAATACAACACCTCATCGCTGTCTATATTGCTGTGATTGTAAGGAGCAGGAACCGCATTGGGATGATAATCGAAAAGGCGCGGACAAAATGAGCATATCACAAAATTGTTAGCCTCAAAAGTAAGGTGTACAGGAGGTGGCTGATGAACACGACCGGTGATCGGCTCAAAATCATGGATGGAAAATGCAAAAGGATAGCAGCATCCATCCCAGCCCACCACATCGAAAGGATGGCTGGCATAATGGATCCCATAAAGCATTCCTCTTTTTTTTGTCTGAATGAGGAAATCGCCTTTTTCGTCGTATGTTCCCAGGTTGTTTGGAGGCCGGATGTCTCTTTCGCAATAAGGGGAATGCTCGAGCAATTGACCATACCTGCTCAGGTATTTTTTAGGAAACCGGATAGGACTAAATGATTCAACGATAAACAACCTGTTATCTCTGCCCTCCAATTCGATCTGGTAAATAGTCCCTCTCGGAATAATCAAATAATCTCCACTAATGAAAGGTAACTCACCATAAATTGTTCTCACCATCCCCTTTCCTTCATGTACAAAGATCGCTTCATCTGCATCGGCATTCTTGAAAAAATAAGTACTCATGCTTTCCTGAGGCGCAGCCAGTGAAATATGACAATCATTATTTACCAGTACGGGAATGCGGCTTTTTAAATAGTCATTTACAGGCCTGATGTTAAAACCCTCAAAGCTTCGGTGCTTCAACATTTTTTCTTCAGCTACAGACGGCATAACACTAACCGCTTCATCAGTTCGGGTAATTTGTGTCGGCGGATAAATATGGTACAACAATGAGTAATCGTTTGAAAACCCCTCTGTCGAAAATAATTGTTCGGAATAAAGTGATCCATCTTTTTTCCGAAATTGAGTATGTCGCTTGTGAGGGACGGTTCCCAGTGTATGGTAATAAGGCATTTTAATTTGAACCAGCCTAACCGGCAGGTAGGTTTGAGGATTTGAAATTCGAAAATCCACGGACGAATTGAGTTATAGTACAAATCAGTTTCGGGAACAGATCAGTGAGCGAGTTCGAGTGCAAGCATCAGGAAATAATATTTCCAGGCGCGTTTGTCAATATGATAAGTAAAGTTCCGGAAGAAAGGCATAATCAAATGTATAACATTAGAATAGTTCGAATTTGCAATTGACAATTTGCAGCTTGAGTATTAATTTAACTCGAATGCCCCGATATTACAATAAAAATCAACCCGAATCGGGGCTGCGTTCCTTGTATCTATTGCAAACTGCCAACTACTTTGTGCGTACAAACAAATGGGATACATTTTTTTTGCCTGTTGGCCGCTCATCTATTTCAATCCCTTCAATACTTTTAATAAGCTCTACCAGCTTTTTATACCCATAATTTCTTGGATCGAAATCAGGCTGTTTTTTTAGAATTAAATTACCCAAAACACCCAGAAAAACCCAACCATCTTCTTCTGCAATATCGTTGATACTATCCGAAATAAGTTTGATTAGCCCCTGGTCGACTGATGAAACGGCAGAGGTCCTTTTTACCGGTTCTGCCTTCGCTGCTTTTGAAACAACAGGTTCTTTAATCTCCTTCTGCAGGATCTCTATATATATGAACTTATTGCATGATGCGATGAACGGTGTTGGTGTTTTCTTCTCCCCCATTCCAAAAACCTTCTTTCCCGCTTCACGAAGCCTTGTGGCAAGTCTGGTAAAATCACTATCACTGGAAATGATACAAAATCCATCCACATCACCTGTATAAAGAATATCCATAGCATCAATGATCAGGGCGGAGTCCGAAGAATTTTTTCCCTTGGTGTAGCTATACTGCTGAATCGGCGTTATGGCATTTTCAAGCAACACTGTTTTCCATCCGGATAAAGTCGGTTTTGTCCAGTCACCATAAATTCTTTTGAATGTTGGAGTTCCATACTTCGCTATTTCTTCAAGCATGCCTTTTACATTCGAGTAAGGGATATTGTCGGCATCAATCAATACAGCAAGCTTCAAATCTTTAGTGGTTTCCATAATTGATTCCAAAGGTAACGGCTTTGGAGATACAAGGATTGACCGGGGTTATCGCATTGTACAGTTGGGTTAATGCCATAAAAATATAGTAAGTGAATTGATTAGAACGGCAACGGAGCTCATCCAAACTTTATCCTTCTAAAATATTGATGAAGTAATGCAAGGTTTAATAATTTGCAGCCAGATGAAGAAAATCGGCTTGATCTCAGACACTCATGGATATCTTGACGAGTCTGTCTTTAACCATTTTGATCAATGCAATGAAATATGGCATGCCGGTGATTTCGGCACGGTTGCCATTGCAGAACAACTGCAACACGGTCAAACAGGTTCTGAGAAAATACTAAGAGGAGTATTTGGAAACATCGATGGCTATGATATACGCAGTATGTACCAGGAACAACTTGTTTGGGTATGCGAGGAGGTAAAAATACTGATGATACATATCGGTGGTTATCCCCCAAAATACAACACGAAGACAAAGGAACAATTATCAATTCATCGCCCGCAATTATTCATTTCGGGTCATTCCCATATTTTAAAGATCATGTATGATGAAAAATTTCAATGCCTCCATATGAATCCGGGCGCTGCGGGAAAACAAGGCTGGCATTCCATGCGAACCATCATCCGGTTTGTTATTGATGGCAAAGACATGAGAGATTGTGAAGTGATTGAACTGGGAAAAAGATGATGAGGAGATATTTTATGTCATTAACTACGCTTTATTTAAAATTGCATAATAAAAATATTAGCTTAAAAAAATGATCACAAGAATATGGCATGGTAAAACCAAAACAGCATTTGCCAATGTGTACAGGCAATATGTAGCCGAAACCGGTATGAAAGATTATATCAATACGTCTGGTAACCTCGGCGCCCAGTTATGGCAACGCGAAGACGGCGATATCACAGAAATCTGGACGGTTTCCTGGTGGGAAAATTATGAGAGCATCAAACTGTTTGCGGGAGAGGATTTTGAAAAAGCACATTACTATGAAGAAGACAAAAAATATCTGCTGGAGTTTGAGCCTTCGGTAATCCATTGCGAAACCTATGATTTTCCACAATTACAAAAATCGTAATTGGCTTTTTAAAAGGATTGTTCGGTAGATATATCCACGCAGTGCTCGCTGAGTAATTTTAATTCATTTCCCCGCTTTTGAATTACCAGTCCACACCGCTGGTTGTCATCGAACGGCTCTCCTTTCCACATCCCGGTACCCTGCCATCTGGAGCTAACGATTGCGGTATTACCATCAATTGAAATATCGATTTCAGTACGGTTTGCAGAGACAAGCTTGTAGTAATCTGCCGCTAAAATTTCAAGATTACGGGCCCTGGAACTCACTCCGCCAACTGAAGTAAAATATTTGTATTGGGATGCATACAGGGAATCCACTACCTTATTTTTCTTTGTATTCCACGCATCATCGTATACTTTGAGAAAAGTCATTATCTCTTCTTTCGAGATATCCCCTGCAGAAGGCTCAGATGTTGGCGGGTGATCCTTGCATGCTGGTAACAAGATCACAAATAAGAAAAAAATTTGTTTACCACTCATACTGTGTTGTGCTTTCAAGAGGCTAAAAATACGCAAATGCGTAAATACGATCAGCTCCAATTTGATCACCTTGCCCTTTAGACCGTTCCAATACATATGAAGCCGCAGAAAAAAAACAAATTTTAAGAAAGCCATATTTTAGTAGCTTTTATGAAATTTTTTAAATCAAAAACGAATACCATGAAAAAACTGGCAGTATTTATTTTTATTTGTTTTGTTTTTTGTACACTGAACTTATTGGGTCAAACCAAAACTGATGAAGATGGGGTCAAAGAATGCCTGCAGAATTACATGAGCGGAACTGGAGACAGGGTTGAGAAAGCATTCCATGCCAGTGCTACTATGAAATATGTCGATTATAAAACGGGCGAATTCAAAGATGTTCCCATTGCAGAATTCATCGGCAGAATAAAAAGCAATCCGAATGCCGGGAAATCCGATCGAAAGATAGAAATTGTTTCTATGAATCTTGAAGGCAATGCGGCCCAGGCTAAAATAAAAATTGAAGCTGGCAATGTGATCATGAATGATTACATGAACCTTCTAAAAATAAATGGCGAGTGGAAGATCGTGAGTAAGATTTTTTCACGCGCAGATAAATAGGTTTTTTGCCACGAATTCCACGAATTACCACGAATTTAATTCGTGGTAATTCGTGGAATTCGTGGCAGAAAGATTTCTTATCATTTTACACCTGGAAACCAGGGACGGGCAATATCTTCACGGAAAGGCCAGGGAACAACGGCAAGAATAAGAATTAGTGCAACTACATACAACCAGGAAGCAGCACTATATGCTCCGCGTTTTACTTTTCCTCTTGCTATGGTAATTAGAATAATCGCTATCAGTGTACCGGCAATATGTTCTACAGCCCAGAAACGTTGTGCACTGTTTTTCATTACCTCGCTAAAGCCATTGTTTTTAATAAGATTGTATCCAAACCCTCCAATAAACCATTGGTATAACCCAATTAAAAATTGGATATGGGCTGAGATCAGCAGAAATAAACTCGTTTTCCTTAAGCCGGCTGTCTTGGAAAATGACTGAAAGATGGAAATCAGCAATAATAACAGAATAACCCAACGAAGCAAATTGTGCAGGTGCAGTAGGCCGGTATACATATTTATAGTTTTTGGTGAAGCAAAGCTACGGGTGAAAATTTACAAATCTGTCTTTTCACGGATGGCCTCAAAGAGTGTATAAACATCCTCTTTTTTGAAAAGTTGTGAGCCATTGTTCATTGTTGCTGCAGAGCCACAAGCGATGCCCCAGCAAACCATTTCCAGTACGCTTTTATTATTCTGCAATGCCCAAACCATACCACTGACCATACTGTCTCCTGCACCCACTGTACTTTTTTGTTCGATTTTCGGAGAAGCAATATGCCTGTGCATATCTTTTGTTACAAGCATAGCCCCTTCTGAACTCATCGACACCACAATTACTTCAGCTTTTCCCTCGCTAATTAGTTTTTTCGCGGCTTCAGGCACTTCGCTTACCTGCAGGGATTTAACGCCGGCCAGGTGGCTTAATTCTTTCAGATTGGGTTTTATTAAGTAAATGCCTTCAGCCAATGCAGCTTTCAATGCATCGCCGGAGGTATCGAGAATAAATTTTGCGCTAATTGACTTTGCAGTTTTCGCCAATATCGAATAAACATCTTTTTGAAGACCATCCGGAAGACTTCCACTGGCTATGAGCCATGATGGCTTAATCGTTTGTACCATCCGGGTAATCTCCTGGAATGCTGAAATATCTATTTTCGGACCATCAACAACAATTCGAAATTCTTTTTTAGAGGATTGATCCATGATAACAAGACTTTCACGTGTTTCGCCTTGTACAGGAACAGGCTTGCATTCAATTCGCTCCTGTTGCAGCAGTTCGTGAAGAAGCTCCCCATTTCTTCCTGCTGTAAAGAAAATAGCAACCGACGAACTTCCTAACTCCCTTAAACCCTTTGATACATTGATACCACCTCCACCCGCTTCCACCAAAGGATTGTTGCACCGTAGCTTATGCTCAGGAACAAGATCATCCACTACATACGTTTTATCAACTGCAGGATTTAATGTTATGGTTACGATGTTTGACATGCTGATTTAAAATTACGAGGTACGAAGTACGAAGTATACATATTTAAAGTTTGACAATCTGCTCTTTTTACCTGAATTAATTAATTATTGCTCTAATCTATGCAAGCTCTGAGGTTCATTCTTGTTGTGCTCATCATACTTCGTACTTAGTACTTCATACCGCGCACTTGGTAAATTATTCCACCCAATCTGCTATAAAAATATTCGTATCCCTTGTTCCTCCGTTGTTGCGATTGCTGCAGAATACGATTTTTTTTCCATCCTGACTGAACATCGGAAACGCATCAAAGCCATTATCGCGACTGATCTTCTCCAGAATTTTTCCCTGTTCATTCATCAGGTATAAATTGAAAGGAAACCCTCTTTTGTATTCATGATTTGATGCAAATATGATCCGTTTGCTATCAGGCATATAAGCCGGAGCCCAATTGGCCTGACCAAAATTACTTATCTGTCTTGCATTGCTGCCGTCGGCATCGGATATCCAGATTTCCATTTTCGTCGGCGCCACCAGGTTTTCGGCCAAAAGTTCTTTGTATTCCTTAATGGCACTATCTGTAAGAGGTCGCGATGCTCTCCAGATCAATTTTTTGCCATCGGGACTAAACCAGGCACCGCCATCATATCCGAGGGTGTTTGTGATCCTTTTTTCAGCACCAGATTTCAGGTCCATCATATACAAATCAATATCACCCTCTTTTGTGCTGGTGTAAATCATTTTTTGCCCGTCGGGAGATATGGTAGCTTCTGCATCGTAGCCCGTTGAAGAAGTGAGTTGCTTTACGATCTTTCCGTTAAGATCGGCCACGAAGATGTCAAAACTGGGATAGAGTGGCCAGATATACCTGTTACCATATTTTTTTCTGTCCGGAACAGGAGGACATTGATCGCTTCCTAGATGGGTAGATGCATAAATAACATGTTTTCCATCACGCATGAAAGCTCCGCAGGTTGTTCTTCCTTTTCCCGTACTTACCAGTTTCGGGATAAACTTTTCTCCTTCTTTCGTTGGCAGCTTCCCGATGTATATCTGGTCACATGGAATGCCTTCTGCAGGATTCGTTTTCTGAAAGACCAGCCACTGGCCATCAAAACTGAAATAGGCTTCAGCATTGTCTCCTCCAAAGCTAAGTTGCTGCATATTATTAAAATGCTTTTCTGCCGGATAGTGAATGGTGTCCGGAGTGGTCAATGACGAACCTGCCTGCCCGGTAGGCAGGTGGAGAGAGGTAAAGGGATGATCAATGTTGAGAGAGGTTGCGGTTATGAACACAAGTACGCAAACCATTGAAGAAAATAAAAAAACTTTTTTCATGCATGTATTTTTAGAAACAATTTCGTGCGAAGGTAATTATGTTAAAATAATTTAAATAACCAGGTAAGACCGGGACGGTCAGACCCGGTTACTCAAATGTCTTAAAACCAGTCTGATTGTCCCGGTCTGACTGAATTTAGGACATTGTTGGATGGGGCTTTTTAAAAAATCGGTTAGTTTTGAAGCATGAACCGATGTATAAAATGGAATTGGCTGTTTTTGATCGCATCCTTATGGTTGCTGGCGGCATGTGATGCAATACATAATGACCACACTTCAAATTCAAAACGAATTTTGCAAAATCCGCCCTATGCCGGGTTGACGGATAGCATCGAAAAATTTCCTGGTGACCCGGCTTTGTATCTGCAAAGAGCCCTTTTGTTATCACAACATAACCGGCATGAAATAGCAACGGCCGATTATAAAAAATCGTGGGAACTCAGGCCCGAAGCAAATACCGCCCTCGAATATATTTCAAACCTGTTAATGGTTGATGAGGTTAACGATGCTGTCAGCCTTCTTAAAAAAGGAATGCAGCAATATCCTGATAATCCTGAATTCAGTCGCAGACTCAGTGAAGTGTATTCGCAAACCGGTAAAAATGAGGAAGCGCTGCAACAGTACAACAGCATCCTGGAAAAAGACTCTTCGAATTTTGAAATATGGTACGATAAAGGGATGGTACTTGCGCAATTGAAGGATACATCTGGGGCCATAGAAGCTCTTGAAAGATCTTTCAGTTTACAACCTATTAACTATTCCGGGCTGGCACTGGCCACATTGTACGCTTCGGCCAAAAATCCGAGAGCACTGGAAATATGCGATTTGTTATTAGCAAACGATACCGCCGGACAGCAAACGGACCCGATTTTCATGAAAGGAGTTTACTATTCAGAAACAAAGCAATACGATAAAGCACTCGGGCAGTTTGATGAATGTATCAGTCGGGATTGGAAAATGACAGATGCGTACATTGAAAAGGGGATTGTATTGTTTGAACAAAAAAAATACTCATCGGCACTGGAAATATTCAAGCTTGCTTCAACTGTATCGAATACAAATGCTGATGCCTATTTCTGGGCAGCCCGTACTTATGAAGCACTCGGAAAAAAACAGGAAGCTGTTACAAACTACCAACGAGCCCTATCCCTGGATAAAAATTTTGGTGAGGCATGGGAAGCGTTGCAGAGAGTAAAATAAAATTTACAAAGTACGAAATACGAAGTCAGAAGTACGAAATATCAGGTTTAGTGGCCGGTCAATTACGGTCGTATTCGCAATCCACGACTTCAGACTTCGTACCTCTGACTTCGTACTTCGTATTTCATATCTTCAACTTCGTATTTCGTACTTCTTATTTCTAACTAAAAATTTTTGATTAAATGCCCCTTATAGCTCCCTCATTATTATCTGCTAATTTTTTACGTCTGGAAGATGAATGCAAAATGCTAAATGAAAGCGAAGCAGATTGGTTTCACCTGGATGTAATGGATGGAAGGTTTGTTCCGAACATCAGTTTTGGATTACCGGTGATCGCCCAAATCCGTAAAAGCACTTCTAAAATATGCGATGTACATCTCATGATATTGGAACCTGAAAAATTTACGGAAGAGTTTAAAGAAGCGGGTGCCGATATTCTTACTGTTCATATTGAAGCCTGTCCGCACCTGCATCGCAATATCGAACAGATAAAATCACTGGGAATGCAGGCAGGTGTGGCTATTAACCCGCATACACCGGTATCTTTCTTAAAAGATATTCTGCACGATATTGACCTTGTTTGCATGATGAGCGTGAATGCAGGATTCGGAGGTCAGGCATTTATTCCGCATACACTGGAAAAAATAAAAGAGTTGCGGAAAATGATCGACGAAAAACAATTATCTGTAAAAATTGAAATCGATGGCGGAGTGACAGTTGGCAATGCACAATCAATTGTTGATGCAGGAGCCGATGTACTGGTAGCAGGAAATACAGTGTTTGGTTCAATAATGCCCAAAGAAGTTATTGCAAGATTGAAGCAAGTATCAAAAAACCATGAGTAAGGACCTCTTCTCAAACCAGTCTGATATATACGCCAGGTACAGGCCAGGCTACCCGCCTGAATTAATAGATTATATTCTTCAATTTGTTGCCGGGCGGGATACAGCCTGGGATTGTGCTACAGGAAATGGCCAGGCAGCTTTGCTGCTGGCATCGCATTTCTCGTTGGTACAGGCTACCGATATCAGCGGGAAGCAAATTGCGAATTCGAAAAAACATCCACGTATTCAGTATGCAATAGCCAAAGAAGAAAGTACACCTTTCGCAGAACAAAGCTTTGACCTGATCACGGTAGCACAGGCTTATCACTGGTTCAATTTTAAAGGTTTTAAACAGGAAGCAAAGCGGCTCTTAAAGCCAACTGGTGTTGTTGCCGTTTGGGGTTATAGCATGGTTAGCTCTGAATATGATAAGCTAAATGAGATGATCGCGATTTTTTATAATGATACGGTCGGTCCTTTTTGGGATGCTGAACGGAAATACGTAGACGATCATTACCGCACAATTCCATTTCCCTATGAAGAGTTTCCGGCGAAGGAATTCTTTATGGAAGTACAATGGAATCTGGAGGATCTTTCGGGTTATCTAAATACGTGGTCGAGTGTACAACATTTTATCAAGGCAAAGGGATATAATCCTGTTGATGAATTAAGATCAGATTTACAAATGGCCTGGCCATTAACGGAATCAATTGTCTTCCGGTTCCCCTTATTTCTCAGACTTGGCAGAATTAGAAAATAAATGATTTCCCACCACTAATTACACGAATTAACACGAATGAAGAATTCGTGTTAATTCGCGTAATTAGTGGCGAGGCTGTTTTTTCAAATCCTTCAGATCATCTATTTTATAATACATCTGTTCCAATACAGCGTGAGTTCCGTATATCCAGCTGGGAGCGTCTTTGGGCCACTGGTATTCATAGTCAACGATCAGTTTCCTCAATATGGAATACCCCTGCAATGCCTGTTCTCTGTTGTAAAAACATTCAAACCATGAATCGTCCACTTCATCTTTGTCTGGCAATCCGATCCCGCCGCTGTACCATTCAAAAATCAGGGGTAATCCTTCAAAAGATATTGTATTTGCTTTTCTTTTTATGTGATCACGATAATACAAGGCATAAAACAAAAGGCAATTCTTCAGGCGTTCATGAATAGCCGAATCAGTTTCTTTAGCAAGTGGCTTAATACGCCAACGGTTGTTTACCGGGTGAAAGGGATCATAGTATAAGTTCCTATGTGTGAGAGCCGGGGCCGAAAAGTCAAGGATAAAATGATCGATTGCAGGAATGCCCAGGGCCAGTTGATTGGAAGTTAAACTCTCTATGATGTATTGTTTTTGTGAATTGTCTGGAATCACAAGGATCAATAGTCTTAAATTTTCTTTCACCGCCACCTGCCACCTTCCCAATCGTATCTTTCCCGATGGGTTTTCCAGAATCGTTGAATCCCTGAATAAGACCATATCGCGCACAATGGATTTCCTTATTTCAGTATCCGCTATGATATCGGCCGTAATATCATCCATGTTTTCTAACCGCCATCGCTGGCAAAGTACATCGGCGATATTGAACCTTTTGAATGATCCCAGACTGACCATAGTGGTATCCAGGCCTTTCGCAATGGTTTCTTTAAACACAAAACGACTTTTCTTTTCCGGAAGTCTTTGTTTTGCCTTTGGCTCGTAGCAGCCTGAATGGATGATCGCGAAAATTAGAATAAGTACCGGAAGTCGATTCATGAAAGAGGTTTATACTGCAGGTAAACTAACCACAAGTAAAATAAATTACTCCATTTTCTGTTTTAATATGATTGTATTTCAATTAATTTCGACAGCATTAAACTAACCCGGGTGAGATTTGTAATTGTTTTCCTGTTGCTTTCCTTTGTTGCTACCGTTCAAACTGCTTTTTCTCAAAAAAAAACAGCCTACGTATCCGGGAAAGTAGTTGATGAAAATGAAA
The DNA here is from genome assembly GCA_014379345.1 of Chitinophagaceae bacterium. GTDB lineage: Bacteria > Bacteroidota > Bacteroidia > Chitinophagales > Chitinophagaceae > Flavitalea. The sequence goes on from JACMLY010000105.1 coordinate 219,039, forward strand.
ACACATTAAGCAAGGTTTCTGTATATATACTTGGGCGGCAAACCGGTATCATCACTTCCGATTCCGGCAGCTTCAGAATAAAAGTACCGGCAGAAAAGGCTTTTGCACTGCAATTCAGTTTTACGGGGTACAAAATAGAACAACGTAATTTTCTGCTCAATGAAAACGAGCAGGAATATTTAGTTATCAGGATGGAACGGGGTTCCCAGGAATTAAAGACCGTGGTTGTCACTGATCAGCGTCAACGGAGGGAAACCGGCCTGGTAGTGATTAATCCTAAGAATGCCATCAATATACCTTCTCCTACAGGAGGAATTGAAAGCCTGATAAAGGTGTTTGTGGGATCGAATAATGAACTTACCTCACAATACTCGGTGCGGGGTGGCAATTACGATGAGAACCTTATTTATGTGAATGATTTTGAAGTATTTCGCCCATACCTTGTACGAAGCGGACAACAGGAAGGCCTGAGCTTTATCAATCCTGAATTAGCCCGCAACGTTAATTTTTATAATGGAGGATTCCAGGCAAGATATGGGGACAAAATGTCGTCGGTGCTCGATATCCAATACAAAAGGCCCAGGCAATTTGGTGGTTCCGCGTATATTGGGGTACTTGAACAGGGTTTTCACATAGAAGGCGCTACCAAAGACAATAAATTCAGCTACCTGATCGGCGTCCGCAACAGGAGCAACCGGAACCTTTTGAGCAGCCAGGAAACCCAGGGTAACTATGTGCCTTCTTCCGCAGACTTACAAGCCCTTTTTACTTATCAATTGACGGCCAGGTCTTCCATAGAATTGCTGGGTAATATTTCCCAGACAAAATTCACTTTGATCCCTTCATTCAGTCAATTGACCTCTTCGGTGTTCTCGCCTTATTTCAGTGCAAACCTGGGGCTTGATATTTTTTTTGAAGGACGTGAACAGGACCGGTATCGAACAAATATGATCGGATTGTCATTTTTACAAAACCCCCGTAAAAATATCCGGTTGAAATGGATGTTAAGCAGGTTTCAAAATGATGAACGTGAATCGATCGATATCACCGGAGCCTACCTGTTCGGAGCCAGGGAATTTGACAAATCGAAACCCGATTTTGGTCTGATCAATAATCCCCTGGGTGCGGGATTATACCAAACGTTTGCCCGTAATATGTTGAACATCGAGGTATGGAACCTTTCGCATAAAGGAAGCCTGGACAAAGGCATTCATTTTTTTCAATGGGGACAAACGGCAGAGCGGCAGCTGATCGATGACAAACTCAATGAATGGGAGTACCAGGATTCAGCCGGGTACAATCTTCCTTATGCCCCCGACATGCTGCAACTGAATAAAGTGCTTAAGTCGAAATCCGAAATAGAAATAACGAGGTTATCAGGATACATACAGGATAATATCATTTTCCATGATTCCAGCTCTTTTACTTTACAGGCAGGTCTTCGGTACAATTATAACACATTGAACAATCAATTTTTACTATCGCCGAGAGCCGGCTTTTCGTGGAAACCTCGGGGATGGAAACAGGACATTATCTTTCGTGGTGCAGTAGGCGCTTATCATCAGCCTCCTTTTTATCGTGAGCTGCGCCGTTATGATGGAACCATCAACAGAGATCTGAAAGCCCAACAAAGTTGGCAGGTTGCCGGCGGATTGGATTATAATTTTCAATCGGGATTCAGGGCTTTTCGCCTCACCACTGAAGCCTACTACAAAAAGATGACGAATGTAGTACCTTATGATGTCGACAATGTAAGGCTCCGGTATTTTGGCGAGAACAAAGCGAAAGCTTATGCCGTCGGGATTGAATTTCGCTTATTTGGAGACCTGGTGAAGGATGCTGAAAGTTGGATCAGTCTCGGTTTTATGAGAACCAGAGAGGATATAGAAAACGACTTTTATTTTAATTATAAGAATGCTGCTGGTGAAACTATTACAGCAAAAACAGAAGACCAGGTAATAATGGATAGTGTAAGGCAGGATATCGGCTGGCTGAGGAGGCCCACAGACAGACTTATAACTTTTGGCATGTTCCTGCAGGATTATCTGGCCACAAATAAGAATTTTAAAGTATATCTCAATTTTTTATATGGAAGCAATCTTCCATATAATATTCCCAATAGTGTACGATATCGAAATTCACTGGTCATAGATCCATATATCCGGATCGATATTGGTTTTAGCGCATTGCTATTAGATAGTGAAAAAAGCAACCGTAGAAGCCATAACCCTTTTAGAAACTTCGAGAATATCTGGGCCACGCTGGAAGTATTCAATCTTATTGACAGAGACAATACCATTTCGTACCTGCTGATAAAAGATTTCTCCAACACTACTTTTGCGATGCCTAACAGGTTAACCCCACGACTGTTAAACCTCAAGCTGGTGGCCCGGTTTTAAATCTGTCCGAGAGGGTTTTACTCATGCAATTTCAGGAACGAAAATTTTCGAAGATCTTCTATTTGACTACGGTCTCTAAGCTCCTTACTTCTTACTGCATATGTGTCATTTAATGTTTTAATGCCCAATTTGTTAAACAAGGCCATCTCCTTCTCTGTCTGAATACGTATATATTACCTAATTCATCCACGAACGAATGTTTGTAATTTCCCGTCACGAGTAATAGTCTCCCAAACTGAGACCGATCAGCTCTTAAATCAATCGGTAATCCATTGCTTTTGAACCGTCTATCTTAATGGCACTGATTTCGTAATACTGCACGAAACAATTAGTCGTGATACAACAGAATAAACCAGGGTCAGTAGAAGATCAATATTCGCAAAATTCAAATTCGCAGGTACCTGACAACTTCCGTCGACTTTTGCAATTTGTGGCTACGCACGACGGCGTTGATAAGAGCAATAACCCTAAACCCAATGAAATGAGTATGAAAGTTACAACGCGACCTAATCCCTTTTTTACATCTGTAACCCTGGATGTAACATGTGATCAGAACAAGCACATTATCGTGCGTATGTTCGATGAGGCGGGAAAAATAATTAAAATGTTGAGTTGGTATGTAATGAAAGGATCGAATGTGACATCAATAAACGAATTGAGCATTCTGCGCAATGGACAATATTTCCTCGATATTATAGACACCGAGGGAACGATTCTTTTTAACACCAAACTATCCAAGCAGTAAATTCTATTTACATATTTCGAAACCTTACATCAGGGAGCTATTGGCCGGCTCCCTTTTTTTATTTCTATTTTAGTAACTTCTATTGTTCCTGTTTGGATAATTTTGGTGCATGACCAAATTATCTGTAAACATTAATAAGTTTGCCACGCTGCGCAATAGCCGCGGCGGCAATAATCCTGATGTAGTTAAGGCGGCTGTAGATGCTCAATCTTTCGGTGCTGATGGTGTAACAGTTCATCCCCGCCCCGATGAACGCCATATCCGTTACCAGGATGCACGCGATATAAAAAAAATAATCACGACCGAATTCAATATTGAGGGTAATTGCCGGGAACAAAAATTTGTAGATTTGGTACTTGAAGTAATTCCGCACCAGGTAACGCTTGTACCGGATGCAGAAGGTCAGATTACATCTGACCACGGCTGGGACACGATAAAACACAAAGATTATTTGCGCGAGATCATTGGGGTGTTTCATTCAGCAAAAATCCGGGTAAGTATTTTTGTTGACCCCGTCATCGATATGATCAATGGCGCTGCTGAAACAGGAACGGACAGGATCGAATTGTACACGGAGGGATATGCGAAACAATATTATCAGGACAAAGGAAAAGCGATAGCGCCATATATTGCTGCAGCAAAACGCGCGAACGGGTTGCACTTGGGTATCAATGCTGGTCATGACCTTGATTTGCAAAATCTCAAATACTTTTCACAGAATATATCCGGCCTGCTGGAAGTTTCCATTGGCCATGCATTGATCAGCGATGCGTTATACCTCGGGTATGAAAATGCCATTCAATTGTATAAACGACAGTTGATGTAGGGAGAATGTACGATGTATGATGAGGGATGTGAGATGTAAATGCAGTATCACACAATCCTGAATAGTTTGTCTTACATCATACATCATACATCATACATCTCACATCTCACATCGTACTTCGTACTTAAAAAGCCCTATGCCTTATATCATTTACAATAACAGCTCATCACTTCCGCTTATCATTGATAAAAAAGAATCGGCAGTCAACTGTTTCTTATTTAGCTTGTACACAAATTAAACTGTTATGAAGAAAATATGCGGGCTGACCACAGTCCTTATCTTTTTATGCATTTATTCATTCGCACAACTCACAACCACACCCAGTGGTGGCAACAAAAAAGCCTGGGTTGGGGAACAGATCGGTCTTACAGCTGTTGAAATTCATTATGACCGTCCGGGTATAAAAGGCCGCGAAGGAAAAATATGGGGCCAGCTTGTACATACCGGCTTTGCAGACCAGGGCTTCGGTTCAAGTAAGGCGGCACCCTGGCGGGCAGGCGCCAACGAAAATACCACGATTCATTTTTCAACAGATGTAAAGATTGAAGGGAAAGAATTATCATCCGGTACCTACGGATTATTCATTGCTTACGACTCAAATGAGTCTACCATCATCTTCTCGAAAAATTCAGTGTCCTGGGGCAGCTATTATTATGATGAAAAAGAAGATGCATTGAGAGTGAAGGTAAAGCCATCAGCAACAGATAAAAGCGTTGAATGGCTAAAATATGAATTCTCAAACCAGACAGATAATTCTGCAACCGTTAACCTGCTTTGGGAAAAATTATCTATACCATTTAAGATTGAAGTGGACCTGGTAAAAACGCAGCTTGCAGTATTCCGTAACGAACTCAGGAACCGCCAGGGTTTTGTATGGCAAACCTGGGATCAGGCTGCACAATGGGCACTGCAAAACAATACTAACCTGGAAGAAGCTTTGAGATGGTCTGATTCGGCAACCAGTCCGATATTTGGCGGCAACTCCCATTTTCAACCTTTCGCTACAAAAGCACAACTGTTACAAAAAATGGGCAAAACTGCCGAAGCAGATGCACTTATGAAATCGGCAATGCCAATGGCTAACATGCAGGAATTGCATCAATACGGCCGGCAACTTCTTTCCCAAAAGAAAAACAAAGAAGCATTGGAAGTATTTAAAATAAATGCTTCAAAAAACCCGAACCAATTCACAACACTTATGGGATTGGTCAGAGGCCACTCTGCAAACAGTGATTATAAAACTGCTCTTAAATTTGCAAAACAGGCCCTTCCTCTCTCTCCCAATCCACTTAATAAAACAAATGTAGAAGCGATGATCGGTAAGCTGGAACAGGGGAAGGATGTTAATTAGAAGTACGAAGTTTGAAGTACGAAGTACGAAATTCAAAACAGTCTTCGTACTTCGTATTTCGTACTTCGTACTTACATTGCTAATTACACCCCAACAACTCACAAAGCTTGTTTTGTAATTCGGGGCCACGGAGGTTTTTGGCAACGATCTTACCGGAAGGATCCAGCAGGAAGTTTTGAGGAATTGACTGAATCTTGTATTTAGCAGCGGCTTCATTATTCCAAAATTTCAAATCACTAACCTGTGTCCACACGAGCCGGTCATCTTTAATGGCCTGTAACCATGGTCCACGGGAACGGTCCAGAGATACACCCAGTACCGTAAAGTTCTTTCCTTTGAATTTGTCAAAGGCAGTAACCAGGTTTGGATTTTCCATACGGCAGGGTTTGCACCAGCTTGCCCAAAAATCGATCAGCACATATTTGCCACGAAAGGATACCAATGATACCGGATTTCCCGCTGTATCGTTCTGGGTAAAAGGAATTGCTTCTGAACCAACGGCTCCGATCCTCCCGTCATCAATTTGTTGTTTTATTATTTTTCCGTAAAAGCCCTGCTTCATTTTTTCATCCAGCAAATTGAAGCGTTTTTCCACCACTGCGGGATCCTGTTCCAGCTCACCTGTAACAACCAACACAAATGGCGCCACAGGCGATGATCTTTTACTACTTACAAATTGTTCAACATCAGATTTGATCTTTTGTAAAATTCTCATGTAGGAAACCATCAGTGAATCATCGCGCTGAATTTCCGGCTTTGCACTCATCCGCTGATTCATTTCAGTCAGCTGCTGAAATAAAGGGTTGAATGTATTCTGAAATTCTTTAAAATCTTTCTGAACCGTTGAACCGTCTACCTCGATATTTTGCACGTTCTCAATATTTCCTTTCAGGGTAATAGCATCATTACTTAGAAATAGCACGCTTTTTTTCTGAACAGCATTAAAGTTCAACTGGTAAAGATTTGGTTCGTCAATAGTTCCCTTCAAAATGAAAGTTCCATTCTTCACTTCTGTTCTCGCAACCGTATCTGCCGGGTTGTTCAAATTATTGAGTGTTACGACCGATTTTTCTGCCAGTCCTTCAATCGACCCTTGTATCACAAAGCCCTTATTGGGGGTGTTCTGTGCCATCACTACTCCCCCTAACTCATTCTGAAAGAGGGGAAATATCGGTAACCATAATATCAACACAATCCATTTTTTCATCGCCATTTATTTTGAATGTCTGTCCTGTAAAATACGCACAACATCGTGTAAATTATAGCCTTTTGCGTTAAGCAAAAGCAAATAATGAAACAACAGATCAGCAGCCTCGTTCAGAAACAATTCGTCGTTAGTATCTTTTGCCTCAATAACCAATTCTACGGCCTCTTCACCCACTTTCTGAGCAATTTTATTGATTCCTTTTTGAAACAATTGTCGCACGTACGACTTATCATCCAGGCTTTTTTTGCGTAACTCAATGATATCTTCCAGGTAATATAAAAAATCTTCCTGGTGGTTTCGCTCGCTCCAGCATGTATCGGCACCGGTATGGCAAACAGGACCCTTTGGTTCGGCTTTGATGAGCACCGTATCGTTATCGCAATCGACCATTACTTGTTTCAACATCAGAAAATTGCCACTTTCCTCACCCTTCGTCCATAAACGCTTTTTACTTCTGCTATAAAAGGTAACCTTACCCGTTTCTTCGGATTGTATAAATGCAGCCTCATTCATAAAACCCAGCATCAATACCTTCTGGGTTTTATAGTCCTGTATGATGGCCGGTACAAGGCCGTCCGCATATTTTTTAAAATCTACTTTCATACGCTAATTAACGCTAATTGATACGAATTTGCGCGAATTTTCTCGCCAAGGCGCCAAGGCGCAAAAAAAAATTGATTTGATGATTTGCGGGAAACTGATCATTGGTAGATTTTTTGTCATCTCCTGAATCTTTTTTTGTCTTTTATGGATCGCAAGAGGTCTGCTATAAATTGTTCCTTCCTGTCGTGTAAATTTTGCTTTCTTCTTTTTCTACGAACAGACAGCTGATGGTTGAGATAATAAAAAATTGCTAAGGCAATAATGGCTCCAATTATTATCATACCCTGATATTAATTGAATGATCCGCCAAATAAAGTTTGAGTTCCGGAATACCGATCTCCTTAAAATGAAAAATGCTGGCTGCCAACGCTGCATCCGCCCTGCCGTTTTCAAATACATCTATGAAATGATCCATCGTTCCCGCACCTCCGGAAGCGATCACGGGTACGGGCAACCTGGTTGAAAGACGGTATGTGATATCGATAGCAAATCCATTTTTTGTTCCATCATTATTCATGGAGGTCAACAATATTTCGCCAGCTCCGGCCTCTACTCCACTGCTTGCCCAATCAAAACAGGTTGTTTCTGTTTTTACCCTGCCACCATTCAGGTAAACATACCATTCACCGTCTTCTTCTTTTTTTGTATCAATGGCGAGTACTACACACTGGCTTCCAAATTCCCTTGCCAGTTCTTTGATCAATGCCGGCTTTTTAAACGCCGCAGTATTTACGGAAATTTTGTCTGCTCCGTTTTGTAACAGCACACTTACATCTTCAACCGACGAAATTCCCCCGCCTACAGTAAATGGGATGTTGATGTGACGAGCAATTCTATTGACCAGTTCGCTAAGTGTTTTTCTCTTTTCATGCGTTGCCGTAATGTCCAGAAACACCAGTTCATCAGCTCCCTGTTTTGCGTATAGTTTGCCCAACTCTACCGGATCGCCGGCATCACGAAGATCTACAAAATTTGTACCCTTAACCGTACGTCCATCCTTTATATCCAGACAGGGTATGATTCTTTTGGTTAAGCCCCCCCGCCCCATAAAGGAGAGGCCAGTTGAGTTATTTTGCTTTGACTCCATGATTATTTTCATTAAACTGTTATAAAGACAGTCCTCCCTTCATTTGAGATTTAAGAGGGTGATTTGGTTATTGCCACCTTAATCCCCAATCCAACCAAAACCATTCCTGTGATCCTTTCCTGCCATTGTATAAAGCAGGGTGCCTTGCTCAGCCAATTACCCATTTTACCAAATAACAACGCTACCATTATATTTACAACAGTGCCCGATACGTTAAACCAGCTGCCGAGGAATAAAATCTGCCAAAGGGTACCGTTGCTATTGATATTGATAAACTGTGGAAGGAAGGCAAGAAAAAATAAGGCCACTTTCGGATTGAGCGTATTAGTTATAACACCTTGCCAGAAAATCCTGGTAAAAGAATGCAGCGGTGTAATATTGTTCAGCGCTACCGATCTCTTTTTACTAAGCAATGATCGAATACCCAGGTAGATCAGATAAACCGCACCCAGGTACTTAATGAGATCAAAAGCCAATGCAGATCTCGAAATAATTGCAGAAAGCCCTACAACCGCCGCGATAATATGGACAAAGCAGCCTCCCATAATCCCAAGAGCTGAAATAATTCCTGCTTTAATACCCTGGCCTGTACTTCGACTGGCTACATAGATCATATCATTGCCAGGTGTAAGGTTTAACAGCAAACCGGTTAGCGCAAACATCCAAAAATTTTGTATGTCCATATCAGAATTTTGTTAACTCGTTTATACTGATGCGGCCTTCATAGATTGCTTTCCCAATGATCGCCGCTTTGCAACCAATATTTCTTAATTCATCCAGATCTTTCATTGAGCTGACTCCGCCGCTTGCAATAAAATGCAGGCTGGGAAATTTGATTATGATATTCTTATACAATTCTACGGAAGGGCCTTCGAGTTTTCCATCTCTGCTTACATCTGTACAAAAGATCTGTTGAACACCATGCTGCATATATTTTTCAATAAAATCATATATCCAGATATTTGTCGTTTCCATCCAGCCTGCAACTGCAATTTTTTCATCTTTCACATCGGCGCCCAGTAAAAATTTATCGGCTCCGAATTGAGCCAGCCAATTCACAAATTCGTTTTCGTTTTTTACCGCAATACTTCCTACCGTTGCCAAAGCGGCTCCCGAATCGAAAACGATTTGTACGTCTTTTTCTGTTTTAATGCCACCTCCAAAATCAATGATCAACGATGTTTTGCCTGCAAGCGTCTCCAATACTTTCCAGTTCTTTACTTTTCCATCCTTCGCGCCATCAAGATCAACCAGGTGCAGGCGCTTCAACCCGGCATCTTCAAAATGCCTGGCCACCTCAAGGGGATGTTCGTTGTAAATTTTCTTTTGTGAATAATCGCCTTGTGTAAGTCTTACTGCTTTCCCTTCGATAATATCAATCGCGGGTATAATGAACCCCCAATCGGTTGAAGCGGGCATTCTTGATGAATTGTTCAATGGCTTCTGTTGCATAAGTCGATATTAAATGGCGATGTCCGAACTTTTTTTCGTGGAAGTGTCCTTCTTTGTGTCTTCGTGCCTTTGTGGCTAAATCGCCA
>JACMLY010000106.1 GCA_014379345.1 Chitinophagaceae bacterium
CCACGGATACGCCATCTTTTGTAAAACTTCGTTTCCAGACACCTGCTATACGCCCGCCGATAATAACAGGTGAAGCAAATATGCCATTGCCTGATTGTTTCACTTTTTCAATAAATTTTGGATCGATCGCAGCGTTGCGATCTTTGTACGCTACTAAATACTCATCATAACTTGGCAATAGAAAAACATTGTTAGATGAATTTGAACGCCTCGACTCATGAGCGCTCCAATACGTTTCACCGTCAAGGATTTGCTTGCTCAAACCGGATTTGATACCCTCAATCCCATTTTTTGCGTCGGTAAACGCCAGTCCCGACCACCATGCAAAATCTTTTACCGTTGCGGGCCCATGGCTGTTGAAGTAGCTCCTGGTTAGTTTTTCAATTGCCTGTTCGCGATCGGGCATTTTTGCTGGCGGGATCCACTCGTCGAGCAATACAAAGGTTTGTTGTTTTCCATTCCGCGGTCCAAAACATATTAATCCTTCCTGGGCAAGATGCCCGAGGATATGAAGTCCGCGTTGATCATGTGTTGAAATTCCTGATCGTTCCATAACTGCATAGATCTCACTCCTGGTAAATTGTTTACCATCGCGCAGTGCAGTTGTTACTGTTTTCCTGCTTTTTCCAAACACCCTATTATCCAATTGCAGTTCTTTATATAATCCTGCACTGCGTTGAATTACCCTGGGCGTGAGCAGCTTTAGCATCCATCGTAGATCTTCAGCTGCTACAAAATGCAGGGTTCCGCGCATGGGCCATGAGCGAACGATCTTTTTATCAGCAATCGCTTTTTCGATATGCGTCTCCCTGGCATTTTTCAGCCGCAGTCCTATTGCCCAGAGTGAGCCCAAATAGTCCTGTGCCTGCACCGCTCCCAACCATTGTACCACCTCTTCGAGCTTTTTAAACCGGTGATTCGAAATACATTGATTGTATAGCCGCTGATCCGGGATATTGAATGTCCCCATTTATCGTATTTAAGAAATAATGATGTTGAATGAGTACACGGGAAATTATATCATCAAAGAATATTCTCCTGTATTGTGTATTCTATTCTCAGCTATGACTACTCTCAAATACTGGCGCAGAAATGTCTATACCAAGGCCTGGTGCATCCGACACAATCACCTTTCCCTTATCAAATGAAATACCTGTTGCTATGTCTTCTGCCAGCAGTAACGGCCCGTCCATGTCAACATAATCAAGAAGAGGAAGCAAATGAGCGATCGCCGCCGTACCGATTGTTGATTCGTTCATGCTGCCAACCATCACTTTCATTCCAAATCCACGGGCAGTTTCAATCATTCTTAAGGCGGGTGTTATCCCACTGCATTTTGTTAATTTGATATTGATGCCATGAAAATGATTCACGCATTTCTCCACATCAGATTCAACCACGCATGCTTCATCGGCAATTAAGGGAATGGATGAATTTGCATATATTTTTTTCATCCCCTCCCAATCATCTTTTGCTAAAGGTTGTTCTACCAACTCAACATTCAGTGAGAAAAGCAATGGTATTTTCTGTAATGCCTCTTCTTCCGTCCACGCGGCATTGGCGTCAACGCGTATAATGGCATCGGTGTGTTTTCTTAGAGCCGTAACGATCTCTATGTCTTCCGAAGTACCGAGCTTTATTTTATAAATGGGCCATGGCAATGCCTTCATCTTTTCTATCATTGTGCCGATCGTGTCGATGCCAATCGTGTAATCACACAATGGCGCTTTTTCATAGTTCAAACCCCAAATTTTGTACAGCGGCTGTTTTCTCAGTTTCCCGTACAGATCCCAGGCGGCCATATCCAGCGCACATACAAGAAAATTATTTTTAGGTAATAAATGGTGGAGATAATGCCAATACCTTGCCGGCTCAGTGAATGCAAATTTTTCTATGAACTGCTTTTTTCTCTCAAGATCCTCGATCATTTTTTCAACCGTAATATTATAGTAGTTGATAGCCGGCGCTTCGCCATATCCTTTAACACCCATATGTTCCAATTCAACTATCAATGATGGCTGATGGGTTTTTGTTCCTTTTGATATGGTAAACGGGTACCTGAACGCAAGATTAGATACGGTGTATCGAACTTTCATTGTATGAACTTCTGTTGTTTGAATGTGTCTAGCGTTGATCGTCCACGGACGACAGATCACAGATGACGACTTTAGTTTATGGGCTCCTGAATCCGGTGGACGGTCGTCGGTGCACGACCTATCTCCCGCTGGCCTCCACATGATTCTTCAATTCTTCATTGAATGCTTTTTCTTTGATAAGCCATTCAAGGGGCATATGCATCCTGTACTTCCAATAATGTTTAACGTTAGCAGGAACGTTGATTCGTTCTTCGTGCGGGTTATCACGTCGAAGATCTTCGCTCATCCCCAATAAATCCTGTAATTGAAAAATACTCCACATTGCTGGCGAACCCAGGTGTTGATTGATGATAGCTGTATTTATCCAGGGTTCGCACGAGATCGGCGCATCGCCCCATTGTCCTAACACCGTATTGTAAAAATTTTGTATAGCATCACGGTCTTCTTCCCACCATCCGCGGATGGTACTCATATCATGGGTTGAAGGCGTAACAACAGAAAGGTAGGGTGCGCTGGTCGGGTGAAAAAAAGTGACGCTGGGATCCTTAGGCATTCTTTGGATTTCTAGACTTAGAATTCCCAATTGTTTCATGATCTCGGGAACACAATGCGGAACCATTCCAAGATCTTCGCCACAAACCAGCATATTGGTTGATCTTTTCAAAGGCGAGAGCTTTTTCAATGCTTCATTTTTCCAGAAATTATCCTGCCGCCTGTAAAAATAATTTATATAGAGATCCCTTAGTTGGGCCTGGATAACACTATCGAGGTGACGAAATGAAATTGATCTTTCCATGGAGATACGGAAATGGAATTGCTGGCCGGCCGATCCGGGGTGTTCGAAAAGAATGATATTGGCTATGAGGTCGAACAAACCCTGCTGAAGGTTTTTATTTTCATCGTTCTGCTCCAGGTTTCGAAAATATTCTGCAACCTGCAGTTGGGTTGCGTATTCTTTTTTTAATTCATAAGAATAATTTCCCGTGGCATTTAAGAATGGCTTGAACTTTTCATTGTTGGGCCCGAACAGTTCCCACAACACGGCCTCATTGATATGCGGTTTGCAATAGCGGTGATAGTTGAACCATATATTGTTCTGGCTGAATTCATGAATATGCACCGGTAAGGCCGGAATAAAATATCCCATCAGCCCTTCCACGGAATGAACCGGAATGCTCCAAATGCGGAAAAAGCCGAGGATATGATCGATCCGGAACGCATCAAAATAGTTACTCATTTGAACAAAACGCTGGTGCCACCATTCAAAATTATTTCTCGCCATTTGCTCCCAATTATAGGTTGGAAATCCCCAGTTCTGCCCTTTAATGGCAAAATCATCCGGCGGGGCGCCTGCCTGAACATCGAAATGAAATAGCTCAGGCTGTACCCAGGCATCGCAACCATACCTGTAAATCCCTATAGGAATATCTCCTTTTAAAATAACACCATTCCGGTGTGCATATTCAGCGGCATCCTGTAATTGCTGATGCAAATGATATTGCATGAAATATTGCAGCGCTACATTATCATAATGCTTTGCTTTAGGCGACACATACTTTTCTATTGCCTCCTTCTCATAGCTGCTATATAATTTCCATTGATTGAAATTCGATGTGCCATTCCGGTCGCGCAAATAGCAGAATGCGGCATAGGGAATCAACCAATGACGATTTTTTGCAAAAAAGTCCTGGAATTCTTCGCCTTTTAAAAACTCCTGCTTCTGTACAAGAAATAATTCTTTAAGGGTGGCTAATTTAAATTTGATAACCTGTTCGTAGTCTACCTCAGGAAGTTCATTTAATTGTTTCTGTTTTTTCTTTAAGGGTTTAACCAGATCGGCATATTTCCTTCCTGCAACTGTTTCCAGATTAAGATATATAGGATGCAGCGCGAAAGCAGAAATTGATGCATACGGGTACGAATCCGCCCAGGTTTGAGTGGCCGTGGTATCATTTACCGGTAATATCTGTATCAGTTTCAGCCCGGTTTTTTTTGCCCAATCCACTAACAGATTCAAGTCAGCAAACTCCCCTACTCCGAATGAATCTTTGCTGCGAAGGCTGAATACAGGTATCGAAACGCCGGCGCCTTTCCAGGTATCATTAGGGAGGTATGCAAATCCATCATGGAGTATGGTTATTTTTTTATGGTGGGCATCACCATGCAATAGCCTGTTTTCGCCGGTTTCAAATCTTACAGGCGTTTTATCCTTCATGTTGTATACACCATATTTGTATGCAAGCGGAATATCCTCCTGTGGCAAATTTAGTTTTGTCGTCCACCAGCCATTTTCACGCGATAGTAAAATAAGTTGCTCCGGGTTCCAATAACCGAAAACCGTACTGGTACCCGATAAGCACATCACTTCGTTCTTTTTAAGAAGCGGGGCTTTTACTTTAAAAATATGCGTGAAAATTTTGGGGGATTTATTCTTGTACGGAGTACGATTTTCATTTAGTAAGACCTGCTGAAAAGGATCTGTATAAAACGAATTTTCGTAACTGCCGGTATTGCACCAGGTATCAAAAACCTGTATTTCGTCTACCCCGGATTTTGAGATATCTAATTGCTTTTTATCGTCCCATTCCATTACAACTGTTCCATCTTCCTGAAAAAAGATATAGTTGTAATGGATCTTCACCGCCTCACCTGGGTCCACTTCAACCTCTCCTTCCCAGAAATCGGTATTTAGATAGGTCAACGATACAGCATTTTTTATATCATTGTTTCCAAGGGCCCCGATATTACCTGAAATTGCCAGTGACTGGCCAAACTTTGTAGAGAATCGTAAGTAAAAGTGAATCTTCATTAGTGATGTGTCTTATAACGGGGCGAATTTACTGGGATACTTGGGATTAAGAAAATTCATCCCATAAATCTTCTTAATCCCAAGTATCCCAGTTATTTTTGACCAAATTTTTGCAAGCATGGAAACTTCTAACAAATCGACCGGCTTATATTGGTTATTGTTTTTTGCCTCCCTGGCAGGAGCTGTTGTTGTTTGGATCACCATTCCCCAGATCATTACACTTACCCTACCCTTTATCTGCACCTTCTTTGCCAAGGCTATGAATATCATGTAATTTGTAATAAATACCTAAAATAAAACGCCCCCTTGCGGAGGCATTTTTATAAATAAATTGTACAGATCAGGCGTTAAGGAGCCGATTTGTCAATAATAACAGTCTGTTTTAGTTTAATAGCCACATTTTTTTCCGTTCTCACTGCCGGTGTCCAGACAGACATTTTTTCAAATTTTTCCTCCAGCCTGTCGTTCAATTCTTCGTTTCCACCCTTAAGCACTTTCGCATACGCTGGTTTACCTTCCTTATCAATGATGAATTCGATCATTACATAGGTTTTCTGCTGTTCATCTCCCAGGTATTGGATCATTTCCTTACTCGTCTGATCAAGGAATATCTGGAATCCTTCATTTCCGCCAGGATATACAGGCAATTTATCCACCACGGTGGCCAGTTCGGCCTGATTGAATTGCTTTACCGGACGAGCAGGACTTTTCCGTACTGGCTTGTTATCCTTAACAGGGTCGGGAGGAATTACTCCTTCAACTATATAATCGCCCTTTTGCGAAACCATAATAATGGGCAATTTCTTTGTTTTTTCAAAATAGTTATACGCGTGTTTTAACTCATTTACCATCGGAACATATTCCGGAAAATCCTTGAGGTAGCGATTGAGATATGCCGTACTACGCACATTTTTGAAATCAATCGGAAGAATATGAACCGGAATAAAATCCTGTCCCTGTGTTTTTGCATGTGCTGCAAGGATATAAAGCTCTTCTATTTGCTGATCCATGATCGGAATACAACCTGTGGTAACACATTTTCCATGAATATAGATATCACCACCCGGCTGTAAAGAATCGCCCAATATCCTGTCTGAGATATTTGGATAATTAAGTCCTAATGAAAGATGGTAAGTGCTTTTGGGATTAAACTCATTTATATAATAGAATCCTTCGGGCACCTGGTAGTCTCCCTGCATACGCTTAGGACCGAGAGATCCCGCCAATGCACATACTTTATATGTTTTGAATAGTTTGTACTTTTCATTCATCCCGGCTTTTACCCAAACCTCCAGCTGACTATCGTACTTAAAAGAGCGGAGGTAAATATATTTTGCAGGCCATACCAGCTTCTTTTCCTGGAATTGCTTCATCAGCGTATCCTCTTTGCGTTTTAAAGCTTCACTGATTCGCGGGAAAGATTTCTGGTATTCAATAAATGTAAAATGAGTAGCAGAGGTTTGCGCTCTGCTCCCAAAGGATAGCATTAAGAAGATTATGGCTAGTTGGAGTTTCATTGTAACAATGTGTACGGCATTACAACGAATATGCATCAGATAAATTTTGACAGTTTTTTATTATAGGGCTAAAATTAGTATAAAGCTGTCATCAAAAATCAATCCATCTTATACACAATGTTAATAAACACAAAGTTAATGGTGTAATTACCAACCATATCCGTTGAATTTCCCTATAAATTTCCACGTAGTTCCTGCTCTTTCTCTATGGCTTCAAATAAGGCCTTGAAATTTCCTTTTCCAAAACTTTTAGCCCCTTTTCTTTGGATGATCTCAAAAAAAAGTGTAGGCCTGTCTTCCACCGGTTTTGTAAAAATTTGTAAAAGATAACCTTCATGATCACGATCAACCAGAATGCCTAAATCTTTTAATGGCTCAATATCTTCGTCGATCTTACCTACTCTTTGCAGAAGTTCATCGTAGTAACTGGTAGGTATTTTCAGGAACTCTACTCCCCTTGCCTGAAGATCTGATACCGTGTCAACGATGTTACTGGTGGCCAGGGCCACATGCTGACATCCTTCACCGTCGTAGTAGTCGAGGTATTCTTCCACCTGCGATTTTTTCTTTCCTTCGGCCGGTTCGTTTATAGGAAATTTCACGAAGCCGTTTCCATTACTCATTACTTTACTCATTAAAGCCGAATATTCGGTGGATATATCTTTATCATCGAACGTAAGGATATTCCGGAAACCCATCACTTCCTCATAGAATTTTACCCAATTGTTCATTTGGTTCCAGCCAACATTGCCAACGCAATGATCAACATATAACAGTCCGGTCGAGGGTGGATTATACATCGTTTTCCATTCTTTGAACCCAGGTAAAAAACAACCCTTGTAATTTTTTCTCTCAACAAATACATGAGCCGTTTCACCGTAGGTGCAGATCCCGCTTAGTATTACTTCGCCATCGGCATCGTTGAGGCGAACAGGTTCCATATAGCTTGTTGCTCCGCGGGTGGTTGTTTCTTTCCAGGATTTAGACGCATCATCCACTGAAAGCGCCAATACTTTTACACCATCACCATGTTTGTAAATATGATCAGCTACGGGGTTTCCTGCCCGTAGCGGAGTGGTCAGTACGAAAGTTAATTTGTTTTGACGGATAGCATAACTCACATGGTCACGCACACCGGTTTCAGGACCGGCATAAGCAAGCGACTGAAACCCGAATGCGGTTTTATAATAGTGGGCAGCCTGCTTGGCGTTGCCAACATAGAATTCCACATAATCAGTTCCCAGTAAAGGAAGAAAATCAGTTTGTATTCCAATAAATGGATCAGATGCTGATACAGTACTCATATGGCTTTTTTAATAAATAAGGAATAAGCAATCAAATTCTCAAAAGCAGACAGAAAATTAATTATAGTGACCCATAGCAAGGGTTTCCATCAACAAAGAATAACGGGACCTTTTATCAGCAAAGCTCTTATGTGGATAGTCGGGACGCATGAACAACAAAGGTAAAAAATCCCTGGCCAAGTTAAAGAATCTTATGAACCACCTCCTAAGCGAAGCCAAAGGGTCGAAGGAGCAGCTTATATTTGCTCCTTAACTAAAAATGGCATGCAGAAAATAGGCATTCTTGGTGGAGGGCAATTAGGCAAGATGTTGTTGCAGTCTGCAGCAAATTACCCGGTGGAAACTTATTTAATGGAGAGTGACCTGGAATGCCCGGCAGCACACTTGTGCCATCATTTTGTAAAGGGCGATATCAGGAATTTCAATGATGTTTATGATTTTGGAAAAGAACTGAATGCCATCACCATTGAAATCGAATCGGTGAATGAAGAAGCACTTGAAAAATTAGAAGCAGAAGGTGTGAAAGTATATCCGCGTCCTGCAGCTTTGAAGATCATTAAAAATAAAATACTCCAGAAGCAATACTATAAAGACAACCAGATACCAACAGCGGATTTTGTTGTCACAAAAACCAACAATGAACTGAATAACCACCTTTCGTTTTTACCCGCAGTACACAAATTAGGGGTAGGTGGCTATGATGGACGTGGGGTGGAAATAATTAAAACAGCCGAAGACCTTCCAAGGGCATTTAATGAACCTTCGGTATTGGAAAAAATGGTGGTGATCCAAAAAGAAATTTCCCAGATCATTGCCATCAACGCGTCCGGTGAAGTTGCCTTGTACCCTCCTGTTGACATGGTATTTGACAAACACCTTAATCTTCTCGAGTACCAGATCAGTCCGGCTGATATTCCAGAAAAAGCATTATGGAAAATAGAAGCCATCTCCCTGGCAGTTGTGAAAGGATTGAAGAGTCCGGGGATATTCGCCGTTGAATTATTTATCGATAACAAAGATGAAGTGTATGTCAACGAAACGGCCCCAAGAGTTCACAACAGCGGGCATCACACCATTGAAGCCAATTACAGTTCTCAGTTCGACATGTTGTGGCGGATAATGCTCGGTTATCCTTTAGGGAATACCGAACATATTTTACCCGCCGCCATTGTTAATTTAATCGGCGGGGATGGCCACAGCGGCGAGGCCAGATATGAAGGATTGCATGAAGTGTTACAGATGGACAATGTGTTTGTACATATTTATGGGAAAAAGCAGACGAGGCCAGGTCGCAAAATGGGCCATGTCACTGTATTAAGCAAGGAGAAGCGGGAGCTGGAATATAAAGCCAACCGAATTAAAAACACGCTTTCTGTGAAGGTTTAAAGTTTTAGGTTTAAGGTTTTTTAATAATAAATAACCATAAACTTTAAACAAAAGCATTATTTGTTTCTTACATGAAGGTATTACCAATCGCAGGGTGATCAAAGTTTAAGTTTAAAGCCCCAGTTCAAAGTTTTTTAGTAAGAAATAACTTTAAACCTTAAACCTTAAACCTTAAACTTTAAAGATGATCGTCACTTGTTTCTGACACGAAAAGTACAACAACCGCTGGTAATGTTTCCTGAACACGTCCAATCTGAAAATATTAATTTTATTCTGTCATTTTCTAATCATACAGCTTAATGTTACTGAAAATCAATAAATGGATTTCTTTTGCAATTCTGTTCACAATCCTGTTATCCTGCGAAAATAAAAAGAAGAATGAGCCTCCCGCCGGCGTTGCCAGACCTGGGGCCGACAGATCGATGCAGGCAGAAGGCTTTATTGTGAGAACAAAATCAATCAGTGAAAATATTGAGGTTCCCGGTACATTGCTTCCTTTTGAAGAGACAGAGATCCGACCTGAGATTTCGGGCAGGATCGTTTACCTGAATGTTCCCGAAGGCAGATTCGTTGCAAAGGGTAGTGTTCTGGCAAAACTGTTCGATGGGGATTTGCAGGCCCAGTTAAAAAAATTACAGGTACAGTTAGAGATTGCGCAACAAACCGCCAGTCGTTACAAAGAATTGTTAAAGATCGGCGGCATTAGTCAGCAGGAATACGATCTTTCGGAATTACAGTCGAACAATCTGAAAGCGGATATGGAATTGATCCGCGTAGATATATACAAAACAACCATCAGGGCACCTTATTCCGGCAGGATTGGTTTAAAAAGTATTAGTTCGGGTGCTTATGTTACCCCTGCTAACATTATAACTACTATCAGTCAGGTCAGTAAACTGAAGATGGAGTTTACGGTTCCGGAGAAGTATAGCGGCAATATGCAGCGCGGACGTGTTGTGAATTTTACGGTAGCAGGAACCAACCAAAAATTTTCGTCAGCCATTATGGCAACAGAATCCAATATCGAAGCGAATACCCGCACGCTTAAAGTCCGGAGCGTCGTCAACGGAACGCACTCTTCGCTGGTTCCCGGCGCATTTGCAAAGGTTACACTGCAAATGGATAAGAATGATCAGGCATTGATCATACCTACACAGGCCGTTATTCCCCAAGCCAGAAATAAACGTGTTATTATTTATCGTGATGGTGTTGCCAAATTCGAAATTGTATCAACGGGCCTCCGTGATTCGTCATTCGTACAAATTACAGAAGGGCTGAAAGAAGGAGATACCATTCTGACAACCGGATTGCTGGCAATCAGGCCTGATTCAAAAATTAAATTGAATAAAATTCAATAAGAGCATATGAATATTTCTGAACTCAGCTTGCGCAGACCCGTTTTAGCCACTGTTCTCAGCATCCTGATCGTGTTGTTTGGCGTTATTGGTTTCACATTTTTGGGCATCCGGGATTATCCTGCGATCGATCCCCCTATTGTGAGTGTTCGAACCTCGTATCCCGGAGCAAATGCAGATATCGTTGAATCCCAGATCACCGAGCCTCTTGAAAAGGCCATTAACGGAATTGCCGGCGTTAAAAATATCACGTCCACCAGTAGCCAGGGAACCAGCAGCATCAATGTGGAATTTGAATTAAGTATTGAAATGGAAGCTGCAGCAAATGATGTTCGTGATAAGGTTTCGCAGGCACTCCGATCTTTGCCTGACGATCTTCCTGCACCACCCGTTGTTTCAAAAGCCGATGCAAGCTCCGATAACATTATTTCGATGACTGTTCAAAGTAACACCCGCAACCAGTTGCAAATAACAGAATATGCGAATAATGTGCTGGTTGAAAGATTGCAAACCATTCCCGGAGTCAGTGGGATACAGATATGGGGAGAAAAGCGATATGCCATGCGCATCTGGTTCGATCCCTCCAAATTAAGTGCATACGGACTTACTCCGGTCGACGTTCAAACAGCTTTGCAGCGGGAGAATGTTGAATTGCCTTCAGGCAAGATATCGGGAAATACGACTGAGCTATCCATCCGCACTTTTGGACGGCTTATTACGGAAGAAGATTTTAACAATGTAACCATAAAGAACAGCAATGGCAGTGATATCCGCTTGCGGGATGTTGCCGAAGCCGTATTAGGTCCGGCTAACGAAGAATCTATTTTAAAAGAAAGCCGGATCCCGATGATCGCCCTTGCTTTGATCCCGCAACCGGGATCAAACTACGTGGCAATATCAAATGAATTCTACAGAAGGCTTGACCAGTTAAGGAAAGAAGTTCCTTCGGATATTAAGCTTGATATTGCGATGGATCAAACAAAATTCATTAAGAGCTCTATTACGGAGGTGGAGGAAACCCTGATCATCTCACTTGTGCTGGTGGTTCTTATTATTTATTTGTTTTTTCGAAGCTGGCTGATAGCCATCCGTCCTTTAATAGATATTCCGGTGTCGCTCATCGGTGCATTCTTTATTATGTATCTCAGCGGCTTTACCATCAATGTACTCACACTGTTGGGTATTGTACTGGCCACGGGCCTGGTAGTGGATGATGGAATTGTTGTTACTGAAAACATTTTTAAGAAAATGGAGCAGGGTATGAATAAATACCAGGCTGCCAAGGAAGGTTCGAAAGAAATTTATTTTGCGGTAATATCAACCTCCATCACACTTGCTGTTATATTTCTGCCGATCATCTTTTTAGAAGGATTTGTCGGGCGGCTTTTCCGTGAGTTTGGTATCGTGGTGGCCGGTGCCGTATTGATATCGGCGTTTGTTTCGCTTACCCTCACTCCGGTACTGAATGTAAAACTGACTCGAAAGGTTCATACACATGGATGGTTTTACAATAAGACGGAGCCGTTTTTCCGTTGGATGGAGAATGGGTATTACAATTCTTTGCAGCGCTTTATGCGGATCAGGTGGTTTTCATTTGCAATCATTCTCGGATGCTTTGCAATTATCTGGTTCATAGGAGGTGGCCTTCAATCAGAACTTGCTCCAATGGAAGACAGAAGCCAGTTCCGACTGCAGGTAACTGCACCGGAAGGAACTTCTTTCGACTATATGGATCGGTATATTGACCAGCTTTCACAATTCATGATCGATTCGGTGGATGAACGCCGAACTGTATTATCCGTTACGGCTCCCGGTTTTTCCGGATCAGGCGCTGTGAATACCGGATTTGTACGGCTTTCGCTTGTTGATCCCAAAGATCGAAACCGATCGCAACAGGAGATCGTTGACATGGTTAACCGCAATTTGCCAAAATATTCAGACGGTAGGGCCTTCGCCATCCAGGAGCAAACAATTTCCGTAAACAGGCGGGGCGGCTTACCCGTTCAATTCGTTATTCAGAATAATGATTTTAATAAAATAACTGCGGTGCTTCCCAAATTTCTGGAAGAAGCGAATAAGAGTCCGGTATTCCAGGGTGTTGATGCAGATCTTAAACTCAATAAACCCGAATTAAAAATTGATATAGATCGATTAAAAGCCAGCGAACTGGGTGTTAGTATCGCAGATGTATCCCAAACGCTGCAACTGGCGCTGAGTAATCTTCGCCTGGGTTATTTTATAAAAGAAGGAAAACAATACGAGGTGATCGGTCAGGTATCACGTAACGATCGTGATGACCCGACGGATCTGAAAAACTTCTATGTCAGAAATAATCGGGGAGAAATTATCACCCTGGATAACCTGGTCAGTATACGGGAAGAAACAACTCCTCCTACCCTGTATCATTTTAATCGTTACAAGGCTGCAACAATTTCAGCAGGATTGGCAGAGGGCAAAACGCTTGGTGATGGTATTAAGGCGATGGAAGAAATCAGTGATAAATTATTCGATGATACTTTTTCTACCTCCCTTTCGGGCGCTTCACGTGATTTTCAGGAAAGCTCGGGAAATACAACATTTGCTTTTGTACTTGCTCTTGCCCTGATCTTCCTGGTACTGGCCGCGCAATTTGAAAGTTTTATAGATCCGCTGGTGATCATGTTTACAGTGCCCCTGGCTATTGCCGGCGCGGTATTTTCTCTCTGGCTTTTTGGTCAGACTTTGAATATTTTTTCTCAGATAGGAATGATCATGCTGATCGGACTCGTAACGAAAAACGGAATTTTGATCGTTGAATTTGCCAATCAGAAACAACTCTCTGGAATGAGTAAGCGTGAAGCTGTTGTAGAGGCAGCACAAGCGAGGCTACGTCCTATTTTAATGACGAGCCTGGCGATGTCTCTTGGCGCTTTACCGATTGCTTTATCTTTAGGCGCGGCAGCTACCAGCCGCATACCACTGGGTATTGTGATAGTAGGTGGCATTCTTTTTTCCCTTGTACTTACTTTATTTGTTATCCCTGCCATGTATACTTTCCTATCACGCAAAAAGAAAAAAAGCGAACTTGATATTTTAGAAACAGAAGCTCAAAGGGCATAAATGATTTTGAACATGAGACGATTGATGTTAGTCATCTTGATGGGATTTTTTTCGGGTACTTATGCGCAATCCATTCTTACTGCTGAAGAATCTGTGGCCCTGGCATTGCGTAGCAACTACGATATTCTACTTGTGCGAAATGATTCCGCTGCGTATGCGTTGGATTACAGTTATGCCAACTATGCTTTTTTTCCAAGGTTAAACGGATCGGTAAGCAAATTGTGGAATACTAACCATCAGAAACAGGAACTCTCAGATGGTACCAAAAGAGATCGTAAGGGCATCAAGTCGAACAACCTGGTTTCGTCAGTAAACCTGAACTGGACTTTGTTCGATGGTTTGAAAATGTTTGCCACCCGTGATAAGCTCGCTGAATTCAAGAGGCTGGGTGACCTCAGTGTAAGGAATCAGGTTGTTACTACCGTAGCCACGATCCTTACCACTTATTATAATATTGTGCGGCAACAACAACAATTAAGAGCTATTGAAGAGCAGATGTCGATCGATGAGGAAAGAGTAAAAATAGCCGACAGAAAATTTTCTGTTGGTCTGGGAAGTAAACCGGAATTGTTGCAGGCAAAAGTCGATCTGAATGCACAGAAAGCGGCGCAGTTGCAACAACAAACGTTGATAGTACAATTAAAGGAACAGCTTAACCAACTTATCGGCCAATCAACAGGCAAATATTTTGAAGTGACCGACAGTATCCCGATCGATCTCGATATTAACCTGGGTATCATTAATACGAATCTTGAGTCGACCAATCCTACCCTGCTGGTTGCATTAAAAAATATCGATATTGCAAATATTACTTTGAAAGAAAGAAAGGCCGAAAGGTGGCCAACTATTTCTTTTAATTCTGCTTATAATTTTTCGAACTCTAATAACCAGGCAGTAATCAATACGTTTACCCCGCTATTCAACCAGAACAATGGGTACAATTTCGGATTCTCCGCTTCCGTTCCCATATTCAATGGTTTTAATGCAAGGAGACTGATCAAACAGGCTGAGCTCGACATCCAATACCAGCAATTATTTTTCGAAAATCAGCGGAGCCTCATCAATACCGGCATCAGCAACGCATTCAAAGATTATCAATACCAGAAAAGGGCCCTGGTGCTGGAAGAGGAAAACATTCAGCTTGCAAAAGAAAACGTTGCCATTGCACTGGAACGCTTTCGCCAGGGCGTTTCCACAAACCTCGAATTGCGCGAGGCCCAAATCAGTCTGCAGGATGCATACAATCGTTTAATTGCAGCAAGATATAATACGAAACTGGCTGAAATTGAATTGTTGCGTCTCAAAGGCGATATTGTGCGGTAGTTTTAAGACCACACAAAAACCTATAAGGTCTTAGCAGGTAGTTGACAAATTGTAAAGCGCCTTCCAGGACCTTATAGGTTTTAGCTACAGATTGATGCGATTTTCTATTTTTCTTCTTCTCCCCTTTCTTCTGAACTTACTTAACTTGAAATTGTTAATATAAACAGCAAGCTCATGAAATAGTTTAGTTTACTTTTTTATCTTTTCTTTGCTGTTCAACCAATTAAAATGATTCCGGAAGTTGGCATTATTATGGGTAGCGATAGTGATCTTGCCGTTATGAAGGCCGCTGGGGATCTTCTAAATGAATTCGGAATCCCATTTGAACTAACCGTAGTATCGGCTCATAGAACGCCCGCCCGTATGGTGGAATACGCAAGCACTGCCCGGGATCGCGGATTAAAACTCATAATTGCAGGAGCCGGCGGTGCCGCTCATCTACCAGGAATGATCGCTTCGATCACTTCTCTTCCTGTGATTGGTGTTCCCATAAAATCTTCTAATTCGATGGATGGATGGGATTCGGTTTTATCGATCCTGCAAATGCCAAATGGCATTCCGGTGGCTACCGTAGCATTAAATGGAGCTAAAAATGCCGGGATCCTGGCGGCAACCATTCTGGGGGCATATGATAAAAAAATCGGCGATCTGGTCGTTGCATATAAAAAAAATCTTGAAGTTGAAGTGTTGACAACGGTGGAAAAATTGAAACGGGACGGCTGGACAAATATGTTTGATCATAGCTCATAGTTGACTGACCTATGTTTCGACGACGCTCATGGTTCGACGCTCATGGTTCGACGCTTATGGTTTGACGCTTATCGTTTGACGCTTATGGTTCGACGCTCATGGTTCGACTACGCTCACCACAATTTATTTAGATACATATTGCCAATATGAAAATTAAGCTTCTCGATTTTAAAGAAACGGTGAACTTCCCATCAGGTTCAGGAATAGAATATTACAAGGGCCAGGTTTACCTTGTGGGAGATGATGCAGCTGATATTCTTGTATTGGATAAAAAATGGCGTGAAGTTCAGAGAATAAAACTTTTTGAAAACTTTGATGACAGAATCCCTAAAAGTGAAAAGTCTGACCTTGAGGCTACTACGGTTATATACCTCAACGAGGTCCCATACTTATTGATCATCGGTTCGGGTTCAAGACAACATCATCGCAATAAGGCAATCTTATTAAACCTCGAAAGCAATAATTTCACCGAATACAATATCGAACCGTTCTACTCACGGCTTGCGGACTTAGGCATTCATGAATTGAATATTGAATCTGCAGCGGTTGTTGAAGACCTTCTTATTCTTGGAAACAGGGGAAATAGAAAGAAGGAGAGCAATCATATTATCATAACACAGCCCGAATTC
>JACMLY010000010.1 GCA_014379345.1 Chitinophagaceae bacterium
ATAAAATAATTGAATTGCCTGAACCAATTCATTTCTTTTTGTAAGAGGAATTCATTCCCATCTTTTATTCCGTCGATATCCGCGATCAGGCATATAGGCACCACTGTTTTACGTAGTCTCAGTATTTGCAACAGCAATTTGTTCATCCTTGCGTACAAAGGATGTTGGAAAACAATCACGGACCCTGCTTCAATGCGGAGGAAGGTTTTGATCAGATATACGACACGCATCACTTTCGCCCTTATTGAAAAATCAAAATGATATGGAAAACGGATGGCTATGGCATCATTACGCTTCAATATTTTTTCAATATCCATCGGACCAATGCCCCCATGGAATATTTCCTGATCTGTATGCTCACTGATATAGTATACTTTTTTAGAAAATTCCATTGCAACTAATTGAAAAAAAAGCTCCATAGCTTTTTACAACGCCGGATAAAAACATCTTTTAATATAAGCATGAAATTGTTCCTGATCACAAAAGCCTGAATAATTACATATACAAAGAAACAGCTGCCCATAGAAATGATCAGGACCGGCAAAGGCGATGGAATCAATTTCCGTATGAGATAAACGACGGGTATGAACAATGAAGCACCAACTAGCGCATGAATGAAAGTACGAAGGTCGAAAACCTGCAAATCCGTTGAAGTTTTTCTTACATAGTAATAATTTATCAGCAAAAGCAAAATTTCGGCAAGCATGATCGCATAGCTGGCGCCTGAATCCGCATATTTATAAGATAAGAACAACATTAAAAACACGAAAACAACGCTGGTCACCACTAAGCCGTTCAAATACAGTCTTTCACGATTGTGAGAAATGAGCACCTGCTTACTTAAAAAATGATTGTAAGACTTCAACAAAGGGAATGCCGCTAGAATTCTCAGGTTACCGGTTGCAGGGATAAACTGCTCACCTAAAAAAATAATTACAAGGGGCTCTGCCAGCAGAAAAACACCGGCACAAATAGGAACCGAGAAAAGGATCAACAGTTGCAAATTCAAGGTGATCATTAATTGCACCTTCTTACGATTGTTTTGCCTGATGAAATAAACGATCCTCGGAAAAAAAACCTGTAATGAGTCTGAAAGTAGTGTAGTGGATATTCTTACTATCTTAACCGAAAAAGCGTAATACCCAACCGCGGATGCAGTGCTTACAATACGCAGCAGAACATTATCTAATATTAGCGTGATCCCGTATACAAGACTTATAAAATAAGTAATTCTCAATTTGGGAATATGTCTTTTCCAGTTTGTGTTTTTGAATGAAACTGAAACTTCTTTGAACAAGAGGTAATTATTCCAAAGGCTGTTCAACATGGCCGATGAAGCTATGATGGCATAGTAAATAAAATAATCTGAAGGCTGTTTTATTAAGATGTAAATGGATACAAGCCCCAGCACACGGCATAAAACAGAGCGAAAAGTGATATACCGGAATTTTTCCATACCCAGAAAATACCATTCACAGGCAAAAAAATTCACAATCAAAAATGAAAGCGAAAAATAAAGTATTCTTATATCATGGATTTTACTCCAGATAAAATATACCGCAACACCATACAGCACCAACGTAAAAGAGGAGGATATGATATGTAACAGCAGAAGCTCCGAAACCAGTTTCTCTTTTTTTTCGGGTTCGTTTCTCAACCTGGCAACCTCGCGCATACCGTATACCACAATCCCGAACTCTGCAATAGAAATAAAATAGAAGGTGAATGAATCAATAAAGCTAACCTCCCCGATGCCGGCAGGAGTCAATACCCTTGAAATATAAGGGATCGATAATAGGGGTAAAAAAACCTGACTGACAGATAAAATAAAATTATAAACCAGGTTCCTCTTTATGCTAGACAAAACAGATCAGTTTACAGAAGCAAATAATACAAACATAAGTATATTTACCCGGGGAACTAAAGTACTACCATCAAAACTATTTGAAAAAACACTCGATGCATTTGACGCTTTTAAAATTACTTAGATGCCCGGTTACTAGAAGCTCTCTAAAAATTGAAGTCCTTTCAATATCCAGAAAAAAATTTTCCGAAAATGAGGAAGAAATAATCAATGAGGGCATTTTATATGCCACCGAAGATTGGTTCTATCCTATTATAAAAGGTATCCCACGCCTGATCGTTGAAGCCTTTTATGACTATGATGATTTTTTTCTGAAATACATGCCCGACTATCCGCTTAGAAGATCCGTTCTTGAACAAAAATACCAGGGCCTTATTCAATATGTAGTAAATAAGAACCATCGAACGAAACAAAGTTTTTCAAAAGAATGGAGCATTTTTAAATACAATTCCGACAAGACATGGGATCTCGATATACGGGGAATGTTTACCCGTTTTCTAAAAGAAATCGATGAAAACGAAAAAGATCTGCCAGGAAAATTGATATTCGATGCAGGATGTGGTAATGGCGTCTTAAATAAGGCAGTAGCAAAAAGCGGAGCCACTATCGTTGGAATGGATTTTAGTCTTAGCATTGAGAAAGCTTTTGAAAGCAACGACCAGGAGAGGGCATTTTTCATTCAGGGTGATGTGCAGTTTCCGCCGGTTCATTTTGAAACTTTCGATATTGTACATAGCAGCGGCGTGCTTCATCATACCAACAATACAGAGCTATCCTTTTCCTGCCTTGAGCCCTGTGTGAAGCCCGGGGGTAAACTTAGTGTGTGGCTTTATCATCCAAGAAAGAATTTTATCCATAACATATTTAACACGATCCGAAAATTCACCTCCCGGCTGCCCCTTAGACTGCAATATTATTTGTATTGGACCACCGTATTCCCCATCAGTTTTATCGTTAACCGGATAAAAGGAAATGAAAAAAATGTAAGCGAAACCATGGTTGGCATTTTTGATTGGTTATCACCGGAATTTCGTTGGGAGCATGAACACGGTGAAGCGGCGAGTTGGTTTTACAAAAGGAATTACACACTGGTTAAAGTAACTGCATCCGATCTATTCGGTTTCAATATTACCGGAAGCAAAACACATAAAAATGCAAATAGGGATATTTGAAACAGTTCATTTTGAAGGTGCATACCCGGTGATTAAATTGTTTGATAACGGACATAACGAAATAACAATCTTCACTTATGAAACTTCATACCAGCAATTCGAGCATCTTTTCAAGGATGGAATGCATAAATATAACTGGATAGTTAAACAAGAATCCGAATCAAAGTATGAATTTATCGTCCGGTTGTATAAGATTTCAAAAAAATCAAAACTTGACATCCTGTACATAAATACGATTTCGGATAATCATATTTTATACGCAATTACAATTGCTCTTCTTCGAAAGGCAAAGATAATTGTCACTCTCCATGATATAAACAGCCATTTTGATTTCGAGCCCGGTTTAAGCATACGAAAATGGATAAGATATATCGGTAAAAGGTCGCTTATTAAAGCTGTGAATGACTTCAATGTGGTCTCTTCCACAATGGTGACTTACTTAAAAAACAAACTGCCTTCATACAAAAAAGTTCATTGTGTGCCCGGAAGTATCTTTGAGCAGTCCAAACGGCCCGCATCGCTTAATAATATATCAGGCAGCATACATATCGTAATTCCCGGAACCATAGACCAAAGACGGCGTAACTATGAGCTTGTATTTGATCTGCTTGATGAAATAAATCAAAAAAAAATAGACATCTCTATTGTGTTGCTTGGAGGGATCAACGAATACGGCAAAGACATTTTAGATAAATGCAAACAATACATTTCTAAAACCGGTGTCCTCAAATTCTTTCAAACAGATATTGTTGACCAGCCAGTATTCGATAATGAAATGGATGAAGCTCATTTCATACTTATTCCGTCAGTCATTGATACGGTTATCTCAGACGGGATTCGGGAAACTTATGGACTATCCATTTCTTCCGGTACTATTTTCGATGTTATCAAGCACGCTAAACCTTTTATTATCCCTGAGCAACTCGCCATTCCGGATAATCTTGAAAGCAGTTGCTTTAAATATTCTGCGCAGAAAGATATTATTCCTTTTCTGGAAAGCTTTTTGGCAAATCCTGAAAAGTATTCAAAATGGAAGAGGAGTGCTCTTCAAAATTCTCAAGAGTATACTATTGAGAATATCAGAAAAGGAAATGCGGGGCTTTTTCTGTAACCGTTACTGAATAGTTTGAATTTGCATCTCCACTTCTTTGCAAACATCAATTATTGGAATTGAATTGATGACCTCCGTTTGGTGATCTCTTTTATAAAAAGCCCGCAGCAGTAGCGGGCTCACGAGTTTCCGTAAAATGCCGTAATCATATATTTCATTGGGGCTGGTACAATTGAAAATGGCTATACATGGAATTTCGTATGCCAGAGCAGCATGCATAGCCAAAGTATCACCGCTGATAATGAGCTTACATTGCGAAATATCATCAAGATATTGCCTCAATTGGTTCCGTTTTTCAAAAACCGTAACAGCCTGCTTTTCAGTCTTCAAAATCGAGATCAGTTCATCATAACCGTTCCAACTTTTATTGGGCCATGTACGCCCTACCCTTTTTTCAATTCCAATATTGCTCCTGTTGGTCAGCGGCCCGCTTTTAAAGATGATATATTTTTGACCGGAAAAGTTTTCTCCTAACATACCATACAAGATCTCCTGGTAACTACGTTTGTTGTTTTTCTTGAGGTCAGTAGCCTGTAAAGCGGGCAATTTACTAATCAGGCTCATATCAAATAATTCAACGGCATCGGATGAATAATCGAGGGTTCCGTTGTTCCAGCAAACACCAACTAACTTCTTTGTTTGAATTACACTTACTCTTTTAGCAAGATCAATGTCCTCCTCAAGATTTATTATCAGGTCGAACTGTAAATTGAATATTTCAGCAGAAATATTTTCAAGCGGAATCAGGGTAAGATTAGGATATTGGTTGGGGAAGAGAGGGATATTGTAAGCGGCAGTTATCCAGAAAATATTTCCTTTCAACACATGCAACAACACCGTTGTTCGCAGAACATCGCCGGATGCATTGGTTTTCACGATTAATATATTTTGCATATTGTAAACTATCCCTGTTTTCAATATCGAATTCATAACTTCGACCAATTGGGGATTGCAAATAAACAAAATACCGATAACTAATTGCTTATGGCATTACATAAAAGAGTCAATGCATCTGCAAAAACGGATGAAACAACAGGTTTTGGCACCAATAGGTCGATGTATGGTGGCCGTCTTATTAACCGTGATGGCAAGGCAAATGTTCATAAAACCGGGATTTCCTTTTTTGATAAACTAAGCTGGTACCATACATTAATCCAAATGCCACGATGGAAATTTCTGACATTTATTTTTATATGGTTTTTAGTTGTTAACCTCGTTTTTGCAGGTATTTATTATTTGATAGGCGTAGAAAATCTCGGTGGAATGGAAGGAAAAACTGTAACGGAGAAATTTATAGAAGCCTATTTTTTTAGTGCCCAAACTTTTACTACAGTAGGCTATGGCCGGATTAATCCTACGGGATATCTTACCAGTTTCGTAGCCGCATTTGAAGCCTTCAGCGGACTTTTGTTTTTTGCACTGGCCACCGGTCTTTTTTATGCGCGTTTTTCAAGACCAGAAGCCTTCCTGCGCTTTAGCGAAAATGCCTTGATAGCGCCATATCGTGATGGCATTGGATTAATGTGTCGAATAGCACCATATAAAAACAATTCTCTGACCGAGCTTGAAGTTAAACTTACAGTGGCAATGAGATTGGAAGAAAATGGAAAGGAAGCTAATAAGTTTTACCAGCTCGAAATGGAGATTTCAAAAGTAAATGCCTTGGCATTAAGCTGGACGATCGTTCACCCGATAAATGATAAAAGCCCCCTCTATACGCTGGCAGCCGAAGATTTCAAAAACCTAAAAACAGAAGTATTTGTTATGGTAAAAGCATTCGATGAAACTTTTTCAAATACAGTAGTTGCCAGAACATCTTATACAAATGATGAAATAGTGTTTGGTGCTAAATTTATTCCTATGTATCGTCGTTCGGTTAGCGGTGGAACCACAATTCTTGAATTGGATAAATTAAACCACTTTGAAAAAGCAGATATAACGATGGCACTACCAGGACTGGAGTCATAATCAATATTAATACTCCCAAAACTTTACAGGATAGTCCATGCAGTTTTTTGCTGACCCTGCATGCAACAATAAACCAATACGTTGAAGTTCTTCCGGATCCAATATTTTTTCAGCTTCAGGGAAATAAATCCGCTCTTCAAAACGAATATGTTGCTCAAGTGTTTGATAAAAGAAATGCAAATCTTCGGTTGTAAAAAGACCTTCTTCAATCTTTTTAATTATTGAGCGAATTTGAGAATGTTCAGATAAAAGCCGATCTGTATATTTACGATCAAAATCTTTATCCTGTAAGGCCGGAACCAGGATATCTTCTTCCATGATAAAATGCTCCTTCAATTCTTTCTGCCAGCCATCCAGAATAAAATCACCCATGATCCTGAGATCAGCATGTTTTTTTTCTCCCTTGGAAAGCAAAAGGACCATCAATAGCCCGTTATGATGCTGACGGGATAAAGGTTGAAGATTTTTATCTCTTACCATACATTATTTCAGGCCCTTTATGATGGAAATAAAATCTGCGGCGATCAGGGATGCTCCGCCAACCAACCCTCCGTCCACATCGGGGCAGGAAAATAATTCAGCCGCATTGCCGGCTTTCACGCTTCCTCCATATAGTATAGAAATATTATCAGACACTAACGATCCGTATTTTTTTGTAAGCACTGCACGTAAATGAGCATGCATTTCCTGTGCCTGCGCCGTTGAAGCAGTCTTTCCGGTTCCGATGGCCCATATTGGTTCGTAGGCGATGACCACCCTTTGAATATCCACCTCCGACAAATGGGACAGAGATTCCTTTAATTGAATCTCCACATGATCGTTCTGTGTTCCCGCATCGCGGATCGCTAAAGATTCTCCGCAGCAAAATATAGGCGTTATCTCATATTCCAGGCAAATGTTTACCTTCTCAGCCAGCATGTTATTGTCTTCATTAAAATATTCTCTGCGTTCACTATGGCCTATTACACAATGGCGAATTCCTATTGACTGCAGCATCTCTGCAGATACTTCGCCCGTGTATGCGCCAGATTTCCGGGTATAGCAGTTCTGCGCTGCTACAAAATAATTTTCCTCTTCCGCAACTTCACTATTTGCCATGATCAGATAAGGATATGGCACAGCAAAAATTACCTGCTGATTTTTTTTTAGTGATACCTGATTATTAAGAACATCAGCCAATAGACTTTCAGCCTGCTGATAGGTACAATTCATTTTCCAGTTTGCAGCGGCAATTTGTTTGCGCATAGAGATATAATTAAGATTGATTAAAAATATTGCTGAGTTGCTCGATGTCTTCTTCCGTAACTATTTTCCCCTTGAGCTTTTTCCAATTCACAATATCACGAATTGCCTTTTGAAAATCATATTTTTTAACGGGTTTATAACCCCAGGAAAACCCGGGAATAAAAGCCGGAGTTAATCCTTCACCATACACATTGCAGCAGACGCCTACAACTGTTCCTGTATTAAACGTGGTATTTATTGCGCTGCGTGAATAATCACCCAGTAACAATCCACACTTCGTTCCTGCAATTTTAGAATGGCCACTTGCTGCATCGTATACTTTTACTTCCCCTGCGCTGTTTTTCAGGTTAGAGTTTGACGTTCCTGCTCCCAGATTGCACCACTCACCTACAACGGAATCTCCCAGGTATCCATCATGTGCTTTGTTTGAGTATCCAAAGATGATGGAATTTTTTACCTCTCCGCCAACTACACTGTAAGGCCCTATTGTTGTAGCACCATATATGCGGGCGCCCATTTTCACCACTGCCCCCTCGCAAATTGCAAAAGGCCCCCTGATAGTGGCGCCTTCCATGATCTCAGTATTTTTACCAATATAGATGGGCCCTGTAGAAGCATTTAAAATGCAATGCCTCAGTATCGCACCCTGCTCAATAAAAACATTTTTTTCATCGATTACCTGCACCGTTTCGGGAATCGGCACAGAAGCCCTGCCTGTTGTGAGCAATTTAAAATCCTCACGCAGTGCCCAATCGTTCAGCTGAAAAAGATGCCAGGGATATTGAATGATTTTACATGCATCAATACCCGAACCCGAAATATTTGTTTGATTGCATTGATCAAGTGTTGAAATAAAATCATGTGAAGGAATGATATTGGCGGCAACAACCAGGGTACTACCGGAAGCCGAAATGTCTTCGGACCCTAAAGAAACAGGGCGCTTCAATAATCTTTCCCATTTTTCGCGGATAGTGAGAATTCCGATCCTGATGTCAGCCACATGACGAATCAATCCAAATGGAAATAAATCATCTTTTACATCTTTATCATTGAGGATAATGTCCTTCATTGCTTAAAACTACTATCTAATTCCAGGATCAAAACAAAAATCCCTTCCTGAAAATCAGGAAGGGAAAATATATAGCCATAAAAAACAAAAAGTAAGAAGAAAATTATTTCTTTTCGTAACGCTTTTTGAATTTATCAATTCTACCAGCAGTGTCCACAAGCATCTTCTGTCCGGTAAAAAATGGATGTGAGGTATTTGAAATCTCCAGTTTGATTAAAGGATAATCATTCCCATCTTCCCACTTCACTGATTCCCTGGTCGGAGCCGAAGAGCGGCTTAAAAAACTATAGCCGTTACTCATATCTTTGAAAACAACGAACCTGTAATTCTCAGGATGAAGACCCTTTTTCATAATTCTTATGGTTTATGTATGCACGGATTTTGCCGTACAATTTTAAAAATGAGCTGCAAAACTAAGCCAAATAAGGCTTTTTTACTAAATTAATTTTAGGTATGCAATACCTATGGCATACCTGGCGATGGACTAAGATCTCATATTGATGAACTGAAGTGGAATGCCAAGGGAGCTTTCCTGCAAAAGCTTTATAACTGCTTGCAAGTCATCGATTTTTTTGCTGATCACCCTTACCAGATCGTCCATGATCTGCGGCTGCGCCTTTAGTCCGCTGTCTTTTATGAGTTTTACAATCTTTTTGGCATCTTCCTGTTTTAGCCCGTTTCGTACCCCCACCTCCTGCTTTACAACTTTCCCGCTTGGATACGATTCCTTAGCCAGATCAAAGGCTTCAGGAGCAATACCCTGTTTATGTGCCCGGCTTATCAGAACATCGATCAGTTGGCGCATTTTCATATCATCCGACGTTTCAATATCCAGCTTGAAGTCTTTTTTGTTAAGGTCGATCGCCACATGGGAATCCTTGAAATCAAACCGATTGGTAATTTCCTTGCGTACAACATTCACCGCGTTGTCGAGCGCCTGAACATCAACCTTGCTAACAATATCAAAAGATGGCATAGTACAGTTTTAGAATTGATTATATACAGTACAAATATAAAAAACTCCTATTCTGAACATACCAAATACTTTATCAGACCATAACGCTCTGAAAAGTATTACCTAATATCTGCGCAGATGATGAACCCTGTTTACAAAAAAGAAGAAATCCCGGATTCCGAATGGTCGTCAGACCGGGACGGTCAGACGAGCTATTGTTGTTGTCCGGCCCGGCTTTCTTCGTCGTTGGCACCGCTAGTTCTGCGACGGGCCTGGGCAACCGTGGTTTTGCCGAAGCGGTAACTAAAACTAACCGAGAGTGCGCGGTTATTCCAAATATTGGTTACCCTTACATCAATATTGCTATAACGGGTGGTTCCTCCCCATTTTTGCCAGTGAAAAGGATCCCTGAAATTCATTCGAAGAGTTCCTTTTCCCTGCATGATGGTTTTCTGGGCCCCAAGTGTGAGGAAATACATTTCATCGGAAATACTTAAACCGTCAACTCCTTTGGCACGGTAAAACCCGCTGATTTCACCCGACCAACCTTTTTGAAAATTGAAATTATTCGAAACATTGATCATGTACGAGGTGTATTCCACATCAATCTGGTCATTTTGCTGCTTGATCGGGTTAAAATGAATTCCGGTAAAATGATTGTTATAGAGATTAAAATAGATATTCGAACTCCACCATTTTGCAATTTTTACAGGAGCAGTAATTGCGAGACCGATATTTTTCTGGCTGGCAACATTATCCGGCCTTAAAAACGTAATTCTCTTCCCCAGGTCGGGCTGAACCAGCAGTTGGGATATTGCGTCGTCTGTTTGGGTATAGTTGATTACTGTTGTAAATCCATTCTTGTATGAATGCCTGATCTCGAAATTGTTTGAATATTGAGGCAGGAGATATGGATTACCCTGTCTGTAAGTGAGAGAATCAAGAAACCAGATAAATGGATTCAGGTCCTGGTAGTTTGGACGCATTATTCTTCTGCCATATGACAGTGTCAGCGTATGACTTTTGTTCACTTCATAATTCAGATACATTGTGGGGAACAAACCGGTATAATTCCTGTTGAACGTTGAATCATTTGTGATCTGTTTTCCTTTGGCTTGGGTATTTTCCATGCGAAGGCCGGCCTGTCCGCTAAATTTTTTCCATTTTTTATTAATACTTACATACGCGGCGTTAATATTTTCCTGGTAAATAAAATGATTTGAACGATTGTCTTTTACCCAGGTATTATTCGCCATCCTCTGATATTCAACTTCATTGTTATTGTTCACATAACTCAGTTTAAATCCTGCTTCAAACCGCATATCGTTTTTCAGTGGATGTGTGTAATCTGATTTAATAGAATATATATCTATAACACCCGGAATATCTCCTTTCAATTCGAAACGGCCAGTCTTAATTCTACCAGGCTCATTATAACTGTCGGTTATCAGCAGAGACGTAGAGGTATTTGAGTACCCAACATAATCAAGATCTACGGTCACTTCTTTCCCGGTTGAATCAAATGTGTGTTTAAAATTCACATTGCCCGAATAGTTTGCGAAATTGAGTTTTGTGATGCCTTCTGATTCCAATACCGATTCAACAGTGCCATCGGGCTTTGTAAAAATCTGTGACCCCTTGGGATGGGGGCGTCCAAAAAAAGTGAACCCATTCAATACAACTCCCCAAACTGTTTTTTTGCTTTGAAAAAAGTCGAATCCAAACTTTGCGGTATAATTATTATTGCGACCATTGAATTCTGATTCAGCGTTGCTGATTATATTAATGTTGCCATTTTGATCATATAATTTTCTATTAATAAAAAGGTCGCTCCTGTTCTCATTGTAATTGTAATTCAGGTTACCGAATACGTTCATTTTCCCTTTCCGGTAATTCATATTTAAGCTGTTTGAACTGCGGACAGGAGTCAGCATGGAATTATCTCTTTTATAAAAGCTTACAGTACCACCTGTAGTGAAGCTTCCGTTGAACCCTTCTGTTTTTCCTTTTTTTGTTTTGATATTGATAATACCCGAATTGCCCGAAGCATCATATCTGGCAGGGGGATTGGTCATGATCTCGATCTGATCCAGGGCAGATGCAGGCAAATTCCTTAAAACATTTGCAAGATCAGTGGGAGACAAATAGGTTGGCTTTCCATCCATCATCACAATAACACCCTGTTTTCCTTTAAGGCTGATATTGCCATCATTGTCTACTGTTATTCCAGGAGATTTTTCTAACACTTCCAATGCCGAGGCGCCGGCGTTTGTAGGAGCGGCTTCAACATTGACCACCGTGCGGTCAATCTTATTTTCAATAAGAGGCCTTTTACCGGTAACGGTTACTTCGCCAAGAGATTTTGCAGCCGGCAGTAATTGAAGAGTATTTATGGTAACAAACGGATTATCAGCAGAAATTGAAAACGGTTCACTGGCTTTTTTTTGAAACCCGGTGACGGTTACCGAAACTATATAACTGCCATCCGCAATTTTATCGAACTCATAGCGCCCGTTCTTATCGGTTACATCTACTTTTACGAGTTTTGCATCCTTGCTATTCAACAAAGAAATAGTAGCACCATCTATTCCTTTCTGTTTGTCATCTGTAACAGCACCTGAAATTTTTCCGGATTTGTTTTGCGCGAATATTTTCACAGTCAATACCATCAACATTATCAGGAAAAGAAGAGCAGTCTTTTTCATGTTACATTTTTAGTTGCGAGCAATAGAATGGACGTATAAAGATGTCGCAAACTTTATATCAAAAAGAACGAATAGTGATAATGAGAAGAATGATGTGTTAAAGGGAAAATATTGATTATGAAAAGATGATATCAAGTAAACTATATCAACTTTTTTTCAAGATCGCCCGGTAACGATGAATATGCGAGATGTTTTTAACCATGCCTGGCAAAAAAATAGGGCCCCATGGAAATGGGGCCCGTAACCAAAACTAACTGCTTATGAGAAAAATGTATAATCGACTTTTTGAATTACATGTATGAAACACCACATCCAACCAGGTAACATAAAACAATTGCTATGAGAACTATCTTTTTCATAAATGCGTTCTTAATTATATAGACGTCATCCGGAGGCAAAAGTTTGACGGTTATTGTTAAAAAATTTTAAAAAGTCATTATTTAATCTTCACCGAACGACTATTCGCCCGATTTTACCCTGTTCTGTTCGTCACTGGCGCCAGTTTTTTTACGTTGGCCGTTGCCATTTAACGGCTTTCCGAACCGGTAGGTAAAAGTGAGATTTGCAACCCTGGAATCGCGTTTATTGATAAAACTTGCTTCAGTAGATTTGAAATTGATTTGTCCTTTAGGCATCTGCGTGTAGAAGATGTCACGAATGTTAAGTCTTACAGACCCTTTTCCCTTAAAAACCTGCTTTGAAATTCCGGCAGAGAGCGCACCCATCGGCTTAAGATCAATCTGTCCTTCTATT
This sequence comes from Chitinophagaceae bacterium, assembly GCA_014379345.1. Taxonomy (GTDB): domain Bacteria; phylum Bacteroidota; class Bacteroidia; order Chitinophagales; family Chitinophagaceae; genus Flavitalea. Next base: position 12,843 of record JACMLY010000010.1, read on the forward strand.
CCCCTGGTTCTATACCATCCGCTGATCTCGGCACTCCAAATCTTATTGAAGCGGAATTGATTATTCATATTAAATGTTAGATTACCGGCTTCAATATTGAGCATCTCCCCGTGCAATGAACCAGTGAATTTGTTATAATTATAATTTGCATACAAATTTGAATTCAGCCATTTTGCAACGGGAACCTGTGCACTTATCGCAATTCCGGCATTTTCGCGTCTTCCAATATTCCCCCTTCTCACAATGGTAGCATAATCACCCTCCTGGTCGAAGGTTTCCATAAACATATTTTTTGTGGAACTATAATTCAGCGTTGTCGTTAAAAGGCCTTTGAATATATGAGATACCTCTATGTTGTTTGAATACTGGGGTTTTAAATAAGGATTGCCTTGTCCATAGGTATACTTATCAAGGAAAAATAAAAACGGATTCAGGTCCTGATAAGCCGGCCTGTCGATACGGCGTCCAAAGGAAATACCAAATTGATTGCTTTTGTCTGCAGCATAACTGAAATAAACCGTTGGAAAGATGCCGTTATAAGTTTTATTGAACGAAGAATCCGGTTTTTGGATATTCCCGTATTGAAAGCCCCTGTAGTTTGTATTTTCAAACCGCAGCCCTGTTTGCATGCCCCATTTCTTTGTGAGCTGCTTGTTGAAATTGACATAGGCTGCATTAATGTTTTCTTTATATTGAAAAAAATTGGTGCGTTTATAATCCGTTTCCCAGTTCCCATCAACCGGCTCAAAATAGTTCGCCTTACTATCTGTAGCCACATAACTGGATTTCCATCCGAGTTCGAGCCTTGCACCTTTTTTGAGAGGATGTGTGTAATCAATTTTTCCTGAATAAATGCTAATATTTATTGGAAGATCACCACGTAATTGCTCGTCGTATTTTTTTACCCAGGAAGGCGTGAATGTTGTATTCATAAAATCCTGGTCATTGGTGGTGTTATATTTGATAATATCCACATCCGCTGTCAACTCTCGTCCGGCTGAATCGTATTGATGTCGCATATTCAGATTCAAGCTTCCATTTTTCCAAACCTCCTTAGAAGAACTAGTTGCCAGAACAATAGAATCTACCCTGGATTGGGGATCTTTTAAATAACTGGTATTATTGCCATGCTCAGCTTCAGGATTGTAAAAACCGCTCACTACAATTCCCAAAATCGTCTTCTTATCCAGCGAATAATCCATTCCGATCTTGAGATTATTATTCATCCTGCTGCTAAGCATTAATGATGTTTGTTCGAAAATAGCCCGGGTGCTTTTGTCATCATTCCTGTACCTGCGATAAATACTGAGCTCCTGAAAGTTATTATACCTTCCAAAACTATAGTTACTAAACAGGTTTACTTTCCCAGCGCGATAATTGAGGCTCAGGCTTTCATTTGTTTTGAAATACACACCCTGCCCTGCTCCTGCCGTTATGCTTCCATTAAAACCTTTCGCCTTATTTTTTTTGGTTTTAATATTGATGACCCCCGAATTACCGGCAGCATCATATTTTGCGGGTGGATTGGTCATGATCTCAATTTGTTCAAGCTGCGAAGCCTGCATTCCTTTGAGCATGTTTGCTAACTCAGGCCCGCTCAGATAAGAAGGCCGGCCATCAATCAGAATAATAACACCTTGCTTTCCTTTCAAACTGATATTACCGTCCTTGTCCACCTGAACACCTGGCGATTTTTCCAATACTTCTAAAGCAGAAGAACCGGTATTGGTAACGGCAGCCTCTACATTGATGATCGTTCTATCAATTTTTTGCTCGATCATTGGTTTTCTAGAAACAACCGTTACTTCTTTCAGATCTTTCGACTGACCAATTAATACCATAGGTTCCAGTTGGATCGGGCCATCTCCGTCAACCATCTCGATGGCTCTTGAATACGTGCTGCTATGTCCTACTGAAGTGGCCAAAATGAGATATTTCTGAGGCGGAAGATTTTCAAATTCGAATTTCCCGGACTTATCAGTCACCGATATCTTCAGAACAGAAGAATCCTTCGCTTTTAAAAGTGAAACAGAAGCCGATGGGATTGAACTATTGTTTGCATTCAGAATGCTCCCCTTAATTGAACCGGTTTTGGTTTGGGCTTGTGTAAAGAGAGACAAAGTCATTACAATAAATACTAAACCCTTTCTTACCTTTTTCATCTTGTGTACATTAAATTGTTTGATACTTTAGTTAGCAGATTACAGGACAAACCTAAGTACTATGCGTTACAAGGTACATTGTTTTGTGCTGGATGGCTGAAAACAGTGATAGCTGGAAATTGAACACACCAGTAGGACGCAGTCGTTGAGGATGCGTTACATCCGCACTGCAGTTTGGGACAAATGGTAAGAAATGGATGTAGAAGGTTAAAGGTTTAAAGTTTAAGGTTTAAGGTTCTTTAAGATTAGGGAGCAAAAACCTTACATTTTAAACTTTAAGCCGTAAATTTTAAAAATGATTTAGCAGAAACGGAGTGTTGAAAGAGAAATATTCCAGTTAATTAAATTTAGGGTAACCTAAAATATGTTACCTATGTTCTGCTATTTATCATTTAAGGTTTATGGTTTATGATTATGAAAGATTTAAGGAGCAAAACCCCAAATTTTAAACCTTAAACCCTAAACCTTCAACCTTAAACCTTAAGAAAGTTTTTTCCTTTTAAGATAGATAAACAAAGAGATGCCAGTTAGAACAAGCAGGCTGGAAATCAACTCAGCCTGGGTAGGATGCCAGCCGAAAATATCATATTTGGTATTTACCCGGATCTTTTCGATGAAGAAACGCTCTATCCCATTAACAATCAGGTAAACGGCGAACATGGTCCCCGGAGTAGTGAGCCTGGTTCTCAAAGACCAGAGCAATAAAAAAAGTAATGTGCAAGCCACCGTTTCGTAAAACGGGGTGGGGAAAACGGGTATGGGCAGATGAGCGCAGTATTGCCCTTTACATCCCTCGATCTGAGTTCCTTCGCCAATTACGTTTTGTGGATAGGCATAGGCGACAGTCCAGTCAGGAAGCCAGGAAGGCGCTTTTACGGTTCGGTGAGGAGCGTCTAAAGGATTTGTAATGGCGAACTGACTAGTATAGTAAACAGCATTGTTTTGTAAGGCCACCTTAAACCTGGTGGAATCTATCATTTCTACTTTTGAAGTGGGAGTAGTTATATAAGCAGAATTCAAAATCCCCCAGTCGCCGTCACCGGATACCTGGCAACCGATCCTGCCAATGGCATAAGCAAGCATCAGGGCCGGGGCAGCAGAATCACATAAATGTTTAAGACTTATACCGTGTTTTCGTGCATACCAGAATATCGCCAGAGCTGCCAGAATCAAGCCTCCATAAAATGTTAAACCACTAAAAGACAGGAGGGCTTGTATGGGATCTTTTACAAATTCGCTCCAATTCTCAAAGTTGTGAAAAAGCTTAGCTCCCAAAAATCCAAATAAGGCTGCATAAATTACAATATCCCCTACCCTGTCGTGAGGCCATATCCTGATGGTCCTTTCTTCGGTTTTAGTAAGTTTTTGCTTATTTTTTTCTCTCCATTTAAGGCCTGCAAACAATAATCCCAATATTATTCCGGCCGGCCAGCTCCCTTCGGCTGAAAAAATGAATTGTTGGGGGTCGTCCTTCAGAGTGCTATCTGAAAGAAATAATCCAAGTATCTTAAATCCCAATAGAAATCCAAGCAGGAAATTTGTCAATAATTCGCCAACTCCTGCCGGTTTCCCCACCACGATCCTAACATCTTCTGCATGCAGCAATCCTTCACGTTCCTTTCGTTTTAACTCGAGTGTTAAAATAAAAGCAGCCGCAATAAAAGCAAGAGCAACAAAAAATCCGAACGAATTTATGAATCTTAGCCACGTCCACTCAACACCAAACAAATCTTTGAAAGCATAATAGAGATTAGGATACATTGATGACAATTAAGTGGGGTGATCAGGTTTTAAGACTGCAAATCAATATTGTAATTGAATTAAAGCAGCAATGTTAAGGAATTCCGTTGTAAGATAGATGAATAAAAACCCTCCCGAAAAGGAGGGTCACACTATGAACAAAGCTGAACTGGATCAGCAAATCAACAGTACTCATTGAAGGCGCCAATCAAATTGTGCGCAATCATTTGGGCCGACCTGCCTTCAATTTGATGGCGTTCGATAAAATGAACCAATTCTCCATCTTTGAATAAAGCAATAGCCGGTGAAGATGGAGGATAAGGTAATAAGTTCTCGCGGAGTGTTTTAATGGCTTCTGCATCAAAACCTGCGAAGCTTGTTGTAAGGTGATCGGGTTTTTTAGAAGCGTTTGCCACAGCCATTAGCACGCCCGGCCTCGCTGTTCCTGCAGAACATCCACAAACCGAATTAATCATCACAAGGGTGGTTCCTTTCTGCTTCAATTGCGTTTGAACTTCTGAGGCAGTAAGCATTTCAGTAAAACCATTTTCGGTTAACTCCTCTTTCATCGGAATGACTATTTCTTCTGGATACATGTTTGTTTTTTATTTAGACTACAAAACTAATCAAAAACTTGCTTGCAGGTTTGCGAGATCAGGAAACAGAAAATATGTCACGCAAAATTTTATTTCCATGAAATTATGTCGCATCGATCTACATTTTTTAAAACCACAACGGCCAAAAAATACAAAATACCGGAATGGTACGGGCTTTGATCTTCACCCATCAAATCAAAAAATAAAATAAAAACTTATAAGTTATGACACATCTAAAATTTAGCACCAGACCCGGTTTTAAAACATTCGATCATTTATTCGATGAGCTTTTGAATGTGAACTGGAACAACAGCACCAAACAATCATCAACTCAACCGGCTGTAAACATTTTTGAGACCGCTGAGGCTTATCATCTGGAATTAAACGTTCCCGGGCGAAACAAGGAAGATTTTAAAGTAAATATTGAAAATGGCTTGCTGACAATCAGCTATGAAAAAGTTGAAGAAAAACGGGCAGACGATTACAAAACCGTTCGCAGGGAGTTTGGTTTTAACAATTTTAGCAGGAGTTTCCACATAGATGAAAAAATTAATGCTGAAGACGTTCAGGCTAAATATGAAAATGGATTACTAAAGTTTTGGTTGCCTAAAAAAGAACAGCCTAAAAACGAAGTGAAACAAATAGCTGTACAGTAAGCTTTCGCTCGAACCACTTCTAGTTTCAATTATACTTCATTTATTATACTTCATTTAATAAAGCCCATTCTGCTTTGTGCGGAATGGGCTTTTCCTGTTTTGTATTAACTTCGGCCCCGAATGTAAAAAGCATGGGAATTTATTTCAATATCAGAAAGACCGGTATCATATTTATTATCTTATTGTTTGCGGGTATAACTGCTCACGCCCAGAATCCTGTTCATCAGGATACGACGTTGAAAGCTGGCGATACGATCCCGGTAATAACAGACACCATTCTGAGAATTAAAAATCTCAATCCATTTTTCACCTTGCATGTTGATTCTACTCTTCAATATAATCTTGAAATCAACAAAGACGAATCGGGATTCTATTGGTTTCTACGGAATTCACCGGTTGGCTTGCGGATCAATAAAGACAATGGTGTGCTGTCCTTTAAAGTAGAGAAATCTTTTTTTCTTTCAGGAAAACTGAAATATGATCAGGAATATCGCGTACACGTCGGCGTTCAAAACCTCAATGACCCGCTTGAAAAGATAGATACCTTTTTTACCATCGTTTTTTACAATACAGATATAATCGCCTCCAAAGTAAAACCATCTGTGAACTCAACCCTGATTGTGGATGAAGGCGACACTGTAAGTTTTAAAGTGCAATGCGAAAATGGAAGTTTCCCGATTGAACATATCACTTTTTTCGCCAATACTCCGCTGAAGAATTATTCGGTGGTTACCAGATGCAATGACGATTTTATATGGTCGCCGACCTATGATTTTGTAAAGGATACGGATTCGGGAAAAGTAAAAATGCTTACGTTGAATTTTATCGGAGCCAACCGTTTTATGATAAGGGATACCGCCACCGTTCGGATTATTGTTAAAGATGCATTGAATTACCCTCTCGCCATCCAGGAATATTATTTGCAGGTACGCAATATCAATACGTATATCCTGCAATTAAAGTATAGCTTTTTACAATTGGATAAGCGCGTAAAAAAAGTGAAAAGCGCAAGAACAACGTTTGATATCACAGGTTCAACAACCGCGTTAACAGGCAGTATACTTTCTTCATCAAGCAACCAGTCAACCCAGAAAACAGGTAAAATATTGCCAAGTGTGGGTGTTTCGCTGGTACCCATAAAAGAAGCTGTTGCTCCTGCAAAAGTATTCGACCAGAACCAGGCTTCGCTGATACGCTCCTCCATAAAAAGACTTGATTATGTAGTCCGTGATAACGGCCTTGTTGGAGAAAGGGATCCTGATATTTCACGCAAAACAAATAAGCTAAAAGAAGAATTAAAACAGATACAAATACAGCTGATCGATATCCCGATCGATATCTCAAACAATATGACAGAAGAAGAGCTGAACGGATATTTCAACAGCCCTAAGGTCAACAAAAAATATCGGTTGAAACGTTAGGACGTCAATTGTTGTGAATAGGAATGAAATCATTTATTCTTTACAACCCTCCCTTCTTCTTGTATCAATCAGGTATTGTATCTTCCATTCACCGTTCATCCTTACCAATTGAAATGAATTTACCCCGCAATGGCTGAACTTTCCTTCATAGTAGAAGTTATAGGGAGTCCATGCAATAGCCAGCGGACCATCGATTTTTACTGTTTCAAAACTGATACGCTCATCGGCTGCATCTTTTTGCTGTTTCCCAACAAATTCCGCAAAATCCTTCACCTTCTCATTTCTGATAATCAATTTTCCCTCTTTATTTCTTGCTATTGTCTGAAGGATGGCGCTATCTGAAAAAGCATGGCTTACCAGTGTTGCATCTGCATTCTTCATTCCTTCAAAAAGTTTATTAACGGTGGCTTTCACCGAGTCTTCGGCTGATTGTGCATGAACGTACGAGGAAGAAAGAGCGATTGTTAACAGAATGAGAATTGGCTTCATTGTAAAATTGATTTAACTGTTTCAGGCAAAGCAATTGCTCTTTAAAAATAAACGAAGTCTCATGAAACTATCAACTTTTACACAAGCGGTTATCCTGATGCTGCTAATCGCTTTTGCCGCAAGCTGCGGAACGAGCCGATCAACGACAGAACATCCCCGTGACAGGTACCCAAATGATCGCAGGTATCCAGATGAAAGATCAACACCTCCTGGTCATGCAAAAAAAACTTATGGCCACAGATCCGCAAAAGTATTTGCTCCCGGACAGCGCAGGTATGAACATTATCCGCTGATCATAACACGCGGCCCAGGCATGTATATAACGCGAAATCGCGATGGGAGATATTTTTATAAAAATAATGATGGATACTATTACTGGCAGGGGTATGACCAAAGGTTTTACCTCGATGAAAGGCATTTGTCTCAAACAGAATATGACAGGTACTCTTATGAAGATTGGAGAGACCGGGGAAAAAGCAATGCAAACAGGTACAAAAGGAGAAAGTATTAATAGTCTATGTTCCTATGTGGTGAAAAAATTTACCACATAGGAACATAGAAACATAGGAGGAACATAGACTGAAAGGCAGATGACTATTTGTTATCGCCTGGCTTTGGCCTCAGGCGGGCTCTGGATTTGTTAAATACATTTCTGCCCATATCGATCCCCTTCCTGATATTTTTTCTTTCTTCCACCGGCAAATGAAAAACCTCCTGGCATTCTCTGCTGCAACATCCTTCATAACGGTTTGCACAATCACTACATTGAATGAACAATAGATGACATCCGTCATTCGAACAATTAGTATGTGTGTCCGCTTGTTTTCCGCACTGATGACATCTGGAAATGATTTCCTCTCCTATGCGTTCGCCAAGACGATCGTCAAACACAAAATTTTTACCAAGAAATCTATTTTCCAGGCCTTTTTCTTTTACGGTATTGGCATAATGGATGATGCCTCCCTCCAGGTGAAAAACATTTTGGAAACCCTTGTGTAAAAGATAGGCAGAGGCTTTTTCGCAACGAATACCGCCGGTGCAGTACATAATGATCTTCTTATCCTTGTGTTGTGTAAGCATATCGGCCGACATTGGTAATTGTTCTCTGAAAGTATCGCTTGGCACTTCAATCGCATTTATAAAATGTCCCACTTCATACTCGTAGTGGTTGCGCATATCTACTACGATCGTGCCGGGATCACTGGTCAGCAGATTAAACTCTTCGGCGTTGACATACTTTCCTTTATAACGCATATTGAACGAAGTATCATCGATACCATCTGCTACAATTTTTTCTCTCACCTTCACTTTCAATACCCAAAATGATTTTCCATCATCATCCACCGCGATATTCAAACGCACGCCATCCAATGGCTTTATTGAATACAGGTAATCCTTCATTTTTTCGAAATTGCTTTCCGGAACACTAAGTTGTGCATTGATACCTTCATTGGCCACATAAATGCGGCCAAATACTTTCAATTCAAATAAATTTTTATATAAGATATCCCTAAATAGCTGGGGGGCATCAATGGGAAAATAATGATAGAACGAAAGGGTTTTACGGGTTTCTTTCTCCTGGTATAAAAGTTCTTTAAGCTCGCGTTGAGAAACGCGATTGTGTAGTACTGCCATATTTGAAATTTTAAGGACACTTGCCTGGTGAACAAAATTTCCGAAGACGCAAAGATAGCCACGAATTACACGAATTGGCACGAATTAATTCGTGCCAATTCGTGTAATTCGTGGCAAAAAATTGATTGGTTTGGATGCGCCCATCTTCACCGTTTACTGTCAGTCATTATCTCCCCTGTTTATTCCCCGGAGGCCTATCCTTATGCCTGTAGACGAAGGATTTCCTTTCTCAATCCCCCATACGAAGTCAACACGAAGGATTTTCAAAATGTTTTCAAGACCAACAAATGGCTCAATGTAGTATTGGTCACTGCTGAGATAAAACGAATTTGCACCGGTCACCAGATGCCAGTTCAGTCTTCGGAATAATGGGATCTTATTTGTTAGGAGTCCGTTATAATGATGTTCCAAATGCGTTTTAGCATAGAATCTGTCTGTATTACTATATCTGTAGTAAGGCAGCAATTGGAAACTTCCCATATAATCATTCGCAAGGAACAACTGATTTCCATTGAAATGAGTGAAGTCGGGCACTTCAACGTTATTGCGGCTGATAAAACCACCGGCTCCGAGCGCATAGCGGATATTTCCCAAAAGTTTAAGATTCAGATTATCATTGACACCGAAATACCATTTGCTAAAATTCACATCGCTGCTAAAAACATTTTCAATTCCCTGTGTAAAACTGACATTGAAGGTTGGATATTTAGACCCTATACCGATCTTTCTGTCGGGGTATTCAATATAGCGTCCACCGGGTCGCCATTGTATTCCCAAAGAAATACTAAATGCCTGGTGGCGTTGAAAGTTGGCAGACATGATCTCGGGATAATTGGGAGTAAACGCTTTTTCCTTCCAATCCTTGATTACATACTGGCTGGTATTTTCCAGGGGCAACCTATCCTGATAGGACATCGACGCAGAAACGGTTGCACCCTCGCCAATCCCCTTCACAAATCCTAAACGGGCAAACCATGCTTCATATAGCTTCATATAATTTCGTTCCCAAAATAAAGTAGCTACCGAATTGTCAAGCGCTAAAACGGGATTCGCATTATTGAACTGGAAGACCCGTTTACCCCCGGAAAACTGTATGGATGAACGGTATTTTTTTCCGTAATTATAATTGAAGATTGAATAGGCATTCAAATGATCGTTACTGAAGCCGTAACGGATAACCGGCGAAATTGAAATACTTCTGCGGGACCCCGAACTACTATCCAATCGCTTAAAATAGTTTCCGCGCAAATTAATAACCAACCCTTCTACCGTGTTGTACGACATTGTTCTTAGCAAAGGATTTATATTGAATGACTCTCGTTTTTTCTCTCTGCTGAAACTTTGTCCACGCATCAGCACATTCATTACCGTTATGCGATTTCTTCTTTTATCCAGTGAATCGAGATATTGTGGGTCCTTTTTAATTTGCTCAAGGCTATCCTTTTTGCGGTAATCGACAACTTCGTCAAGCTGTAAAGGCACAGGGCGTATAGAATCCCAGTAATCGGCAGGCTTTTTATTCGACCCTTCATAAAATTTCAGCAAAGTGCTGTTAAAATATTTTTTAGCAAACTCCGGATTGATTTCAAATTTTGAATACACGTTTACAAAACTGCCATAAGCATCGAACCCAAATATTTTTATGGAAGGATAGATAACCTGCGATTTGATTACCCAGATATCGGTATCATATGGCATATGCAACTGCTCTATGCGCAGTGTATCTACCAATTCCATTTGAGACTCTTTGGTGAGTTGCAACTGTACACTATGTATGCGCCAATCATTTTCAGTTATATTAATGTAGCCGCTGAAGAGTGGTTCATATTTTCTTTTGGGTATTACTTTTATTTTATTGATCTCCTTTCCGTCTTCAATAAACACACCCTCCAGCTTATACCTGTAAAAGTTTAGCGCATTTCCGGCGATCGGTGAGATAAACCCACGGGCATTAAGATTGCCGCCAATCTGGATATTGTTTTCATAAAAAGATACGATCTGTGGCGCACTGAATCCATAGCCGTCGCTTTGGCCGCTCACCTTTGTGGAAAGCACTTCTATTTTGGCTTTATTCGGTTTGTCTACCGAATATTTAGCAATGGTTTCAGAAAGGAAGACAATTTTCTTCTTACTGGTATCGCCATCTTCAAAATCGACGGTTTGGCCGAAAAGTTTCTTCGGATAATTTCTCAATCTTAACTGTCCTTTTATATAAACCTCACATTGAAATTTATCCAGCTGGTTGAGATAATACTCCCGTTTTTTTATGGCATTCCGTATGATCTCATAAGCAGGATCTTCAGCCCCTGGTTTAATCACAACTGCCGCCATGGAAAGCTCCTGCAACGACAGCTGAAAATCGAGTTGAAGGTCTTCATTAGAAACGTCTATTATTTTTTCCTGCCGTTTATATCCCACATACTGGCAAATAATCGTGTATGTACCCGGTTCCAGCCCGATAAAGTACCTGCCTTCATTATTTGCAGTGGTTCCCTTGGTAGTTCCTTTCACGAGAATGGAGGCAAAAGGAAGCAGGTTTCCTTTATCATCCGTTACGGAACCTGCCACACGGCCTGCATGAGCGTTCAGTAAACACAATGGAAATATCAATAAAAAGAGTAAAGATGGTTTCATGCCGGAAATATCAATGAAACGAAAATAACCGTTGAACCAGACTATGAAATAAATTATTTATGCTTTGAGGAAGTTTTAACAGCTGATCAGCCTATTTCCTTTTGGTGCCGGAACGAAGATAGCTTCCGGACAAAGCTGCAAATCCGCCCACCAATCCTCCTACCAGAGATGTAATCAGTATCAATAAGAAAGAGATTCCACCTAAGGGAAAGATCTGGGCAATTTTATGTGAAAGTATATGATCGTTCGCTGAATCTATCGACCAGGAAAAAATAAGCCATAATAAAAAAACCCCACAAAATCCCGCCAGAAATGCCCTTATTGGTGGCTGCAGTATCAGCACCGAAACAATAAAAGCACATATTCCTATGCACCACCATGGAAGATAAAGTCCGCCGGCAAAACTTAACAAAGCAGTTAGTAATAAAGAAATGACAAATTTCATTGAGTGAGATATTTTAGAGTTAAGAGAATTCAGGATACAGGATACAGAATTCAGGATACAGAATAAAATTTTTATTTCTCCGGAAGGCACTCCCTTCACAGACAACTACATCGTACATCGTACTTCGTACTTCCAACCTACCCCCTTATTCACCTTGAAAAACTAAGTCTTGAAATAATCCGTTTATCGCCGGCCTGGTCTTTTTTCATGAACCAAAGTGTATTGTATTTTCCCTGGCTCCAGGTATCTATAAAATTATCATAGTACTTACTGCCTGGATTTCCACTTTGGCCGCCTGGATATACGCCGTAGGCTTCGGCTTCATCCGTCAGGTGTACGATCATGCGCCAGCTGGGGCCGTGAAATTGTTTGGTTGCATTGATAATATGTATGCCTCCGCCATTATTTACATGCGACCGGCTCAATGCAGGAAGACGGAGTAAATGGCGAACGCGTGTATCTTTATACCTCCCCCAGGAAAGAGCATCATCACGATCAACGCGAACAAATATGGGAACAGCTTTTTTGAAAGCCGCGGTCACCACATCTTTCAATGTTTCTGTAACCGGTGTATTGATATTATCAACAAACTTAAATACTGAATCTTTCATCAGTCCTTCGATAAGGGTTGCATCATCAGGATTTTCGAACACACCTTTTATTCCCGCCAATTCATCGCCCCACACCTGTGACTCGAGGCTATCGAACCAATTGATGAATATAACCGGCCCCTTTTCGCCGGGATCATTTCTTAAATTCCATTGGCGAACGATACTGAGGTATTTTTTTTCTTCAGCATTGAGTTGGGATTCATCAACATTTTTAAGCAGAACAGGCAGCGCCAATTCCGCGAAGACATTGTAATTATCTGTTTGAAGACGCTGCATATCTTCCGGAGTGATCCCATTCATTTGTCGCAAGTTCCGGTTGATGATCAGGCCACGGTACACGTCGTAGCTGCCACCGATATAATATGGATAGGTTGAGTCTACCGGGATCTGGTTGGCACTACTTACAAAACCCCTTTCCGGATTTCTGATATGAGGGTTTTCTTTCTGAGGGATCATTCCCTGCCATAGATAACTGGTATCTGTGCCTGGCATCACGAAATCGCCCTGCCTTTCCCATTTAGCGGGGAAATTACCCTGTTGCCAGATAGCAATATCACCGGTTTTACTGGCGAATACAACATTCTGTCCGGGGTTAGAAAAATGAACCAAACTATTTTCATACTCCTCATAAGTCTTCGCGGCATTCAATTGATAAAAGAATAAAAAATCATTTGAGGGATTATGCGCCGTCCACCTTACTGCATAGTATTTCCCATTTTTTACGCGGTTACTTCCTGAAAATGATTTATCATATATCACTGGTCCGAACACGGTATACGCCACCGTATCCCTCATCACATCACCACCTTTCAATTTTATTTGTTCAATCCTCAATTCCGATCTTTCCCATTTTCCATTATATAAATATTCCTGTTTTGTATCATCCTTGAATTGAATCTCATAATAATCCTTTACATCCCTTGCGGCATTCGTCAAACCCCATGAGCAGTGGTCATTAAATCCAACAATGATCATTGGAGCTCCGGGAAGTGTTACGCCATATACATTGAAACGCGGCGTACTGATATGCATTTCGTACCAGATCGATGGCAAGCTCAATCCAAGATGCATATCATCACACAAAATAGGCCTGCCACTTTTCGTTTTTTTGCCATCCACTGCCCAGTTATTGCTCCCATTGTCCTTATCGGGTTTTTGGTCAACAATATCTGCCGATTCCCGCCATTGGAAATAGAGTGAATCTGCTGTTGAAGGTGTCAAAGGCATTACGGCCGGAAAATCAAAATAGGTTCCGCGTGGAATGACCGGATCAAGTGAATCCTGTCGTATGGGATACAATTTTCCAAAATCTGCCTTTGAAAAAACGGCCTTTGCATTTGTATACTCAAAATCATTTTCATTCCCTGTAAGGTCGTAGCTCATGTATTTCAACAACAGACCGGTCTTCAGGTTGTTCCATTTTTCAGGTTGGTAGTTGAGAAGTTTATATTCTATGGGAAGATTGGAGATTGCCAATTGGCCAATATAAGCATTGACGCCAGCGGTATAAGCATCGGCCATTGCTTTGGTGACCGGGTTTTTTTCTATTTCCGAAACTGCTTTTTCCGCACTCGAAACCATACCCAGTCTTCGCATCAACCTATCGTTATTCAGAATGGCATCGTTGGAACCATTGCCAAGTATCTCACTTAAACGGCCGGCAGCGGCCTGTGTTTGAAACTCCATTTGCCACAATCGGAATTTTGCATGAAGATATCCCTGAACAAAATAGGCATCCTGGTCGTTTTGAGCAAAAACATGCGGTACCAGGCGGTCATCTAAATACACTTCCACCTTATTTTTAAGCTGCGCAAAATTCAAATCTTCATTAAAATCTTTATTGACAGGATCAGCATTAACCCAGAATCCATGTTGGGGACTAAGAAATTTACCCAATGGAGGAATATTCGCTAAGGGAATACTAAGAACAATAATTAAGACAGTAGTAACGGTCACGGAAAGAAGAAAAGGAACTATTCGCATACGTGGAAAATTCGGTTGCAGTTAGAAATCTATTAAAAGTAAATGATTTTTTTTTACCCTCATAGATAGCCTCAATTAAATAATCAGGAAGAATGTTGTCTTTAATTATAGGCAAAGTTCAATAGAATTCAGCGCCACGCGGTCACACAAACAGGTACTACCACATTAGGGTATTGCTGAAAAAATCAGATTGATTGAACTTGCACCTGTTTTATTTGATCTCAATTATTTTTTATATGAAACGGTCTATGATTGTAACAGAAATTAAGAAGAACCTGATCCTGGGATTTATCTTCCTGGGATTGGCCATTGTTATGCTGATTTCTATATAAAAGGAAATGGAAACGAATATACCCTCTGTGAACCTCTGTGCCGTTACCTCTGTTGTAAAAAAACTCTCGCACCATTAAACTCTTTTTGTACAGCACCAAATTAACCACAGAGGAAAAGGAGGAAGAGTACAGAGGCGTACGGAGAGATTCAACGTTATTTTTTGAAGTAACACGTTGTCAATCTCCCGAGAGTGTTTCTACAAGCTGCTGCACCTGGTTTTCAGTATTGAACGAATGCAGCACGATCCGCAGCCTTTCGCTTCCTTTCGGTACCGTTGGATACAATATTGGGCGTACATCGAAACCGTTTTTCTGCATTCGGTCTGCCATTTTTTTTACCGCTTCATTTCCTGGTATAATGACGCCCTGTATTGCTGTTTCACTCTCTAATTTTTGAAAAGGAATCGGGAATAATTGAAACTGAGCCGCAAGGCTTTGAAGATGATCCCGTTGTTTTTGCAACGTAGGAAATAATTCATACGATACCCGGATTGCCATTACGCTGGTTTCGGGCAATGCCGTACTGTAAATGAACGGCCTACAGAAATTGATCAGGTACTGCCGGAGCGCATCGCTGCCCAACACCACGGCTCCGTGACAGCCCAGGGCCTTACCGAACGTGTGAATGCGGGCAAAACATTCTCCCTGTAAACCCAAATGCTGCACCAATCCCTCACCGCTGCTACCTAGCAGCCCGGTTGCGTGCGCTTCATCTACGATTAACTGAGCACCATAACTTGTACATAAGTCAGCTATCTGTTGTAAAGGGGCAGTATCCCCATCCATGGAAAAAACAGATTCCGTTACTACAAAAATGTTGCCCGTTGCCTGTTTGATTTTCTTTGCGAGCCCATCCAGGTCGTTGTGTTCGAAAGAAAATGCTTGTGCGAAGCTTAACCGGATGCCGTCTCTTATGGAAGCATGACTCAGATAATCATATAAAATCGTATCCCCTTTTTGAGGGACTGAACTCAAAAGCCCTGTATTGGCATCATATCCTGCATTAAAGATCAGCGCTGCTTCCGCATCATGAAATTCTGCGATCAGTTTTTCTGTTTGTTCAACCAATAGATAGTTACCTGCCAATAATCTTGACCCGGTTGAGCCATGACGGCAGGTTTGCAGAGATGCCGCATTCTGATGTTGTTCAAGAAGCCTGTTTGTAACAATGCCCAGGTAGTCATTTGAGCAAAAATCAATTTTGCCATCGGGCAACTTTAGCTGCCTGAGCGCATTTTGCTCTTTTCGTTCCTGCAACTTTTTATGTAGAAACTCTTCCTTCATACCTTCGCCAAATATCTCTCAATTCACAAGAATCACAAAACATGGAGTATACTAATACTAAAAGCATACTGGGTCTGCATTTACCCACTGATCCCAGGTGGGCAGACCTGGCGGGTATTTCTTTGGAGGAGATTCTTACAGATCATGCGTACTGCGAACAGAAAGCCGCTACAAGCTGCATTTCACTGATACAAAGATATTCTGACAGGGAAAAACTAGTGAATGAGTTGGCACCGATCGTGACTGAAGAATGGGGTCATTTTCGTTTGGTATTATATGAGCTGCAAAAACGTGGTCTGAGGCTGGGCAAACAAAGGAAGGATGAATATGTGAACAAATTGATCGATTTTCAAAGAAAGGGTGGAAATATAGAGGATAGATTCCTTGACCAGCTGCTCACCATGGCATTGATTGAAGCCCGGAGCTGTGAACGCTTTAAGCGACTGAGTGAGGGATTGAATGATGAATACCTGCAAAATTTTTATCGCCGTTTCATGGAGAGCGAAGCCGGTCATTATACCTTATTTATTGAATTGGCAGAAACCTATGTTTCAAAACAAATTGTTCGGTCCAGATGGACGGAATGGCTGCAATATGAAGCAGAAATTATTGGAAAACTCGAATTGAGAGGTGATAGGATTCATTGAGAGTTTAAGGTTTAAGGTTTAAAGTTTAAGGTTAAGATTAAGGTTTAAGGTTAAGGTTTAAAATTTAAAATTTAAGAGAATACTAATAAATAAGAAGTTCTATGGCGAGGTTATTTTCTGTGATAGGTTACAAACCTGACGTAGGCTCAACTTTAAACTTTAAACCTTAAACCTTACATTTCACTTAGTTTTTCCTTTGCCCTTCGCTGTTGCACCCATCTGTCGCTTACGCCGAGCGCTTCAGAAACAAGTTTATTCTTTCCGTGTAAACTCAAAGCGGTTTGTATGGCGATATCCTTTACAACATCTTCAATCTTCTTCATCTCATAGCCATCCTCTATGGCCTGTTTTATGCTGGATATAAATTCTGACCTTTCAAACCATCGTTGTTTTATCGCTGGAGGCACCGGCTTATCGTACCACATCAGATCTCCCAGGGTCACTGGTCCATGACCGATATAACGCAGGCAAATACGTGATACCAGGTTTTTCAATTCGCGGATATTCCCGGGATAACTTCTTTCATAAAGAAAATCAATCACTGTTTTATCGACACATGGTACCGCGGGATAATGTTGTTTAAGAAAGAAATGAATAAGCTGGGGGATATCTTCCCTGCGCTCGTAAAGCGAGGGAACAGTGCATTTATATACTGAAATGCGATCGTACAGATCTTTTCTGAAATTTTCACTTATTAATTCATCATCCAGATTTCTGTTGGTGGCAGCTATCAACCGGAATGAAGTGTGCTTCCAGATATTACTTCCTGTTTTTTTATAGGTTCCTTCCTGTATGATCCGTAACAGCTCAGCCTGAAGATGCAGAGGCAATTCTCCAATCTCATCTAAAAATAAAGTTCCGTTATTGGCCAATGCAAAAGCGCCCTCCCGAGCATAATCAGCACCGGTATACGAACCCTTTTCATGACCGAACAATTCACTGCCCGACAATTCTTTTTTCAGCGTTGTACAATCAACAACCACCAGATTTCCTTTCTGGGTTCTGCCATCATATTCATGTACCAGTTTCGCAATCAGTTCTTTTCCTGTTCCTCTTTCTCCACTGATCAACACCGGTACTTTTGAATACAGTGATACTTCAATGATCTCCTGTAATACGCGCTTAAAAACCGGGCTGTTGCCTACTATGTTGCTCTTTGATTGAATAGAAGTGAGCATGCTGGCGATATTCCTCCACCGTTCCAGTTTATCTGCAATGCATTCGAGACGATCGGATATTTGAGAGAACTGAAATACATATTCTGCTCCTGCTTCATATAAGTTGAACTGATGGGCTGAAGAAAGCGCACTATTATGAAAATTAATAACCATTACCCGGTGCGCCTTTTGCTTTGCATGAGTTTCTAAAAAATGAATGCACTCCTCGTCGCTACCGTCAATATTAGAAAGAATAAGTCCGATGAAGGCTGTTACAGATGATGACCAGCTTACATGTTGAAGTTTTCTTTTTTCAAGGAAGTTTAATAAAATCGATTTGCCGGGGGAGTTGCCCGGAGAAAAATCTTTTACCCAGATTTCCATATAACTCTTTTTGGATTGTCAGAAATACTAATCCAAAGAGCCCGAGGTCTACTTGTTTAAACAGGTGTGGATCAAAACCAATTTTGCCACGACTTCCACGAATAAGCACGAATTAATTTGTACTAATTCGTGGAAGTCGTGGCAAAAATGGCTTCAAATACTTGATGGGTCGGTCTTTTTAAAGATACACCAGGACCAGGATAAAAAAAATACCCTTTTTAGGTTAGTACCGTGCTGCATAAAAATAACTAGCGATCGCGAATTTATTTTCGCCCGTCCATATCAAAACAGTTTTAAAGCGAACGAAATTTCGCCAAATCATTCCTGCTCCCGTTTAAAATAAGTCTGGCACAGTGTTTCGATTCCATATATGCCGGCAATCAAAACCCATTCTTAATATTTAAAATAACAATCATGCATAACATCGATCGTACAGTTGATGAAATGGAATTCCTGGATGAATTTGAACAGGACTTCAGTAATGAGTTTGAAAGCGATTATGAAACTGACCAGGGAGGCGAATTTGAAGAGGGTGAGTTTGAATTCGAATCTGAATTTGAAGATACTCAGGGTGAAAATTCTGATGAATTTGAATCTGATAATGAGTTTGAATCAGATATGGAAATGGAATCGGATTATGAGCTTGAATCAGACAACGAGGTGATCGAAACGGAACTGGCCACGCAGTTACTATCAGTAAACAACGAGGATGAAATGGAAGAGTTCCTGGGTAAGCTTTTTAAGAAAGTAAAAAGAGCAGCGGGGAAATTTATTCAGTCCCCCACCGGCAATTTATTAAGGAACTATTTGAAAGGGTTGGCTAAAAAAACCCTTCCCATAGCAAGTACTGCACTGGGCGGAGCCATCGGCGGCCCATTGGGCGCTAAGGTTGCCGGCGGAGCTTCACAAATGGTTGGAAAAGCGCTGGGACTTGAACTGGAAGGCTTAAGCCCCGAAGACAGGGAATTTGAAATAGCAAAAGGATACATAAGGTTTGCCAAAGATGCGATTAACAGGGCTGCAGCCGACCGCAACAATAGGCACTCACCTGGAACAGCGGCCAGGTCAGCAATGACAAAAGCAGCCAAAAGACATGCTCCCGGGTTTTTGTCGCCCCGCTTTGCAGACCATTACAGAAAACATTTACGTGGCAGAGGAAGAACACGTGGAACCTGGGTAAGACGGCGTGATGGATCTGTTGTTTTATACGGCCTGTAACAATGCGTGATACAATAGCCATATCATTCCTGCGAAACGAAGCAGTTTCATTGTTAAGCCGGCTGCAACAAGTTAAACCATTTACACTCAGTATGCCGATGGTATGGGCAGCGGGAATCAGTGACGCAGCGATGCGCGGTATCACCAATCACATGAGCAATGGAATAAAAGAATTGAAAGAACGGATTTACTCATTTATAAGTTCTTTGAATGAAGAGGGAGAAATTCCAGCAGCAAAAACCCAGGCAAAATTTTGTCTGTTGAAATTGCGCTTTAATAATATTCTTGACCAGTTTGACATTTTCGCCGATGTGTTATCGCAGCGGAGCGAACAAAATACAGGAGTATGGATCGCTGGTTTGGATGTATTGGCGAATGATGTATTGCAACTAACAAAAAAGTTGTACGAGATGCCTCCGGTAATGTGTTTTTTAGAACGTGGTCATGGAGCAGCGATCCGGAAAGCAAGAACCAGGCTTCCGGGGGGCGATTTCAACCCGGTAAGTATTATCCAGGTACCACGTGAACGCATGGTTGGCAGTGGAATCGCCGCATCTGTTATTCATGAAGCCGGTCACCAGGGTGCTGCTTTATTAAATCTTGTAGCCTCTTTACGAAATGCAATCGTGAAAAAAGAACGATCGGATCCTTTAAACAATACTGCCTGGAGTTTATACAATCTCTGGATCTCAGAAATCATCGCCGATGTATGGGCCATGGGACACCTGGGTATCGGAGCTACCTTGGGTTTGATGGGAGTAGTGAGTTTGCCGGAATATTTCATGTTTAGAATCAAAACAGATGACCCGCATCCATTTCCCTGGATCAGGGTGAGACTGAGCATTGCATTTGGAAAATATTTTTATCCTCATCCGCAATGGGATCAATTGTTTCAGTTATGGCACCGGCTTTACCCGACAGAGCAACTCAGTGAAGAGCAGAAAAAAATTCTTCGGGTGCTGGAACAAACAATACCTGCTTTTATACGGCTCCTGGCCCATCACCGGAATAAAGAATTAAATGATCTGGAACTGAAAGAGATTTTTCCTTTAAGACAGAGGCAGCCTCCACAACTTCAACATTTTTTTTCTCATTGGAAAAATAACAATGATGAAATGCGGCTGTCATCTCCAAGCCTTGTTTTTGCGGTTATCGCGCAGGCGAAGGCTGATAAAAAAATAAGCGAAGAAACAGAGTGCCGGCTGCTGGAAAAAATGCTGGCTCAATGGGCATTTATGGTATCAGAAAACAGGACTTTCAAAGAAAGCGCAAAAATAGCCACTGAACTGCATCCTTTTATTAATATTTAAAAACATACCTTTTTATGGCACGTACATTCATACACAAAAACACGAGTTTTACAGACGGAAGGCTTACATCGCTTAATAGTCGAATCGAATTCAACTCATCTGAACAGAATAATACACTTGATCTCGCCGTGTTTGTAACCGATCAGAGTTTTTTCGTTGATGGCAAGATTTTCGCGGTAGTGAATGAAATAAGTGATCTGAGTTTTGATATTAAATTAGAGCTGGTAAAGATCATATCCTCTACAAATGCCCAGGCCATTTACCAGGGAAGTCTGCCGCTGAATGAATTCAAATTAAAAGATAACCTGATCGTACTAAAAACGGAAATCAGTTCCTCCTCAGTCCCAATGGCTATCGTTTCCGGCTTCGTAGAAGATATTAACCTGTCGGTTACACTCGGGCGAGCTCCCTTCGATTCTACACCTGATATTGTTTTCTGGAATGCCATTACAAAAACATCACTGAAATTTAATACCTACAAGACTTTTATTGATACGGTTTTGTGCGGTCCCGAATTCACCAATACAACAGGAAAATTATTGACTTCATTTGATCGTGAAGCTGCGAAAACGCGGTCGCCCTTTATTCAGAGCGAAGAATACAACATTATAAAATTTGCCACAGAATTTTATATGTTGAAATACTTTGGAATTCCGGATGGCCAGCTTCAGGGGTACCTGATAAATGGTAAGCTCCCCTACTTCGACCTCGTAACCCAGGCATTTGAAGATACGGTGGATACCGGTGATTGCGCGATAAGGGAAACTCACCGTCTGAAAAATCCCTTTTTAGTTGAACTTATATGGAGTTATTGGATGGAACAGGCAATGCTGGTGCAAACATTGAATGCCGTAAGTCTTCGATTTCAAAACCTCTACCACCTTCCGTATATTAAGCCACTGGAGCGATTAGATATAGATCCTTTGCGCCCATTAAGTCATATCCTTTGGGGTTACATACAAGACGAGCAGCATCGTCTATCGCTTAAACGCAGGGTGTATGAATATGATCATGAATACGGGTTAAATCTTATAGGCAAAGCCATTCCGCATTTTACTCCGGTGGAAAGCCGGGTTAAATTTCTCGAGGTATTTCACGACCTGCTTACCAGCGCAGTATTATTCTTCAGGGAAGCCGATGATACCACCCGTATTCCGGATGCATTCCCGGTGTTGAATAATCTCAGGGAAACACATCTCCAGCTCGCATACGGCAATCACAATGCCTATGGGAATCTGACCTGGACTGCCAGGCACGAAATGATGGTACAACAATACATTCTGTCAAGGCCGGAAATGAGAGAATTCTTAGGAGGCAAGCCGATGATTGCTTATAATGAACCGTGGATGGACCGTGTGGAAACGATGCGATCAATACAAGGTTGGGGTGATACAAGCGTTGTGAACTATTATGAACTCGCTGTTTGCGGGGAACAAATTCTTCTGTCCATCAGGCTCGGCAACTGGAATGATATAAACATGACCAGCGACAGCGCAGCCAACTGGGCCCGGGCATTCAGAGACAAAATACAAAGGTATATCCATTCTTACCGCGTAGTTACCGGTGTCGATCTGTCGGAAGAAGTAGTTGACTCCAGGTCAAAAGAAAAGCGGTATCTGCAGCCTTCGATACTTATTCAAAAGAAAATTCCAGGGCTCTCAACGATACGTCGTGCGTAGATCCTGATGCCGGCAAGCTGCCTGCTCCTATATTTTAAAAGAAAAAAAGAAAAAATGCAAAAGAATTCCTTACTGGAGAATGTCTTTCATGAAACGACATTGTCATCTGGTCACAATAATTTTCAGCAGGAATATGAATTCGAAGTGATCAGGCAGGACACCCGTCTTAAAATCAAGGACACACTTAAAGCTCCCTTTAAATACATATGCAGCATTCGGTTTAATAATGAGGCGTCCGGAACGGGTACTTTGATCGGGCCCAAAACAGTTCTTACAGCCGGTCATGTGGTGTGGGATAAAGGCAGCAATAAAAAAACTGATACCACTAAACTCACGGTCGTTCCTGCTATGAACGGAGATACGTTTCCAAAAGCGGGCGCCGGCATATACCAGGTTTCTTCGATCATCATGTCAAAGGCAAGCTTCAGGTCCTCCGATATCGGCGGTCCTGATGATTACGCTATCATTCATTTAAAAGAAGCAGCCGGTAATAAATTCGGATTTTGGGGAATGAGCAATTGGTCAAAAGACAAGGTCCGAACCACCATACATTCCAATAAATTTCTGCCATTGCCTGCCGGACAGATAACAGTGAATATTTGTGGATATCCCGGGGATGAAGACAGAAAAGACCGTTTTGGTAATCACCAATGGCTTGCTTACAACAGGTCCGCAAAATTTTCGGAGAACAGGAAGATACTGGAATACCTCAACGACACTTTCGCGGGCCATAGCGGCAGCCCGGTTTGGGTACGACGCCACCCGAGTATGGGTGGCAGGGTGATGGTTGGGATTCATATCTCCGGCATAACACGTCAGAATAACAAGATAACCGGCAAGGGAAACCGCGCAGTTTATATAAATGATGATGTAAGAAAGTTCATTGCAGCCAACCGGATGTAGCCTCGCAACAATATATTTTGACAATTAAAACTTATCACATGAATACTTTATTAAGTGAAATATTTCAGGGAGAATTTGATAACGAAGTAGACCAGGAAACTCCCCCATCGGTTCCCCCAAAGATCAAAATGAAAAATGCCAATGCTATGGTGAATGTGTGGAATGTGACGGTACAGGGCACGCCACAGAAAATAGACATTGACGGTAAGGAATTCAGGGAAAACTACATCGATTATTTTGTCCGGTACCAGGTAATGACGCCAGATTCAAACGATAAGAATTATTATTTCAGAATTTACTTCGCCAATGGAAAAGAAAGAAAATTCAATGTAAATGAAGTTCCAATTGTTTATAATCCGCCCAAAGTTCAAGGCTACAGAACAGTCAGGATCAATATAAAACCCGATGGTTACTTGAGGGATAAAAATGGATTACTCTTCCCGGTGAGCAATGGCAAAATCCATTACAGCACCGCAAACAGGTTTACACCTAAGTTAGCGGCATTGAGACTTTTGGTGGAATGGAGACGCAAAGCTTTAAACGTGATGGAAGTTGGGGCAATATTTGCCAAAATAGTAGCGGCAGTTTCAGGCACCGGAGATATCAAATAACTAAGCACCATATTTCACACTGGTGCATCTGCAGCATTTACTCAAAAATATCCAATGCTCGTCATAGATTGTCATTGCCACTACGGTAAAGGAGATGGCTTTACAGGCCCCTGGGATACAAACGCGCCTCTTCCGGGGTTTATGGATCGTTCAAAAAAAGCCGGTATTCATAAAACAGTATTATTTGCAGCGATGCATTCAGATTACAGCAAGGCTAACCTGGAGGTTGCAAGAATGGTGAATAAGCATCCTCACCAGTTTTATGGCTTTGCATTTATACATGCAGCGAGAGACGCCGGCCGCATTGAAACAATGATTGAAAAAGCGGTGCGGCAGTATCATTTTTGTGGGATCAAACTTCACCGCCGGGATGCAAGGATAACAAGGGAAGTTTGTGAGGCGGCCAGGAAATTCTGTCTGCCTATACTATATGACGTATTGGGCGAATCGACTAGTGTAGAGTTGTTTGCATCAGAATACCGGGATGTAGACTTTATTATCCCGCATCTCGGCAGCTTTGCAGACGACTGGCATGCACAACTGGTATTCATCGACCAATTGGTCCGCCATCCCAACGTGTACACAGACTCATCCGGTGTTAAACGATTCGACTTACTTGAAATGGCTTATAAACGGGCAGGGGCATCAAAAATTTTATTCGGCAGCGATGGACCATGGATGCATCCTGGCTTAGAGTTACAAAAGATCTTCGAACTCCGGCCCGGCAAAGAAGATCTGAAATCAATGCTTGCCGGAAACTTTCTGCGACTGACCGGCAAACAGAAAAAACCAATGGATCATGTATCAACGGATCTCAGCTTCTCGAGATAATGCTCCGTGAAATGATCAATTTTTTTTCTCCGGTATTGCATCACCCACCTGGGATGCGGTAAGGGGATGATCTCTTTGTAGAAACCGTGCTTTTCATTAAGTTTTCTAAATATTTTATAATTCGTTCCTTCCCCCAGGCAAAAGCATACATCGTAAGATTGAATGTTTTGTTGCTGGTCGCGTATACAGTTAACAATAAAAGACTCACTGGTTTTTAGTAAATGCTTATCATCATAATAATTAAGATTGACACCATTTCTCGTGAATCCCAACGGTGATAGTGCTGTAATAAAAAAATCGCGATAAAATTTTCCTGCGCCGCCATAAGCTTTAATCACTTCATAGATAAAAACCGAAGATAGTTCCGCCTGCCTTTTAAAATTGTTTTGAATATCGCATTCGCTTTCCAGCCGTATTGGATCTGTGAATGGAATTCCTGTTATTCCGCCACCGAACCTGCCGGGATTGATTCCAAAAATAAATATGCGATGACCCGCATCATTGTAAAACTTTCTATAAAATAATTCAGCGATCCGCCACGAGTCATTATTCAGAAAGGGATTCATGATCTCAATACCTTCTTGCAGCTCAAAAGCCGGTTTTAGCCGCCTGTAAAACTGCAGGATCGCATCGGCCTGTGTTTCATGCGTTTTGTTGCCAGTTTTCTTTGTCTGCATATAGGAAAGCGTTTAAGGAAATTTTTTGCAAAAATATTCTATCTTTCATCCCATCAAATTTCTATCATGCAAAGAAGAACATTTGTAAAAAATACGGCCCTGGCCTCAGCAGGCTTTGCCATACTGCCTGCAGGCAGCCTGTTCGCAGAAACAAAAATAAAAGTTGGAATTATAGGTGTTGGGCTGCGTGGACAGAATCATCTTGAACTTGCTCTGCGGCGAAAAGATGTTGAGGTTGTTGCGATCTGTGACATCGACGACCGCATGTTGCAGATGTCTGCAGACATCATTAAAAAATTTAACAAGCCCGCACCGAAAATTTACAAAGGCGACCCCTATGCGTGGCGAAAACTGTTAGAGCAAAAGGAGATCGAAGCTGTCATCATCGCCACTCCCTGGGAATGGCATGCTTCTATGTGCATAGAAAGCCTGGACGCGGGAAAATATGTAGGCACCGAGGTTTGCCTTGGCATTACACTGGAAGACCATTGGAGCGTTGTAAAAGCCTGCGAACGAAATAAGGGAAACCTCATGATGCTGGAAAATGTCTGTTACCGTCGTGATGTAATGGCCATTTTAAATATGGTTCGCCTGGGAATGTTTGGAGAACTGATCCATATGCAGGCAGGCTACCAGCATGATTTGAGAAATGTAAAATTAAACAATGGTAAAGATGCATATGGCGGCGGGGTCGAATTCGGTGAAAAAGCTTTTTCCGAAGCCAGGTGGCGTACCAATCATTCGGTGCATCGCAATGCAGATCTATACCCCACGCACGGCATCGGTCCTGTGGCCGAAATGCTCACTATCAACCGTGGCAACCGGTTTTTATCGCTGAATTCATTCTCTACAAAGTCGCGCGGACTGCATAACATCATTGTTGAAAAAGGAGGAGCAACACATCCGAATGCGAAAGTTGAATTTAAATTGGGTGATATCGTGACTACACAGATACGCTGTGCCAATGGGGAGACCATTTTATTGCAACATGATACTAATTTGCCACGCCCTTACTCCTTAGGCTTCCGCGTGCAGGGCACCAAAGGTCTATGGATGGATGTGAACCGTTCGATCTATATTGAAGGCACCAGCGCAAAACATGATCAGTGGGAAGAGGCAAAACCATATCTTGAAAAATATGATCATCCATTATGGCAGCGGTGGAGCAAAGAAACAGAAGGAGCCGGTCACGGAGGGATGGATTTTTTTGTGTTGCATGCTTTCTTTGAATCGGTGAAACGAAAAATAAGCACGCCGATGGATGTTTACGACGCAGCCGCATGGAGCGCCATCACTCCACTCAGTGAAACAAGCATTGAGTTGGGAAACCAAACGGTAGATTTTCCCGATTTTACCGGTGGAGGCTGGATGTACAAAAAGACAACCTTTGCCCTTACGGATGATTTCTAGCGGCGGATTTAAAAAAATAAATGTAAAAAACATCTACGATTTAAAATTGCGAGTTGCAAAATAATCTCTTTGTGTCCTGGTGCCTTGGTGGCAATGTAACCACGAAGGTATCAGGACACAAAGAGAAATGGCTCAAAAAATTCTTATTTGACCTCACAAGGAACTGAGGAATATTGGCCTATCACCTATATTCACACTTCAAGCACCTGCTAATGAAACAACTAACCATACAAAAAGCGGCGGCACAATTTGGCGTCGGCGAAGCATTGATTGAGCCCCTTGGGGAAGGATTAATTCACCGAACCTATAAAATAAACTTTCCGGGAAATGATGTACCGATCGTTTTGCAATGCATCAATCAGACCAATTTTCCTCAGCCTGAAAACATTATCAATAATTACAGGATCATTTCGCAGTATCTGAAATATCAGACCCATTCATTACAGGTTCCGGAAATGGTTTTAACAAATACAGGAAAATTATTCTGGATAGACGAGGAAGGAAATTTCTGGCGTGGAACAATGTTCCTCAATAACACTTACACCCCTTCCTCACTTAGCGATGAGAAAGAAGCCCGGCTCGTGGCGGGTAGCTTTGCCGGATTCACGCTATCATTAGCCGGGCTAAACGCAGAGCAATTGGAGAAAACTATTCCTGACTTCCATAACCTTAGTTTCAGATTCCAACAATTTGAAACAGCAATAAAAAAAGCAAGTATTCAACGTCTTTTAAAATCAACCCATGTCATCGCAGAATTGAGGCAAAGACGATTTCTGGTTGATTTTTATGAAAGCATCAAAACAAGCGGGGATTATAAAACGAGGGTAATGCATCATGACTGCAAGATCAGTAATATATTGTTCGACAAAACAACCAAACAGGCCATTTGCGTGGTAGATCTAGATACGACGATGCCGGGCTATTATTTTTCAGATGTCGGCGATATGATCCGGACAATGGCCTGTACGGTTGATGAAAACAGTACCCGGTGGGAAGACATCGACGTCCGGAAAAGATATTACAATTCCATTGTAAATGGGTATATGGATCTCATGCAAAGCTCATTTACCAGTGAAGAGAAAACCTATATTCACCATGCAGGATTGCTGTTAACGTATATGCAATCTTTGCGGTTTGTAACTGATTTTTTAAATAATGATATTTATTACAAAACCGACTACCCCGAACAAAACCTCAACAGGGCTTTGAACCAACTTATTTTGTTGGAAAAGACGGAAGAATTTTTACAGACTGAGTATCACTACAATTCTTTCACCTCTTAGTAGGTTTATCCTGCATTTTGGTTGTAACAACCTGCAAACCGGTGAACTTCCTTACTAATTCTTTGTGTGCGTGGTGAACCTTCCTGATTGTACAGTCAAGGGGTTCACCAAGGACACGAAGAGAAGACGCGAAGAACACAACGCAAACAAGAATATCGATGATTCGGATAAGATCGGAATATTAACCTACCGAAAAATATTCGAGTTCCTCTTTCAGTGACAGATAAGGGTATTTTTTTTGAATGGCGAGCGTTTTATCATAATTGGACCGCAGGAATTTTTTATGCGCCTCCGTTTCCGGCTGAAATGGCTTGTGTTTTCTGGCAGTCATGATTTTTTGTACTTCTTCGGCAAGTTTTTGCGATTCGTCGCTCACAAAATATTGCATGAATTTATCCAATACAAACTGTGTAGCCTGGTAATTGGGGTGTACCAGGTCAATATCATAAAACCGATGATCGCGTAACACGTCAATCACCAGTTCATAAGCAGGAAAGTAATGGATCCTGTCAAATTTATTTACAAGATGATGCACCACTTCAATCAACCGGCCTTTGCTCCGATTGTTCTCTGTAAGGCCATCCCGGATATGTCGTACCGGGCTTACGGTAAAAATAATTTTTAAGGAAGAATTGAACTGGAACAATTGGTGAATGCAATTATCCATAATGACATTGATCTCTTCGATCGTCATCATTTGTTTATTGAACCATTGGGCGGGGGCGCGATGGCAATTGGCAACTCCTCCTTTATAAGAAAGAGTCGTTTCGTTTACATGGTATGAAAAAGACGATCCTAAGGTAACGATCAGCCAATCAGCCTGCTTGAGAAACTCATGTGCTTTTTGCTGTGAGTTATTTATTTTTTGTACGCATTCGTTTTTATCAATATTGGAGAAAATACTATGGTGTTGCCAGCTATGCCAGAGCTCATTCAGGTAAAACAAATCTTCTGTATTGTATGGCCTGTTTTGGATGTATGATATAAGGCTGTAAGCAACACTCCGCGGATCAAACAGAATGCCGTTCGGGTTTTGCAATGTGTTAAATTTAAGGTTTGCAAGGCTATTGCCAATATGCTCGGTGAAGCAGGAGCCCGTCAGTAAAAGTTTATCCCGGTATTCAATGCGTGGTTCCGGAGAAACAACAGCAAGATCGAGCATGAAATTCATATGCGGAAAATCATATTGATTATATAAATATTTCTGAAGCAATCTGCAGGCTTCTCTGCAATGCTTCCTTATCCAGATTTTTCAGTAACCCGGTTTTTTCAAAATAAGGGATCAATAATTCGGTGTTCATATTCCCGACCAATTCATCATCAGCCATCGGACAGCCACCGATTCCTTTGAGTGCTCCATCAAACCGTTTGCATCCGGCATTGAATGCGGCGTCGGCTTTTAGCTTCCAGTTTTCCGGGGCCGAATGAAGATGAACACCGATTTCCTGCCCGGGCATTTTTTTTATCAGGTAATCGGTGATCCTAAAAACCTGTTCCGCCGAGGCAAGCCCTACTGTATCGGCCAGAGAAATGATCTGGATACCTATCGAAGAAATCCTATTCACCCATTCAAAAACAATCTGCTCCGTATAAGGATCGCCATAAGGATTTCCGAAACCCATCGAGATATAAATAACCAGTTGCTTGTTATGTTTTATGCAGACACGTTGAATTTCTGCCACTCTCTGAAACGATTCTTCGATGGAGCTATTGGTATTCCTTCGCTGAAATGTTTCTGAAACAGAAAAAGGAAAACCAAGATAATGGATCTGCTCAAACAGGCATGCCTCTTCCGCTCCTCTTGTATTTGCAACGATCACCAATAATTTTGATCTCGTGTGTTGTATTCGAATTTTTGATATAACCTCACTGGTGTCGGCCATCTGGGGAATTGCTTTGGCAGAAACAAAGCTCCCGCAATCGATCGTATCAAATCCTATATCCAGTAAACTGTTTATATATCTTATCTTTTCCGGTGTAGGTATAAAAGTCTTCCATCCCTGCATTGCATCGCGGGGGCATTCTATCAGTTTGATCATGGAATGATTGCCGGCTGAAGGATCCACTCTTATATTTTGGTTGAATTACTGCAAAAGTCCATTTTTTCTGCCATGTATTTCTTCACGTAGTTTGTTAAAAAACCGGCTTCTGTCTTTTTCGCCCACTACACTGATCTGAGTGGATTTATGGATCAGATTTATGATAGACTCGTAGATATAATTATTGAACCGTTCGTCACGCGTGGTTATAAAATTAATAACACTATGATTCAGATAAGTGAGTTTGATCTTCCCGAGATCGGCCAGGCAGGTGTTATCCCCCAACACTACCTCGTTATTAAACATATTAAAAGCAGCAGCATTAGACCTTACCGTTTCACCAACGGTAAATTTCTTTCCTGTTTCTGCCTGTGCTTCAATATGCGTGATCAACTCTTCGAGCTTTTCATATAACAATATTGCATCCGTCTTGGATTCAAAGAGGTTTGACTCGCGGTAGAATTCAATCTGGCGTATCGTAGTATTAATACTTTCCGTATTCCAGATCTCGGTGGCAGGTATCTGGTTATAAAGGCTTGTGATTTTTTTGTACCTGTCCTCAAATCCTTTAAAGTCATTTTTCAGAGAAAATTTTCTTCCTTTAAGCGCTTCATAGTTCAATATGGATTTCATCCAGAAGAAAGACTTGAACGATGCCAGTTCATGGAACTGGAAAAAAATTATGAATGGAATATCCTTGGTGAGGTAATAAAGATGTCTATGTTCAAAGGTATTCATGAATGCAAGGTCCTGCAACAGTTTGTTGATCCACTCTTCATAAAAAGAGTCTGAACCGGCAGCCAGTTTGCCGGAAAAAATAAAGGAGTCATTTTGAAGGTGCAAAAATTGATCGAGCGATACATGGTAATGGACACAGATTTTTTGTAACTCTTCAAACGAAATAGGCTTTTCAGCACGGATACGACGGTAAGCGCTGTCATTGCTGATGCTTAGTAGCTCTGCGATCTCATCCACCAAAGAAAGATGCGGGGGTAACTGCGATTTAAGGTGTTGAAAGAACGACACCTGGATACCGGTAGGTTCCATGTACAGTTAGTTTTAGTGGTTATTACGAACCGATTACGAAAGATTTGCGAAACATGCAAAATCATACTCAATGTAGGTTGAAATTATGCAAAAATCAATGACCATACAGAATTGAAAATGTTTATCCGGGATTACTATCAATTTCAATCTCAAGCCCGCAAATAACAATTAGCATCTGCTTCAAGGCGCCAGTACATTGCAATTACACTAGCTTAACAAACCAACACATATGAAATATTACTCACTCGTTTTATCCATTCTGCTTTTAGCTGCACAACACGCCATCGGACAGGTTCGCCTTCCAATAAGAAAATTGACCTATAAAATTTTAATGGCCGATTCAGTGCGTTATACCAAGGGTTATCTCTACGATATAAACGACACTGCGGTAAAGATTAGTCATTGGCCGGTGAGATTTAGAAATGATCCTGCAATGAATGATAATTTAAAGGAGGTCACCTACCGGCAAATTTCGGAAATAACCCTCAAAAGAAGCCGTGGAGCCGGCCGCGGGGCCTGGAAAGGCGCAATCACTGGACTACTGGTTGGAGTATCTGTCGCACTTATAGGAGGAGATCATCCTGAAAAGTACTGGTTTCATTTTGGGATACAAGAAAAGGTAGCTACGTATGGCGTACTAGGAGCCGCCGCCGGCACCGGCATCGGAGCCCTGATAGGCGGATTGGCAAAAAAGAAATTTATCATCGGAGGCAATAAAGAAAAATTTGATGAGATGAAAGCAAATGTTTTAGATAAGGTTTATGGGAAATGAGGGTTTTAAGCAGCCGGCTTTACCTGCTAATTCTCAAATAATGAAAAACATTTATACCATAGTCGCGGTTGCAGTGATGGGTCTTGCAAAAACAGGAACCTGCCTGTCGCAACCTTATATCGATATAGTGAACACTCAGTTCATTAACAGCCCCGAGTATGGGATCATTAATCAAAATAAAAACTCGGGCTCTCTGAAACATTATTCTATCGGCACAACCATTCCGTTTCAATTCAGAAATAAATCAGACGCAATCATTGTCAGCCCGGGCTACGAAGTCTGGTCTCTCACTTCGGCGTCATCAGGGGGTGATTTGAAAAAACAGTATAGTGTTGTATGGCCGGTTAGTTTTTTAAAAACACTTAGCAACCCTGATTGGAGCATCCTTGTCACCGCTATTTACAGAAAAAATGGCTATGCACTGTCAATGAAACACAATTGGCAAATCGGGGGAGCATTGCTGGTGAATTTTAAAGCGAATGAAAACCTCAGGTACAAAATGGGACTGTACATCAATAAAGAATTTTTCGGAATTTTCTTGATGCCTCTGGTGGGAATAGACTGGCAGATCAGCAAGAAAACAAATCTCTTTGGAAATTTACCCGGCAGCCTTACAATTGAGCATAAGCTGCACAAAAATATTTATTCGGGCGCTTCATTTCGGGCAATAACAAATTCATACAGGCTGGATACGGGATATTGGCGGATAGATGAAAGCCGCTTAGGTGTTTTTCTCGATTATTATTTCTCAAAGAACTTCGTATTGAATGCCGAAGCGGGTCATTCGGTTTTTAGAAAAATAAGAACAGGTATTAAAGATAAATTCAGAAAAGATCTGATGATCAATGACAATAGCTATTTCAAACTCGGGTTGTCATACAGGATCCGGTTCAGGTGATTCATTATAGTTAATAATTCATAGTTTGATTAGAAAAAGCAAAAGAAGGTCCGTGAAAAATAAGCAATATGCCTGTCCCTACAGGCAACGTAATTAAGTTAAGGAAAGGCTTGGAGATGGAAAATATTTCATCCCTCCAGGGATGAGACATCGGTTTCCTGCAATACAGATTGCCGATATCTAATCCCTACGGGGTTTTTTCGTAGTTCGGGTATATGACAAACATCTAATTTCGATACTCGGATGCGACTGCAAAGAACTCACGTATTATTCACACGAATCAAGAGTGGAGGGCTATGGATAATGCATCCGCTGTTTCATCGCCTCGTAAAGAATAATGCCGGTTGCCACTGACACGTTGAATGAATCGAATGTACCTGCCATAGGAATGGAAAAAATGGCGTCCGCAGCCTTTAGCAGGTAGGGTTGCACTCCCTTTTCTTCACCACCCATAACGACACAACTGGGTTCTGTAAATTCAACTTCAAAAACTTTCTTTTCGGCATCCATTGCAGAAGTAAAAACTTTTATGCCGTTCCAGTGAAGGTCATCGATCGCTTTTAATAAACTGTTCACTCTGCATACCTGGATCTTTTCCAATGCGCCGGCGGAAGATTTCATAGCTTCTTCATTCAACGCCCCCACTCCTTTGTCGGGAATAACAATTGCCTGCGCACCACAGCAGACAGCGCTTCTGGCAATGGCGCCGATATTGCGCACGTCGGTAATTCCATCCAGCATAACAAACAAAGGAATTTCTCCCTTGCTTACTACATGATCAATCACCTGTTGAAGATCCAGATAGTCGACCAATGCAACGATTGCGATACAACCCTGGTGACTGGCTCTTGTCATGGAGTGTAATTTCTCCTGCGGAACCTGTTGAATAGGGATATTCTTTTCTTTCGCCAGTTTCCTGATCTCACCAATGGATTCGCCACTGATGTTTTTCTGAAAAAGTATCTTGTCAATGCTTCTTCCTGATTTTATTGCCTCGATAACCGGTTGTCGTCCGATAATGACTGAAGAAGAAGCTGGTTGCTTTTGTTTATGAAATCCTTCCATCGATCATCATCAATTTTATTTTATAAATGCCTGCCATGGACAATGAGTCAGTGATCGTTCCATTTTCGACCAATTGATACGCTTCTTCAAAAGATATCTTTTTTACGCTTAGCTGTTCTGTTTCTTCGGGTGTAGCTGTTCGTTGTTCCAGGTCTCTGGCAAGATATACTTTTCCAAATTCATTGGCCACGGAGTTGGTAAGATGCATATCAAAAAGGTGTGTCCATTGACCGGCTATCAATCCCGTTTCTTCCAGCAATTCCCTCTTCGCAGTTTCTAATGGATCGGTCCCTATCGGGCAACCACCTTCAGGTATTTCCCAGCTATACTGATCCAATGTGAAGCGGTACTGGCCAACAAGGTAAGTATTCAGGTCTTTATCAAGAGGAATGATCCCAATGCCCAAATTCTTGAAATGCACTTTACCATAAATGCCTTTCCCTCCGGAAGGATTGATCACATCATATTCAGTGACCTGTATCCAGGGATTATCATATACCTTTCTTTCGGAAAGTCTCTGCCAGGGATTGTGTTGTTCATTCATAGCCCGAAAATAAAAAATCCCGCAAATGCGGGATGTTTAATTTTTTTATTGCTGCGTTTTTTTAGAAGTTTAAGGTTTAAAGTTTAATGTTTAAAGTTTTTTTTCCTAAGGAACTTTAAACCTTAAACTTTAAACCTATTATTTAAGCCCGAATGCCTTCTTAACTTTTGCCACGTAATCCAGTTTCTCCCAGGTAAACAATTCCACTTTTCTTTTTATAACCTTACCGTCCGGGGAAGAAAAGCTCTTCTCAACGATCTCACACTTCCTTCCCATATGTCCATAGGCAGCTGTTTCACTGTAAATAGGATTGCGCAATTTTAAACGTTGCTCGATAAAGTAAGGACGCATATCAAAAATAGCTTCTACCTGTTTAGATATCTCGCCATCAGCAAGCCCTAGTTTAGATGTGCCATATGTGTTCACATAAATACCCATGGGCTGTGCAACACCAATGGCGTATGAAACCTGCACCAATACTTCATCGCACACACCGGCTGCCACCAGGTTTTTTGCGATATGACGGGTGGCATAGGCAGCTGAGCGGTCAACCTTAGAAGGATCTTTCCCACTGAATGCACCTCCGCCGTGGGCACCTTTTCCACCATACGTATCTACAATGATTTTCCTTCCGGTTAATCCGCTATCTCCATGGGGGCCGCCAATTACAAATTTGCCGGTAGGGTTAATATGAAACTTTATTTTATCGTTGAAAAGATGCGCATACTTTTTATACTTCGATTTAACGCGCGGGATCAATATCTTCTTAATATCGTCGCCGATTTTTTGCTGCATTTTCGATTCGGTATCGAAATCATCATGCTGAGTAGAAACAACGATGGCATCTATCCGTGTGGGCTTGTTGTTATCATCATATTCTAATGTAACCTGGCTTTTCGCATCGGGACGAAGGTACTTGATCTGCTTCCCCTCTCTCCTTAATGCAGCCAATTCGATAAGCAATTTGTGGGCAATATCCAATGCAAGCGGCATGTAATCCTCTGTTTCATTGGTGGCATATCCGAACATCATTCCCTGGTCTCCTGCGCCCTGCTCTTCCTTCTTTTTTCTATCCACTCCCTGGTTAATATCGGCCGATTGTTCGTGGATGGCCGAAAGTACCCCGCAAGAGCTTGCTTCGAACATGTATTCACTTTTTGTATAACCGATTTTGCGAATCACTCCACGGGCAATTTCCTGAACATCGAGATAAGCTTTCGACTTTACCTCTCCGGCCAATACTACCTGACCGGTAGTTACAAGCGTTTCGCAAGCCACCTTCGATTGCGGATCAAAAGCTAAAAAGTTATCAATAAGAGCATCGGAGATCTGATCAGCCACTTTATCAGGATGACCTTCAGAAACACTTTCGGAAGTAAACAAATAAGGCATAACGCAGATTGAGTTTGAGATTTGAAAAAGATTAGAATCCGCCTTTTATATGATGGAATTCATTACCGGGCGCAAAGATAATCGCCAATTTTAAATTTTGGAATAAATAATTCTCAGTTGCATTTTTTTAGTTGGATGGTTTCCTCCTGCAACAAGGACCCGTCCCTGTGCAACTTTGGGGTTGATCAGGAATGTGACCGGGAAAGGAGATTTCTCGCCCGATGCTTCTAAGATATATGGTTGAGTAATGAATGGCGCGTAAATACGTAAAGGATAATTTGGCTTTTTGTTGGTAACAATATTTTGTACATGCCGCGAAATATTAAACACGTACTTATTGTCCTTAATCTTTCCGCCCAGCAGATTTGCATCGTAGGTGTTGTTACCTGTCCGCACAAAATCGTTAGGTATTGTAAATGCGGTATCACCTGCGGGTTTAATAAGATCAATAAATAACAGCTCGGGTATGCCAAATACTTCCGAAACTGCCGGCAACTTCTCTACAACAATCTCTGCACGATGAATCACACGGTTTGTCAGGGTATCAATACCTGGTATTTTTAATATGGCATAGGACCCAGGAGTAGATTGCAGATAGAGTTTATCGTCTTTAGGATTGCCATTATTCAAATTCGCCAGGTAACCGTTTCCCGGAGTTCTTTTGATAAGACTGGCCTGGGCTCCAATTGAACTGGTAGTAGTGCCATTACTATTAAAATAACGAAAGAATGGAGCGATGGGTGTAATATTTCCATTTTCTTTTATCCTGCAGTAAAATGTAATTTTTGTTTTGGCATCCGTCAAATCAAAATAAGCAAGCGCGTTCTTTGAAGGAGAAGCGCCATTGCTCGCTTTAACGGCCAGCCCTTTCAGATATGTTTTAAAGATTGAATCGTTACTGAAAGCATTTGTGGTATCGGCATTTACGAAACGGGTTGCGAAGGACGTATTTACATTTATACGGAGTTCATTGGCTGTCCGAATAGTATCCTTGGCATTGATATAAAAGACAGAATCATTTAAGGTTTTAAAATCAACGTTACGACCCCCCAACGCAACAGGCAATACTGCGAAATCGGGATGATTTAACCGATAGTCGGAAGTATTTGAATATTTAAAATCGGCATTGGGGTCGACCTCGAAAACTTCAATTCTCTGAACGGAGTTGGAATCGCCATACAAACTTTTATAGGCAAGCGACAACACAATAGAATCTATAGCAACAATAGAATCTTTCTTAACGAAAGGATATGATCTAAAGGCAGAGGGCGATACATCAAAATAAAGTGCTGCCTCCGTTTTCCCAAAGTCAGGATCATTTTCGATAATGCCTATCGCATGATCAAGATTGTAAGGAATTTCAGTTGTGTCGCTCGAAAAAAGCAAATTGTCCGTTTCAATATCCAGTAATGTCTGAAAAGTAGGTACGTTATCAACAGCAGAGATCAGATCATTTCCAAGATCTGTCGTATCGATCTTTGTACAGGAGGAATAAATTAAAAAAAAAGTGAAAGCAGCTATTACAGGAGCTAAAATGTTCTTCTTCACAAAAGTGTTAGATTATAATAATGTATAACTGAATGAAACCTATTTGGCAAGGTCGGAATACAATTGTAAATAGTCTGTTAAATCAGACTCGGAATTGTAGGTTAAAACTTTTTTTCCACGCACTTTTCCAAATTCATCAAACAGCTTTTTATCGATCTTTTCCGCGCCGAATGTGATCGCATCGGCATAGGTTGCACCACCACGAATGATACCAACATTATTTCCCTCTTTATAAGGTTCTAACTCCTTCTCCTTTAATGTTGAATTGATATTAATAAGCTTTGTAAAATCAGTTCCCAGTTTTTCCTTGAATGTCGTGCCGGGAATTGTATAGATGACCTTACTATGTGCAAATACAGGTTCCTTTTTGTAAATGGTTTTAAGATAAAGGGGTATGAGCCCGGTCATCCAGCCACTGCAATGGATGATATCCGGCGGCCATCCGAATTTTTTGACGGTTTCCAATGCTCCTTTGCAGAAGAAAACAGTCCTTAATCCATTATCTTCAAACCATTCTTCTTTTTCATCGTGAAATATGTATTTCCTTTTGAAAAGATCCTCGTTATCCAAAAAATAAACCTGTAAGCGGGCATTTGGGAGAGAAGCTACTTTTATCTGCAATGGGTAGTCATCATTATCCACTGAAACATTGATACCCGAAAGGCGCACTACCTCGTGCAGGCGATGGCGCCGTTCATTGATATTCCCAAAACGGGGCATAATGCAACGAATTTCAAAGCCATTTTCATTCGCTTTTATTGCCAACCTGTTCACGACTTCCGAAAATTCGGTGAGCTCCAGGTAGGGTGACATTTCGTTGGCAATAAATAAAATTCTTTTCTTTGTCAGCATTATGATTAAAATAGGTTACACAACCGTTAAAAAATTGTGTGCGAAGGTAAGGTATTTTATTGGAAAATTGGGCCTGATTAGTCATTCTATGGCTTCAAAACAACTCAAATGATCATATTCAAGCAACCTCAGAAATTAAGCCTATACCTGGATTCACTCACAAAACAACATCCAATAATTGGATTTGTGCCTACAATGGGGGCACTGCATGAAGGACATATTTCTTTACTGGAACAGTCGAACAAAGAAAGCGGGCTAACAGTTTGCAGCATTTTTGTCAATCCCACCCAGTTCAACGATCCGAAAGACTACGAAAAATACCCTGTTAGTATTGAAGAAGATATTTATAAGATCGAATCCGCAGGAACTGACATTTTGTTTCTTCCCGATGCCAGGGCTGTTTATCCTGATGGCACTGAAAACCTGGAACAGTATCGCCTTGGATATCTTGAAACTGTACTCGAAGGCAAATTCCGCCCGGGGCATTTCCAGGGAGTTTGCCAGGTAATGAGTCGTTTATTAAAGATGGTGCGGCCTGCTAAACTATTCCTGGGACAAAAAGACTACCAGCAATCGCTGGTGATTCAGCAGCTGCTAAAAACGATGAATGCCGATACTGATTTGGTAGTGTGCCCGACCGTAAGAGAGGCACATGGCCTGGCAATGAGCAGCCGAAACAGGCGGTTAACGGATACAGAAAGAAAAATCGCCGGAAATATCTTCAAGACTTTGACATACATAAAAGAAAATTTAATAGCAGGAGAGTTACATTCACTTAAAATCGAAGCAAAGGCATTGCTTACACAAAATGGTTTCACAGTCGACTACGTTGAAATAGCAGATGCCGGCAATTTATCATTGGCCGATGCCTGGGATGGAAAACAGGAATTAGTAGCCCTGGCAGCTGTATTTAGCAGGGAGATCAGGTTGATTGATAATATGCGGATTAGCGGTCAATAAACTAATTCATGAAATGCACAATATTCAATGCTGAATATTCAAGGAGATGAAGTATTGATTGTACATCACTAGAGTATTGAATATTGACCATTGAACATGGAGAATTTATTCATTCACCATCCAGCATCCACCCCTCAAGGTTTTTACATAGTTTTGCCTTCTTATGGAAATAGAAATTCTAAAATCTAAAATTCACAGGGCAGTTATAACAGAAGCAAACCTGCATTATGTAGGAAGTCTGACCTTAGATGAGGACATGATGGATGCTGCCAATATGATAGAGCATGAAAAAGTGCAGGTCGTAAATGTAAACAATGGATCACGTTTGGAAACATATCTTATAAAAGGCAAAAGAGGATCTGGTATTTGTTGCATGAATGGGCCAGCCGCAAGGCAGGGCGCTGTGGGCGACATAATAATTATTATCTCTTATGCAAGAATGGAATTTGAAAAAGCAAAAACGTTCAAGCCATGGATGGTGTTTCCGATGGAGAGAAATAAAGTTTAAGGTTTAAGGTTTTTTAAAAAAGCTTTTTAGTTGCATAGAAAAAGTGTCAGAAAAAAACCTTAAGGTTTAAGGTTCTTTAAACAAAGCTTTTAGTTGTATAGAAAAAGCGTCAGCAAAAAACCTTAAAGTTTAAGGTTCTTTAAACAAAACTTTTTAGTTGCATAGAAAAAGCGTCAGTAAAAAACCTTAAGGTTTAAGGTTCTTTAAACAAAAGCTTTTAGTTGCATAGGAAAAGCGTCAGCAAAAACCTTACGCTTTAAACCTTAAACTTTAAACCTTACACTTTAAACCTCAAAGTGCCGTATGAATAAAAAACTGCTTGTTTATATTCAATATATTTTCTTCATTTCCTTAGCCGGGTTTTTTGTATGGCTGAGTTTGCGTAATCTGAATGCTGAAAAATGGCAATTGTTAAAGGACGCATTGGGTCATGCTAAATTTCTGATCTTTTTTCCTGTTTTATTATTGCTGTTGCTCAGTCATTGGTTCCGGGCTTTGCGTTGGAAAATGCTGATTCAGCCATTGGGGTATTCCCCCCGCAACCTCAATATGTTCTTTAGTGTAATGGTTGGATATTTTGTGAATCTCGGAGCTCCCCGCTTAGGTGAGATCATAAAATGTACGGTGCTTGCCAGATATGAAAAAGTGCCGGCTGATAAGCTTGTAGGAACAATTGTGGCGGAAAGAGCGTTTGATCTTGTTTGTCTTATTATCGTTACTACCATTACGCTTATCCTGGAATTTGATACGATCGGTGCATTCGCCATGAATGTTTTTGAACCCTTGTACCAATCAAAATCAGGCAGGTTTTCTATAACAAAAATCCTGATCATCGCTGCAGTTATACTTTTGATCATTTTTTTGATCAGGATGTTGTTCCGGCGTTTTCTTCATATCAACTTTGTGCAACGGTTAAAAACAATTCTTGCTGGTATCTGGCATGGTCTTACCAGCATACGTTTTGTCAGGAACAAGCCTTTATTTCTGTTCTATACTGCGGCCATATGGATATTATACCTTTCAAGTACCTGGTTGGGATTTCAGGTATTGCAGGAAACAAGTGGGCTGGGGATAGCAGCCGCATTTTCAGTATTAGTTATGGGAAGTGTTGGTATGATCATGTCGCCGGGCGGCATAGGCGCTTATCCCTGGCTTATTCAACAAACCATTCAGTTATATGGAATACAGGCGGAACCTTATGGGCAGGCCCTGGGCTGGCTGCTATGGGTTGGACAGTTCATTATCTTTATAGTGTTCGGAACCTTAAGCTTTATCTTATTGCCGATACTTAATAAAAAGAAAGATGCGAAGACCTGATATCATAGAAAAAAAAATATTTTCCTTGCCGGGAGCGCTAAAACTGGCTGCCCAATGGCGGCTATCGGGAAAAAAAATTGCTTTTACCAACGGCATTTTTGATATCCTGCATAAAGGGCATATCTACTCCCTATCTCAGGCCGCAAAGGAAGCGGATTATTTAATTGTTGGTGTAAACGCAGATTCCTCAACCCGGAAATTAAAGGGTGATAGCAGGCCTGTAAATGATGAGCAATCGAGGATGTTATTATTAGCCTCCCTTATTATAGTTGATGCTGTTATTTTGTTCGCCGAAGACACACCATTGGAACTGATCAAAGCAATCATGCCCGATGTATTGATTAAAGGTGGCGATTACACTATAGAACAAATTGTGGGTTCTAAAGAAGTAATGGAAAACGGCGGACGCGTGGTGATCAATCCGATCTTAGAAGGATTCTCAACTACGGGGATTATCGGTAAGATTGAGAGACTGTGATGGTGAGTGGTGAATGGATAAAGTCTCAATGCTCAATCTTCAAGTGCTGTAAACCGGTACTTCCTCTCTTGAATATTGAGCATTGAACATTCGCATTCTTGTATTGATCATTCACTACTCACCCCTCACCTCACATGTACATCCTCTCCACCTCCTGCACAATTATTTCCATTTCTTTCTCAGAGGAGGAAGCGTTGTAAGGTTGCTTGAGGCTACTGCCGAAAACAAAGGCGAGGGTTTGCCAGAAACGGGCGGTGAATCCGCCTTTGTATTCTTTGATGATATCGTAGCAGTTATTTCCTGTTTGCCGGTTGATCAGCTTCATCAGCACCTTGCCCTGGTATACAGACAGATTGGTGAGGGGGTCGGCAAATTCTTTCTTCAGTTCCTTTTCACGCGACTTGATATATGACTTGCGTTTTTGATCATTCTTCATGTTTGCCAGCTTTGCATTCATCTCATTCATAATGGCACCAGCCCGCCTGGCATATGGGTAAGTGACATAGATCGCATTCCTCAACCGGGTCCATTCCTGTTTTTTCTTTAGAAGGTGTTTTGGATATGGTGCTGAAACGAAAAACCATTCCATTGTATTCCCGGGTATCCATTGATTTTGATGGATCATTGCAGGAACCGGTATGGTATCATTGGGTCCTAATAAAGGCAGGGGAATATTTGTAGAATCAGGAAGTTCCTGGGCCCGGATCATAAAAGGTGCTATCATTCCTAAAGCGAATAGGAAGATGTTACGGGTTAATATTGTAAGGGGTTGATGCATGAATGCATACTAAAATAATAATTATCTGTTACTAATTATACGATAAAGACAAATAAAGTAACCTGAAACGCTGCAATTTTATTTCTTAAAACTCAGGCCGGGATTTTCTTCATCAATGAAACCCTGCGTACGATGCTCATAATAAAGCCGGTAACCATTAAAATGGTGCCCAGCCAAAGCAAGTTGATGAAGGGGAACTGAAGAATTTTCAATGCTACAAATGGGGATAATTTAGATGATTCTTTGACACTAATTTCTAATTGCCTGTCAGAAACCCTCGATAACCGAACTGCCAATCCTTGTGCAAATACTGTGTCGATAAAATATTTTGGCTGGTTATTTTGAAGCTGGAATACAGGCATTGCAAGGAAATTCCTGCCATCTGCAGACCTGATCTTTAATTCAGCCGCGATCGCTGTATCGGCATTACCGAACGCGTATTTTTCGTTCTGCGGATTGAGAGTTACTTTATCTAATACAATGTAACCTGTAGAATAATACATCGTATCACCGATATCAAGCAATTGGCTTCTGAATTGGGCAGTATCCTTATCATCCATTACGGAAGAAGCGTAATTGATATAGGTAAAAATATCTTTGTGGAGATAGTGTTTTGTACCGGGATTCTGGGAAACACCCTCTTGTCCTTTTGTGTTTTTAATTAAATGGGGATGAACATAAAATTTATCTTTCCCGTCTTTTCTTTCCATTTCAATCTGAAAAAAAGTACTTTTTCCTTTTTCATCCAAGGTATCCTTCGTGTAAGTGGCCCAGTATTTTCCCATATCCGTTTTTACACCCTGGTACAATGTCAGGTTTTCTACTCCTTTCTCTTTCGCTTCGGGCCCGAAGTTGAGCGGATTCATATAGTTGACGGAGAGCACTTCTTTTTTTGCAGACGATACCAGCATTCCTAAAAGCATCATACCAAAACCGATATGCCCTACAGATGCACCGGCGGCTTTCAGCTTTCCTTTTAACCCGGCCCAGATATATCCGGTATTCGCAACGATCGAATACACCGCGGCAAATAGAGCCAGGTGAATGGCGGCAAGAAATCCAATACCGTATGTATCATAATGAACATTGCCGAAATAGCTAATGCAAACCGAAATAACTAATGCCAGCAGTGTTG
Source organism: Chitinophagaceae bacterium (assembly GCA_014379345.1). GTDB lineage: Bacteria > Bacteroidota > Bacteroidia > Chitinophagales > Chitinophagaceae > Flavitalea. The sequence goes on from JACMLY010000010.1 coordinate 56,274, forward strand.
GAATGCCGATCTTCTTTATTAAATATTTTTTATCGGTGTTTTTATACTTAAGGTATTGAGTAACCGCCGTAAGCATCCCTAAAAGAATGGCGACAAAAACCTGGATGCGGTTGTAAAAGAATTCCGCATCTTCTCCAATGGTAAAATTGGTATTGATGATCTTATTGATGACCGGCAATGAAGTAAAAACGATGATAAACAGGGCAGATAAAAATAGTACCAGGGAACCGATAAACATCCAGAATTCCCTGGAATAAGAACTTTCTTCTTTAACAATAAATGGTATTTGTTTATAACGCCTTATAAAAAGAAAAATAGACGGTAATAAGAACAACAACACAAATATCCTTAACTGCCAGTTGATCCCTGCAGTTACGAATGCATGAACTGATGTATCCTGTAAATCACCGCTTCGGGTAAGATAGGTAGAATATAATATCAGGATAAAACTCAGCAGGAAAAAGAAATAAGTAGCTCTCAGTGAGTGCCCCGTAGAGTTGTAAATGATCAGTGTGTGGACGCCGGCAACCATTATCAGCCAGGGAACGAGCGAAGCATTTTCAACCGGGTCCCAGGCCCAGAACCCGCCAAAAGTTAAAGATTCATACGCCCATGCAGCACCCATCATAATGCCAAGGCCAAGCACCGCGGCCGAAAATAAAGCCCAGGGTACTGCCCCCTTTGTCCACCCCCCAAAATCCTTTTTCCATAAACCCGCAACGGCATAGGCAAAGGGGACAAGCGTAGACGCAAATCCCAAAAATAATACCGGCGGGTGAATGACCATCCAATAATTCTGCAACAATTGGTTGAGGCCGGTACCGTCCTGCATTCTTGCATTGCTCAGGTAATTTGGGTCGCTAAAAATCGGCGCATCCTGGAAAAACTGCCTCGTAAGCAAAAAAGGATTGGTGCCGATCTTAAAATCAAAAACGTACAAACCAAGGATCATTGTTGCCAGGCATGCCTGAACAAGGCTGATCACTGAAAGAACAGGCGCCTCCCATTTTTTTGCCGTGCGCATCAAAACCATTCCCAGTACACCATGCCACACAGCCCAAAGTAAAAAACTTCCTTCCTGCCCTTCCCAGATACAGCTTAATAAATAACCGGGATTGAGTGATTTGTCAGAATGATTGTATGCGTAGTAGTATTCAAAATAATGATTGGATATGATGTAATAGATCAGGCCAAAAACGGCCATCACCGAAACGGCGTCTACGACAAACGCAATCCGGGCCATTCGCTTCCAGCTATCCGCATCTGATTGTAAAACACTGTTGGCCGATTTAAAATAAGCAACGGAGGCAATCAGCGAAGCAACGAGTGAAACAATAATAAGAAAATAACCAGCTTGTCCTGGAAACAAATGTTCACCAATATAAGGAGGCATCGTTCGGGTTTAGTTTTGACTAAGATTATTCTGGGCAGCCTTGGGATCGTCCTTGTACTTTGAAGGACATTTGATGAGTATACCGTCTTTACGGGTAATTTCAAATACATCTCCTTTCATTTTGCCTTTCAATACAATACGTTCACTTTTTTCCATATCGAAAGGCTTCTCGAAGTAGTACACAACCTTCGCTTTATTCCCTAAAGAGTCTATGACATGAAAGGAAGTATAATTGGCGTTTTTAGCTGCATTGTATTCGATGGGCGTTTGCGGAGATTTGTCAAGTTTTGCAATGACTGTAACTGTTTTCCCTTCTTTCTGCTTCGCAGAAGCCAGCGTTTCGTACGTCGACAGATCACCCATCATACTGATCAACACGGCAATCACCACACCAATACAAACAAGAGCAACGATATGTATTTTCTTCATTTTTTTGAATTCGCTGCAAATTTAACCACGATACTTGATATTAGTGTAGATTTTTGAAAATTACTGCTGAATCCTGGATACTGGATATTAGATACTAGATACTGGATAGAGATAATAGATTCTGGAATAGCTGTAATCAAGTCCGTATCTTATCCCTGGCATCCAGTATCCAGTATCTGAAATCCGGTGGCTAGTAAGAATACAAAAATCCTAACTTGCACCCCATTTCTAAAGATCCATCAAGCAATGATCAATTCAGAATTCGATCCTAACAGCCTCAGCAATCCTAACAACAACATTTTCGGCATCCCTGTCACTGAAGAAGATGCGCGCATTGTTATTCTCCCGGTTCCCTGGGAAGTGACGGTAAGTTGCAGTGCGGGCACGGCCCGCGCGCCCGAGCATATTTTTAAAGCCAGCATGCAGGTTGATCTGTATGACGCAGATTTTAAAGAAACCTGGCGCCAGGGGTTTTTTATTAAACCGGCCGATAAAAAAATTTTATTGAAGAGCGATTATCTGCGCAAAGAAGCCGAGTTGTACATTGACTATATTTCAAAGGGGGAATTGGTCGAGAATAATGCCTTTATGACCAAGTCGCTAAAGGAGATCAACGAGGGCGGCATATATATGAACAAATGGGTGTATGAGCAAACCAAAGAACTGTTGACTGCAGGCAAATTAGTTGGGCTGCTGGGCGGTGATCACAGTACACCATTGGGTTATTTTAAAGCAGTCGGTGAAAAATATGGTGATTTCGGAATTCTGCAAATAGACGCTCATTGTGATCTGAGAAAGGCCTATGAAAAATTTAAGTACAGCCATGCGAGCATCATGTACAATGCACTTACCGAAATTGATTCAATAAAGAAACTGGTACAGATCGGCATACGCGATTTGGGCCCGGAAGAAATGGAATTCATCCAGGAGAGCAGTGGACGGATAATTACTTTTTTTGATAAAGACATCAAGGAAAGGCAGTATGAAGGCGAAACCTGGGGTAAGATCACCGATGAAATTGTAAGCCACTTACCCGCTAAAGTTCATTTAAGTTTCGATATTGATGGACTGGATCCGAAGTTGTGTCCCAATAGTGGAACACCGGTACACGGAGGTTTCGAAACAGAACAGATCTATTACCTTCTAAAAAGCATAATAAAGAGTGGCAGACAGCTGATAGGTTTCGACTTAACGGAAGTAGGTGTAGGAGATACCAATTGGGATGCAAATGTCGGCGCGAGGGTATTGTTTAAGCTGTGTAATTTTTTAATAACCAGTAATGATAAGCCGATGTGATGATTAGCCAATTAGCCAACATGATCTATCAATACGTAGTTGTTTTAAAAAATCAGCATTCAAGGTATATTAACCTTCTTGGCTTTTTACTGGGCCTTCTTTCCATAGTATTTTTTGTTAAGGAGCTTTTAGAGCCGGGGCAAACAGGATTTGTTTACCTGATCGGTGTGATATTTATCGTAGGCGTTTTGGCCTGGAATGTTTATCATTCGGTATACAAGGGGAAAAAAGTTTATTATAGCAGGGCGCTGTTGATAGCGGCATTGGTATGGATGAAAATGCCTTATTTTCAGTGGTTGAGTTTCGTATTTATTATTCTGGCACTGTTGGAATACCAGGCCAAGTATGCAGTAGAGATCGGTTTTGCGGATAATGAAATAAAATTTAACACGTTGCTCAAAAAAAAATATTCCTGGAGCGATTTTACCAATATTGTTCTGAAGGATGGGTTACTTACCCTGGACTTTGCCAATAATAAAATTCTCCAGCGCGAGATTGAAGATGATGACGACGAAGACGATGCAGATGAGCAGGAGTTCAACGAATATTGCCGAAGGCAACTGGCGAAATCTTTTTCGAATATATCAACGCGATCATTGCGACAGTAATTCTCTCTCAGTGAAACCGAAGTTCCTGTCATGCTGACAAAGGAGGCATCTGAGAGACTTGATGTTTCAAACTTTATAGTATTATCAAATGCGCTAAAGGTGCGAGGCCCTCAGATGCCTCGTACCTCTGCATGACAAACAAAAACCCCCTCCTGTCATGCCGACGAAGGAGGCAGCTGAGAGACTTGATGTTTCAAACTTTATAGTATTATCAAATGCGCTAAACGTGCGAGGCCCTCAGATGCCTCGTACCTCTGCATGACAAACAAAAACCCCCTCCTGTCATGCCGACGAAGGAGGCATCTGAGAGACCTGATGTTTCAAACTTTATAGTATTATTAAACTTACCATTTCCAACTAAGGCAAAATCTTCAATTCGAAGAACTCGATCAAATTCACGAATTTTGCAGGCATTATTTGGGAGCAGTCAACCGCCGACCGTCGTCGGTCGACTGACGACCGATGTTGTAATGACGAACGCTAATGGTGGACGGTCGACGGTCAATGCTCAAAACTGCAAATTGGAATCATGCCTGTATTAAAGCAATCTCCTTACCTTCTTTATTCAGATGGCAAGGGGAATATTTATGAGGATACTACTTTATACGCTACCGGCCGTAGCGGCTGGGATGCCTTGCCAGTACCTTACGCTGAGTGGATCGTACTGCCCGAAGGTGGCTCTTTATATGAATTGCCGGGCCGTAAAGGAATCGGAATCGATGTGAACACCGGCGAAATGAGGTTGTGTGAAAAAGGCTGGGCCGTTGCAGCTTTTATTCCCCCGGCTTATACCGGATTGTTCCTGGCACCGTATGAAACAGGCCCAAATGCTCCTACCCTTCCGCTTTTTTGCTATACCGCCGCAGGATGGCTGAATGAGAAATTCATGGTGCCTGCTGTCAGAATAGAACAGGATATCAGGCAGGAAAGCAAGGGATATATCAGTGATACCATACAGGAGGGCGTCAGCAAATTTCTGCAATCTTATCCGCACAACCGTTTGGTAAAACACCTGGCTGAAAATTGTTGTCTGACTTATCATTGCCCCGCTGCCAGAAATTATTTTATGGGAAGATGGGAATGCCCTGTACCCACTTCACCAGCCTGTAACGCAAATTGCATTGGATGCATTTCTTTTCAGCCTTTGGATGAGACAATTGTTTCCACGCAGGACAGATTAACATTTAAGCCTTCCGCAGAGGAGATCACTGAATTTACAGTTCCTCATCTGCAAACGGCGCCTTATCCTATCATTAGCTTCGGACAAGGTTGTGAAGGAGAACCCTTGCTGATGTGGGAAACCATCCGGCAATCGATACTTGAAATCCGCAAGCACACAGATCGGGGCAGTATCAACATCAACACCAACGGATCAAAACCCGATGCTGTAAGGGCATTGTGCGAAGCAGGATTAAATTCAATACGGGTCAGCACCAACTCAGCCCGCAAACATATTTACGAACCTTATTATCGCCCGAACAACTATGTATTCGAAGACATTGTGGAAAGTCTGAAAGTAGTCAGAGGCTATGGAGGCTGGGCAAGCATCAATTACTTTGTTTTTCCGGGCATGACAGATAGCGTGGAGGAATATGAAGCGTTGCGAAAACTGATCCGCGAAACAGATCTGACCATGATACAGTGGCGTAATTTTAATATCGATCCCGACTGGTATTTGGGAAAGATCGGTGTTCATGATACCGGCGAGATAATGGGCTTGAAACAACTCATGGAACTTATCAGGGAGGAATTTCCAACCTTAAAATTTGGATATTTTAATCCCCCTGCCGAAAGAATAACAGGAAATTTCGAAATGGATTTTGCGCATTGATAACATTTAGGGTAGGATTAAATGCCTGAAACACTACAATCAAGATCAATTTATATAGGGATTGGGCTTGCTGTTCTTGCCACAATAATCTGGTCGGGCAATTTTATCATTGCACGCGGAATTATTCACAGGATTCCGCCATTTAGTCTCGCTTTTTATCGCTGGCTTACTGCCTCCATTATTATTTTACCACTTGCAATAAAAAAATTCAATGGCGAAAAAATAATTGTTTTAAAAAACTGGAAATATTTATTCTGGGTGGCCCTGACGGGTATAACGTTATTTAACACCCTGGTGTATATCGCAGGACATTATTCTTCAGCCATCAATCTTGCGTTGATCGGAACTACTTCATCGCCTGTCTTTGCCATCTTATTGGCAGCCGTTTTTTTAAAAGAAAAAATCAAGGCTCTTCGGATCCTGGGAATGATCGTTTGTATCAGTGGCATCGTTGTTTTATTATCAGAAGGAAGTTTTGAGCGTTTGATCCATTTTCATTTTTCCACCGGTGATTGGTGGATACTTGGAGCTGCATTGTCGTTCGCCATCTACAATACTCTTGTGAGAAAAAAGCCAGCATCGATTACTCCGGTGAATTTTTTATTTGTTGTTTTTAGCCTCGGCACCATTTTATTGTTTCCATTTTATATCTGGGAAGGTTTTCATACCGATCCTGTTGTGTGGGATGTGGATATGATCTTAATCGTACTTTACCTCGGGATCGGTGCTTCGGTGATTTGCTATTTGTTTTGGAACGCTGCCATTGCGAGATTGGGTTCGGCACGAACAGCATTGTTCGGGAATCTTATTCCTGTTTTCAGTACCCTTGAAGCCGTGTTGATTCTTCATGAAGAGATCACGGTGATACATATCATCAGCGGATTACTGGTTGTAGCGGGATTGGTCATTGCGAATCTTCAAAAAAGCAATTCGGGTTTAACTCAGGTTGCTGGTCAACCTTAAAAAAAATTATGCTTTTCCGGCGAAATGATAACACATGCATGTATCCTTCGTGTCCTTGGTGTCTTCTCTTCGTGTCTTTGGTGAACCCCTGATTGTACAATAATAGGCTCACCAAGGACACGAAGAGAAGACACCAAGGACACGAAGGAAGGTATTATCTTAACTTATCTTTCTATAAACAGGCGCCAACAAGCTTCCTTCTATAGACACGTCATTGTAAAAAGATATTATGGAATTCAATATACAGTCAGCCTTACAGATATTGGAAAGAACCCCTTCAGTTGTAGAAATCATGCTACAAGACCTCCCCGCCGAATGGACGATGGTAAATGAAGGAGGAGATTCATGGAGCGCCTTCGATATTGTTGGCCATTACATCCATGGTGAAAAAACAGATTGGATACCCAGGATGCATATCATATTGAGCAAGGACCAGGATCAACACTTTGTATCATTCGACAGGTTTGCACAATTTAAAGACAGCAAGGGGAAATCCCTGGGTCAGTTACTTAATGAATTTAAAGAGCTCCGCCTCGAAAATATTGAGCAATTAAAAGCAGTTGAATTCAACGACTCATTATTGAACCGAACAGGCATTCACCCAACCTTTGGCAGCGTAACATTGAGGCAATTGTTAGCGGCCTGGGTGATACACGATCTTACCCATATTTATCAGATCAGCCGGGTCATGGCAAAACAGTATGAAATCGAAGCAGGTCCGTGGAAGCAATTCCTTGGCGTTTTAAACGATCGGTAATGGACATCACGATTGAAATAATATTATTGTGTGTTGTTGCTTTTATGGCCGGGTTTGTAGATGCAATCGTCGGCGGCGGAGGACTGTTGCAAACTCCTGCAGGTTTGATCCTCTTACCTCAGTACCCGGTTGCAACAATCATTGGCACCCTTAAGATCCCCGCTTTTGCCGGAACGGGTTTTGCAGCAATCCAATATGCCAGAAAAGTTAAGATCGATTACCGAATTCTGGGAAGTATGGCTGCAATTGCATTCTGCGCTGCATTTGCAGGTTCTTCATTATTGAATGCGGTCAGTAATCGCTTTATGAAACCTTTTCTTTTGATCGTTTTGATATTGGTTGCCATTTATACCTATGGCAATAAAAACTTCGGTATTCACTCCCACAAGAATCATGATTCAAAGCAACAATGGCAATATTTTATCCTTATCAGCCTGGTAATTGGATTTTATGATGGATTTATTGGTCCGGGAGCGGGCAGTTTCCTGGTATTGGCATTTATAGGGTTGATGGGGTTTGATTTTCTAAAAGCCAGTGCCAACGCCAAATTTGTAAATATGGCTACGAACCTTGGATCCATTCTTTTTTTTATTATCAAAGGAAAGATCATTTTTCCGATAGCATTGCCAATGGCAATCTGTAATGCCTTGGGCGGAATTGCCGGGGCAAGGCTTGCAATACTCAAAGGCAATAAATTTATCCGTGTATTTTTCCTGGTGATCATTTGTGGCACAATACTGAGATTTGCATATGATGTCTTCTTCAAATAAAAAACTGATCATCGTGGGGGCCAGTTCGGGCATTGGAAAAGAACTGGCCAAACGATATGTTGAAAATGGGTGGCTTGTTGGCATTACTGGCAGGAGAAATGAATTATTAAATGAATTTCAAAAGAAGCACCCCGAACAGATCTTCACCGAGTGTTTTGATGTAAGAGGAAATGATAACATCACACATGTTCAATCGCTGATTAACAAACTCGAAGGACTTGATCTTCTTATATATAATTCAGGCTATGGTGATCCCAGTGAAACCCTTGAATGGGAACTGGATAAAACAACCTATGAAACCAATGTGAAAGGCTTTATTGAAATTGTGCATTTTGCTTTTAATTATTTTGTGCGGCAGGGTCATGGCCATATTGCAGCTACTTCATCTCTGGCTTCCATCCGCGGCAGTAGCTGGGCGCCGGCCTACAGTGCAAGCAAAGCGTTTATGAGTGTGTACATGGAGGGGTTGCATATGAAGGCAAAGAAGATAGCCCGTAAAAGCAACACGCCAGTAGATATTTTTATTACCGATATACAGCCCGGCTTTGTGAACACAAAATTGGCAAAGGGTAATGGACAATTCTGGGTTGCACCCGTGGAGAAAGTCGGAAGACAAATTATTAATGCGATCGACAAGAAAAAATGGCGCGTATATGTAACCCGTCGCTGGTGGCTGATCGCGCAATTAATGAAATGGGCTCCGGGATGGCTGTATCATCGAGTAGGATAGATAAATGTACGATTTGAGATGTGCGATGTTTGATGTACGAAGTACGAAGTGCGATGTACGAAGTTTGATGTTATCTAATATTTTGACTGAATTGAAAAGAATGACTGTTAAAGAACATACCATATTACATATTACATATTACATCTCACATCTTACATACTACATACCACATACTTTTGAATGTATCCGAAGTATAACTGCTAAAAAACCTCCATCGTACTTCGTACATCCCACATCGTACATATTTGTCTTTTTTAACATTTTCGACCTATTAGGGTATGCAATTAGCATATAGTTTGCATCGTTACAAGCAAACATTGTAAATTCGTATGGCTTATTCAGTATACATGAACGATCATTTCGAATCTCGGAAAAATATGAAAGCCTCGGGCTATACCGCATTGATATGCGGATTGCTGCTGGCTGTTTTTTTATTTGTAAAATGGACCTTGCCTGAAATACCTCCGCCGCCAATGGAAGAAGGTATTGAAGTAAATCTCGGAAACAGTGATCGCGGACTTGGAACTGATCAGCCATTCTTACCTGGCAAACCTGCTCCGAGTGATCAGCAGGCATACACTCCGCCTAAACCTGCAGTAGCCGAAAATAACGACGTGAAGGATGTTGAAACAGATGATAAGGATCCCGATGCTCCTGCCGTAATAAAGCCAACCGTTACAAAGCCGAATGCAACAAAAGTTCCGGAGAAGGAAGTGGTGAAAAATAATCCGGTAAAAAATCCGCAACCGGTTACAGCACCTGCTCCTCCTGCGCCAAAACCAAAGGCAGTATTTAAAGGCGTGAATGGTACCGGCACCGGGGGCAATGAAGCGGATAGTTACAAGAAAGGTGGCAACGAAGGGATCGCCGGAGGCACGGGCGACCAGGGCCGTCCCGGAGGGAATCCTGATTCGAAAAATTATGATGCTCCCGGCGGAAGAGGTAGCAGCGGTGTGAGCATTTCAAAAGGTCTGCAGGGCCGACGAATTACAGGCTTGCCTTCTTTTGAAGATGATTTTAATGAAAATGCAAAAGTTGCCGTAGATATACGCGTTGATGAAACAGGACGGGTTATCTCGGCGGTTTACCAACCCAGGGGATCAACCACATCAAATTCTTCATTGACATCTATTGCGAAACGAAAAGCATTACAGGTTAAATTTAATAGTGGAGGTGAAGAGTCAGTGGGCACGTTGATATTTAACTTCAAGCTTAAAAATTAATCATACTAATCCTTCCTTTATATATCCAAAACCTGTGAGTTTTTAAAAATCTCACAGGTTTTTTTCTTTTGTAGATTTGCGCCCTGTTATGAATTACCAGCAAACCATTGACTATTTGTTCACCCGCCTCCCGATGTTCAGTCGCATTGGCGCAAATGCCATAAAAAAAGACATCACCAATACCGTCCAATTATGTGCGTCTCTGCATAATCCCCATACAAAATTTAAATCGGTGCATATAGCAGGAACCAATGGAAAAGGATCCGTCAGTCATATGCTGGCAGCTATTTTTCAAACGGCCGGTTATAAAACGGGATTGTATACCTCCCCGCATTTAAAAGATTTCCGCGAACGGATCAGGATCAATGGTGAAATGATAGCGAAAGAATTTGTAGTTGATTTTGTTCAGCGGATGCAGGCTGAAGTAGAAGAAATGAATCCCTCTTTTTTTGAGATCACAGTAGCAATGGCATTTGATTATTTCGCGAAAGAAAAAGTAGATATCGCCATTGTTGAAGTTGGATTGGGAGGAAGACTTGATAGCACAAATATCATTACTCCGGAATTATCTGTCATTACCAATATCAGCTGGGACCACATGAATGTATTGGGAGATACGTTGCAAAAAATTGCATTTGAAAAGGCTGGCATCATTAAATCCAATATTCCGGTGATCATTGGCGAAACCTCAGCCGATACAAAACCTATATTCGAAGCGGTAGCAGGCTCAAAACAAGCCCGGATAAGTTTCGCCGATCAGGTTCGATATGTATCAGGATGGAATTATGATAAAACTCATCTGGCAGTTGAGATCGCCAACCTTGTCAGGGATGAGCACCATACTTACCATTTAGATCTGACCGGCTATTATCAAACCAAAAACCTGGTAACTGTTTTAGAAGCGGTGGCCCAGTTGCAACTAAAAGATTGGAAAATTTCACAAACCCAACTTGAAAAAGCGCTGCAACATGTAAAAAAATATACAGGCTTACATGGGCGCTGGGAAATCATTCAGCAACATCCGATGGTTGCATTGGATGTGGGACATAATGTTGCTGGGATCAAACAAATTGTGGCCCAGGTTGAAATGACAGATTATAATGATCTTCATGTTATCATAGGGATGGTGAAGGACAAGGATATTGACAATGTACTGGCTATATTACCCAAAGAGGCAACATACTATTTTACCAGGGCCGATATTCCCAGGGCCATCCCCGAGCCTGAGCTGGCGGAGAAAGGAAAGAATATAGGTTTGAAAGGAAATGATTATTCCAATGTAAATAAAGCGCTTGAAGCTGCCCGGCGCCAGGCGGGTAAAGAGGATCTGATCCTTGTTTGCGGAAGCGTGTTTGTGGTGGGTGAGGTAGAACTGATTAGCTGATTAGTTGATTAGCTGATTGGCTAATTTGCTAATCGGCTAATCCGTATTCAAAAATTCCCAGTTTTTGAAATGCATACATGATCGTTGTTACATGCATTGCCTGAAAAATCTTATGGTCATTCAATAAGTGCTTCAATTCATCGATTGACAGCAAAACAACTTCAATCTCTTCATTGTGATCGAGCTTTTGTTCGCTAACTTTTTTACCACCGGTGGCCAGGAACATATGCATCCAGTTATTGTTTGTGGAAGGATTAGGCGATATTTTACCGAGGTATTCGTATTTGGAAAACGTGTAACCTGTTTCTTCCATCAATTCTCTTGCTACGGCGGCTTCAAAGGATGGGTCGGTATCATCTACACATCCACCGGGAATTTCAATGATCGTTTCTTCGATCGCGTGGCGGTATTGTCGTACCATCACTATCTTATTATCGTCGGTCAACGCCACTGCAGAAACCCAGGTAGGAAATTCGTACACATAATAAGGCGAAACAATTTTACCATCTGGCTTTTCACAAACATCTTTGCGAACGGTGAACCATGTGTCTTTAAATAAATACTCAGAACTAAGCGTTTTCCAATTCATGAGTGAAAGATAGCAATGAACGAAGAATCAGGGAAATATTCAATATTCAATGTTCAATTCCCAATCAATCATTAAATAGTGTTGTAGAATTAACTATTGAATTGAACATTGAGCGTTCAGCGTTCAGCGTTGAGCATTGAGCGTTCAGCATTGACCGTTCAGCACTAGCGCCATCCTTTATTCTCGCGAAGCGTGGTAACATGTGCCACATGATGTTTTCCATGCCATGAATACATACCGAGAAGGTGCCAGAGGGTAAATGTTTTATTATGCTCGGGATGAAGAACGGTTCTATTCCAATCTTCATCCGTCAGATCCTTAATTGCTGCATACCAACGCGTGTGTAATGCATGCAATAAAGTCAATGACATGTTGATTGGAACTGCTTCAACATCCTTTAATTCGGCCCAAAGTTTTTCTTCGTAAGGGCGGATGACGGGATTGTCCTCTGTCATTCCTAATTTGAACCGGCAATACGCATTGATATGACTGTCTGCCACATGATGTATCAATTGTTTTACCTTCCAGCCACCCTCACGGTAAGGTGTATTCAATTGTACTTCATCCAGGTTCTGGATCGTATTTTCTAATGTTTGTGGTAAGAATTTAATATCATTTAACCACTCCTGTTTTTGCTTTTCGGAAAACGGCTGAGGAGCATACTTGCCTATGGGATAACGTGGGTCCATATTTTAATTTGAAAAGGTGAAAATTAACAAATTAGCCGATTAGCTAACTAGCCAATCAATTTCTCGAGTCGTTATTGGTGTTTTCAGAGGTTGAACGGTGCTCTTTCTTCCAATTTCCTCGCCGCTTTTGTTGTTGAATACGCCAACAACTTCTAATCGGCTAATTGGCTGATCAACCAATCGGCTAATCAATTTCTCGAGCCGTTATTGGTGTTCTCAGATGTTGAACCGTGCTCTTTCTTACAAATTTCCTTCGCCGCTTTTGTTGTTGAAAACACCAACAACATTTAATCGGCTAATCAATTTCTCGAGCCGTTATTGGTGTTTTCAGATGACGAACGGTGCTCTTTCTTCCAATTCCCTCGCCGCTTTTGTTGTTGAATACACCAACAACTTCTAATCGGCTAATTGGCTAACCAACCAATCGGCTAATCAATTTACTCATCGCGTAATGCATGTCCGGTCAAACTGATAAATACATCTTCAAGATTTGCCTGTTTTACTTCCTTTGGTCTTTCAAAACCGGTGGCTACAAGTTCATCTATTAATTTATCCGGCGAATTCATAGCAATGATCTTGCCGCTGTCTATGATCGCTACCCTATCGCACAGATATTCAGCCTCATCCATATAATGGGTCGTAATGATCACAGTGGTCCCTTTATCGCGAATATTACGAACAAGATCCCAGAGATTGCGACGTGCCTGCGGATCAAGACCTGTAGTGGGTTCGTCGAGGAAAATAATGACGGGCGTATTGATCAAAGTGGTAGCGATGGAGAAACGTTGTTTCTGACCTCCACTCAGCTCTTTGAATTTGTTTTTTGCCTTGTCTTCCAGGTTTACCAGCCTCAATAGTTCCTTGTGATTGACTTTCTGATTATACAATCCTTCGAACAATTCAATCAACTCTACAAGATTCAATGAAGGATAAAAACCGGTTGTCTGTAACTGTACTCCGATCACTTTTTTTATTTCATCCGGATCCTTGTCAAGGTTAAATCCATTCACCCATACTTCTCCCGAAGTTTTTTCACGCAATGTCTCTATGATCTCAAGGGTTGTCGATTTGCCTGCCCCATTCGGGCCCAATAATCCAAATATCTCACCCTGGTAAACTTCAAAGCTTATTCCCTTCACTGCTTCGAATGATCCGTATTTTTTATGAAGATCTTTCACTGAAATAATAACAGTACTCATGCATAATAAAATTGACACACAAGATAGGGAAAGCGGGGGCAAGTACGAAGTACGATGTAAGAAGTACGATGTAAGAAGTTTTAAATTCTAGTTCTTCCTATGTACCTATGATTCTATGTGGTAAAAAAATCCTGCACATTTTGAAACTGTCCGTGTGAAAGCAATTTTACCACATAGAATCATAAGCACATAGAAAGAACATAGAGAAATTATTTTCAACACAGTTTATTTATACAAACCCTCACACACTTCGTACTTCAAACTTCGTATGTCGTACTTCAAATCTTTCCGTTCATTATTAGTTCCATACGCACATCTGCGGTAACGAAAGGAGAATTTTCTGCCGGAACGTGATAGAATCCATATTTCTTATACAAGGTAAGAGCGGTTTGCAACTGGCTATTGGAATATAGTGTTACTTTCCCGGCATTCCATGAACGTGCGGTAGCTAAACATTTTTCAAGAAGCATCTTACTGATCCCCTTTCCCTGCCAGCTGGTGGTGACGGCCATTTTAGCCAGTTCATACACTCCCTCTTCTTCCTTCATCAATGCTGCGCTTCCGACTAATTCTTCGCCAGCCTGCGCCATGTAGATCACTCCTCCCCTATCAAGTATAGTTCCTTTGGGGTCATCAAGGATTTCCAGGTCATGCGATTCGGCAAGATTGTATTTTTCCAACCACTCCAGGTTGAGCCTCCTGAAATCTTCATGATGCTTTTGTTCATATTCAATAATATTGATCATACGCTAAAAGCTATTTGCAAAATTTTATTAAGATTTACAGCTAAAGCAATGCATCTGGCATTTCATTATCGTAAAAGACAGATCAGGTCATTTCAAATTCCTCCATCATTCCCTTACTTCCAATAAATAAGGGAGATCGTTCATGCAATGCAGTGGGTTGTACATCGAGAATCCTTTGTTCGCCATTAGTCGCCTTTCCTCCCGCTACTTCGGTAATAAAGGCAAATGGATTGCATTCATACAACAACCGAAGTTTGCCTTTCGGTTTGTCGGTAGTAGCAGGGTACATGAAAATCCCGCCCTTGATCAGGTTCCGGTGTACATCCGATACCATACTACCAATATAACGTTGCGTATAAGGACCTCCGTTGCCGCTATTCTTTTTCTGGCAAACCGTGATGTAGTTCCTTACCTTTTCACTGTACTGGAAAAAATTTCCATGATTAACCGAATATATTTTCCCGAACTCAGGGCATTTAATATTTGGATGACTCAAACAAAATTCCCCTATGGATGGATCGAGTGTAAATCCGTTCACACCGCGACGTGTTGCATACACCAGCATGGTAGATGAGCCGTACACAATATAACCGGCCGCTACCTGCTTGCTGCCAGGTTGTAAAAAATCTTCTTTGGCAGCAAGGCTTCCCTTGGGCGTTACCCGCCTGTAAACGCTGAATATGGTACCTATTGAAACATTCACATCAATGTTGCCGCTCCCATCAAGGGGATCAAACAGGCATACATACTTTGAATTCTTACTCACCTCATCATCAAAAGAAATATAATCATCGAGTTCTTCGCTTCCAATACCGGCGCAGCTGATGCCATGCTGCAACACTCCCATGAATTGATTATTGGCAAATATATCCAGCTTTTTTACATCCTCCCCCTGCACGTTTACACGTCCCAAATCCCCAAGGATATCGACCAGACCCGCTTTGTTCACTTCAACATTCACCCGTTTTGCTGCCAGTCCCATATCACGCAATAGCCCGCTTAACTCACCGGTTGCAAGCGGAAAATCTCGGAGCTGCTGGATTGTAAATTCATCGAGTGTTAATATATTCCTGTTTACTGGACCCATAATACATCTGGATTTAAAGGTCAGCAAATGTAAGAGATTATATTATCCGTAAAATGACTAACTGATACTCTACGTAACCCGCTCAGATTAATAAAAACCTCGGGGTGCAACGAAAACCTCATTGGCGTTGTCAGCTGATGTTATCACTCTTATAAAAATGTAATGCTCAATACCAAGGAGATAAATAAGGCTTCTCAATTCGTCATTTAATAGAATAGCTGTATGAAAAAAGTATTTTTTATCCTGTTCACGGGCATACTATTTCTTCTTGCCTGTTCCACCAGCAATCTTTCAGATGGTACAAAATTGTACAGGATCATGATTGGCGATAAGATAAGCCATGAATTTAATTATAATGAAAAGGGTTTGATATCAAATCAGATAATTTATGGAATTCCCGATAAAAAAATGTTGGAGATAAATTATCACTATGACTCAAAGGACAGGCTCATAAAAACCGATTCATATACCGATGTGAGTTCGTCCACGATCAGTCAGCAATTGGTATATGGCTACACGGATTTTATTTATAGAGCCGATGGAACATTGATTGAAGAAATAGCTTACACAAAAAAAGGAAATCAGTACGAATTTGCCAGCAAAACCTTACTCTCTTATAATGCCGCAGGAAGAACGCTTAGTCGTCTGCAGGTATCCATAGATAATCAACCCTTTAATTTGTACAAATATGAATACAATGCTGCCGGAAATATCATAATAATGGAATCGTATCAATATGACGGACCAACACCAAAGCTGGGTTTTCGCTCCGTATACGAGCATGACAATAAAAAAAATCCGTATATCGATTTAAGCGTAATTCCATTTTCTGTGAACAGCAATAATATTGTTAAAGCCACCGTGACAAACTACAATATTACCCCCGGCTTTCCGGTAGTAACAACCACGCATACGGTTTATAAAAATTACAATTCCAGTCAACTCCCTGTAGAGGTAGTTGAATACGGGACTACTTTTACTTATTTGTATAAATAGAGGCAGAATTCAGAATACAGTATTGTCCGTTAAAACCTGTACATATTTACCCTTCTGTGCACCGCTGTGCATACCTCCTTCACCTCTGTGGTTAGAGTTGGTCTGGCACATAACGCCTGTAATAATCCAAGAGTTTTTTAACAACATCGATAAACAGAGGGGAGGCAGAGAGAGGCACAGAATTCCCCCTTATATTTGCCAACAATTTTATAGCTGATGAGAGTTTTCAAATTTGGGGGTGCCAGTGTGAACAGCACGGACAGGGTTAAAAATGTAGCGGAGATAATCCAGGGTTTTTCAAATGAAAAAATGTTGATCGTTGTATCAGCAATGGGAAAAACAACCAATGCCCTGGAAAAAGTGGTGGAAGCTTTTTATGACAACAAAAAGGAGGAGGCCTTACAATTGTTTCATGCCATTAAGGCCAGCCATGAGAACACTTTAAAATACCTGGTTAATATCCATTGGCAGGCTGCTACAGCCCAGCTCAATAATTTCTTCACAGAAATTGAATGGCTGCTACACGATAAACCCGTACGGGAATTCGATTATTATTACGACCAGGTGGTTTGTGTAGGTGAGTTGTTATCTACGGCCGTTGTCAGCGCCTATTTGCGGGAAGCAGGTATCATGAATACCTGGATAGATGTGAGAGATATATTCCGCACCGACGATAATTTTCGGGACGCAAATATTGATTGGGAATTTACGCAAAATAAGGTACTAACAGAAGTACATGCTTTATTTGCGCACACCAATATCGTGATCACACAGGGATTTATCGGCTCAACCGACGAAAACGAAAGCACTACATTGGGTAGAGAGGGGAGCGATTATTCTGCAGCCGTATTTGCAAATATGCTTGATGCCGAAAGCCTTACGATTTGGAAAGATGTTGAGGGCGTAATGAATGCCGATCCAAAACAATTTCCTGAAGCGACCTTTATCAGCGAACTGAATTACGACGATGTGATCGAAATGGCTTACTACGGCGCGCAGATCATCCATCCGAAAACCATTAAGCCCTTACAGAATAAAAGTATTCCCTTCCATGTAAAATGTTTCGTCGATAAAAACCTGCCCGGTACCGTGATTCATACCAAAACATTAAAGGGTCTTCCGCCCCTGATCGTTTTAAAAGAAAAACAGGTATTGATCCACCTGCATTCAAAAGATTTTTCTTTTGTGGGTGAAAAGCCGGTAGCCGCACTGTATCATCTGTTCCATGATATCAGGGTAAAACCAAACCTTATTCAAACAGGCGCTGTTACTATCCAGGTGTGTCTCGATGATCATGCCGAAAAAATAGAGAAGCTGGCAATCGCTGCATCTGATCTTTTTGAAGTGCAGGTTGAAAAAAACCTGACCCTCTTAACGATCAGGCATTACAACGAAGAGATTCTTCAGAAAATGATCGCCGGAAAACAAACGGAGTTAAGGCAACAGTCCCCGGATACCGTTCAAATGCTGATGCGTAATTAATCTTCATAACATTGCGGTAACGTACTCGAAATTATCGGCGCTTACATTTGCATGACATACTAATTTCCCGATCTGGCAAATTGAATATCTGAAATCGTAAGTGCATGCCTTCAGAGGCATCTATTTTTACAAAAAAAAAATGAAAAGGTTTTTATTTAACGCTGTAATTATTTCAGGCATAATTGTTTCGATATCCTCTTGTACAAAGAATGATGACCTCGACCTGGGCGTTAAACCGTATACGGTACCCACTACTTATGCATTCAGCAATGTAAATTTTACGAAAGCTTCACAGCGTATTAAGATGACGGTGCAGCTTGATAACTACCTGAAAACAGCCAATACAGGCTCGGGAGTTGTTCCATTAGACCAGGCGAAGGTTACGAATATGTTCAATAATACAAACAGTGCTTTCGCGGATGCCAGTCTTAATTCTTCAGGCTTGAGTATAAAAGATATTACATCAGATGCTTCACTGTATAAATCGTTTGCAGACAGCATACTTCTGTACAATTCAGGTACGGCGGCCACTGCCGGAACAGGCGGTTTTGTTCCCCGTACTCCAAATAAAATTATTGTCGGGCCCAGGGGCCTCGAATATGGGCAGGCCTTTTTGAAAGGCACTATGGGCGCATTGTTTTTTAAAGAAGCGATAAAGATCCTTACCAATGTAAAAACCATTTCGGCTGCGGACACATTGGCTGCACAGGCACAGTGGGATGAGGCATTCGGTTACCTGTCTGTACCATTAAACTACGATTCGGCCGTTGTTTACGCCAATACAGATCCCAATAGGCCTCTTTTATGGGGTGGGTACCTGGCCGAGAGAGGTAAAGGCATCCAGGCCGGTGGAACTATTTTCAACGCCTTCCTGAAAGGTCGCGCTGCAATCGGAGGGTATGATGTAACCGTACGAAACCAACAAGCCGATATTATTATGGCAAAATGGGAACAACTCGCCGCCGCCGCAGCACTAAACTATGTTACTTCACCAACAGCGTCGTCATCCATCGGTAATTACGGTAGCCAGTTGCATGCCCTTTCAGAAGCATTTGGATTTGTACAATCTTTTAAATACAGACCGGAAGGCAGTAAACTGACAGCAGCGAACTTCCAGGCGCTGAATGCGATCCTTAATAAGGATTTCTATGTGTTGCTAAACCAGCCTGGTTTTACAGATCTCGTGGCAGCTCAAAATATTCTAAAAACAGCTTATGGCCTTTGATCATCAAAGAAATTTTAAAATTAGCGAGGTGAATGATAACCAGGCTCTTTGTAGACATGCCCGGAGTTTGCTTTTACTATGCATTGAATTTTTAATAATTGACAGATAAATACTTTCGCGTGAAGAAACGTAGCCTGATCATCGCTTTGACCGTAGGAATTGTTGTTTTTTATGCCTGCAAGAAATCTACTTCGGGCCCGGAACCATCCCCCACACCAGGCGCCTTCGATAAAGTAGCCATGCTTACTGATTATGCAGATAAGATCATTATTCCCGGGTATTCAACGATGCAGCAAAAAATACTTGCACTTCAAGTAGCTTCCGACGCGTTTCTGGCTGCTCCATCAACTGCTACCCAGGCCGCTGTTAAAACCGCTTACACGGACGTGCATTTGCAATATGTAAGAATAGCCGCTTTTCAATTTGGTCCGGCAGAAACAAATTTACTCGATGTGTTTGCAAATTTTTCCGGAGGCCTTGATTATAGTTTTACCACTGCCGGTCAGTTAACAGGCTTTTCCATCGATAGCAGTACGATTGAGAATAATATTTCCTCCGGAACCTATGATCTTACTCTTATGTCCAGAAGCTCCTTGTATTCGCAAGGATTCCCGGCCATAAATTATTTGTTTTTTGGGCCTAATGCCATTGCTAAATTCAACAGCAATACCGCTAACAGGGTAAAATATGCAAAAGCTATCATTGCGCGTTTAAAAAGCCTTGTAGACACGGTTGCTAATGGATGGACTACCTACCGTTCTGAATTTATATCCAATACAAAAACAAACGCAGGCAGCCCGATTGGTAATCTGGTGAACCAGTTCGCTTATCAGATTGATCTGCTAAAAGGACCGCGAATCGGATGGCCGTTCGGCAAACAATCAAATGGATCTTTATTTGTGAGCAAAACGGAAGCATACTTCGCCGGTATTTCTACGGCGCTGGCCATTGAAAACTTATCTGCATTAAAAAATACTTTCACCGGTGGGGGAAGCGGAAAAGGCATGTCCGATTATCTGGTAGCACTCAACAAGGCTGCTTTAAATACGGATGTGCTGGCACAGTTTGATGTGGCATTGGCAAAACTCCGGCTTGTTCCTGATCCTTTGTCGTCATCGCTAACCAGCCATTCTGCTGAGGTAGACCAGGCTTACAAGGAAATTCAAAAATTACTGACTCTCTTAAAAACAGATGTAGCCTCAGCCACTGCCGTACAGATCACTTTTGTAGATAATGATGGAGATTAAAAAAAATTTGGAGTGACCGGCAGAATATTCAACATCAAAAAATTAATCCCAGGCTACCCGGTTCCAATAGCACTGTTAATAACATTTCGAATTTTTTTCGGGTCATTAATGTTCCTTAGTATTTTGAGGTTTTGGTGGCGGGGATGGGTAACTAGTCTTTATATAGAGCCGAAGTTCCACTTTACATATACCGGATTCGAATGGGTACATCCACCTGGTTATTGGGGAGTGCACCTGCTATTTCTCCTCGTAGCCCTGGCTGCATTTTTTATTACTGTTGGTTTTTTATACAGAATTGCCTCAATTGTATTTTTTGCCGGGTTTACTTACATCGAATTGATTGATGTAACAACCTATCTGAATCACTATTATTTTGTAAGCCTGATCGCTTTTATTTTGATCTGGCTTCCCGCCAACCGGAATTACTCACTGGATGTTTTACTGTGGCCTGATAAAACAAAACATTTCGTTCCGGCAAGCTCTGTCGGCATTATACGGTTTCAACTGGCGTTGGTATATATTTTTGCAGGGCTTGCAAAATTAAATGCAGACTGGTTACTGCATGCCCAGCCAATGCGAATATGGCTGCCCGCAAAAACGCACTTGCCTATAATAGGAATATATATGTACGAAACATGGGTGGCCTATCTATTCTCGTGGTTTGGAGCTGCCTATGATCTGCTTATTGTTTTCTTTCTGCTGAATAAAAAAACAAGGCCCTGGGCTTACTGCCTGGTAGTTATTTTTCATGTTGCGACTGCTATTTTTTTCCCCGCAATTGGTATGTTCCCATATGTGATGATCATATGTAGCCTTATATTTTTCTCCGCCCGATTTCATGAAAAATTATTGTCGTTCTTCCCTTTTTACAGAAGCCGCAAAGAAATTCTTCAAACGACTGGGTACACGTACAGATTCAGGTATGGTAAAGTATTACTAGTGGGAATGGGAATTTATATTTTTTTACAGGTTCTCATCCCATTGAGATTCCTGCTCTACCCGGGCAACCTGTTCTGGAACGAAGAAGGTTATCGTTTCTCCTGGCGGGTGATGTTGATGGAAAAATCAGGTTCCACTTATTTTACAGTGAAAGACAAGATCCATCAACAATCCTTTGAAGTAAACAATGCTGAATTTTTAACGCCTTTGCAAGAGAAGATGATGAGCACTCAACCGGATATGATCCTCAAATATGCTCATTTCCTGGCAAGGGAATATAAAAATCGGGGAGTGCAAAACCCTGAAGTGTATGGCGAAATATATGTTGCGCTGAATGGCGGACGATCACAGCTTTTTGTCGACTCAAGCATCAACCTGGCCGCTGAGCCATTAACATGGAAACATTATGAATGGATTTTACCGTATAAAAAATAGACCAGGTGATATGAGAAAAGCAGGACTGATAATAATTGGCTGTTTAATGATCTGTAGCGTTTTTGCGCAGCAGCAGTACACGATTAGCGGCACAATTCGTTTGGGCGATGAACCGGCAGCAAATGCTACGGTGAGCCTGCATCCCACCGGTTTTCAAAAAATAAGTAACGATAACGGGTTTTTCAGGTTTTCAAAACTTGCACTGGGCAATTATCAACTGACTGTTTCAGTGATCGGATATAAAACCCTTAGCCGCGATATATTAGTTGAAGAAAAAAATATATCGCTCGACATCAATTTGTCAGAAAAAGATACAACATCACTGGCAGCTGTGGTTATTACCTCATTAAGAAGCGAATCCGTCTCGGGAAAGCTTAGTGATGTTGCCGGCACTACGATCAATGCAGGGAAGAAAACAGAGGTTATCAATATGAAAAATATTAATGCCAACCTTGCCACTAACAATACCCGGCAGATTTATGCGCGTATTCCGGGACTGAATATCTGGGAATATGACCGAGGAGGCCTGCAACTGGGGATCGGTGGCCGGGGTTTAAGCCCCAATCGTTCTTCCAATTTTAATATACGACAGAATGGTTACGATATAAGCGCCGATGCATTAGGATACCCCGAGAGTTATTACACCCCTTCTGCTGAAGCATTAGATAGAATAGAAATTATAAGAGGAGCCGCCAGCCTACAATACGGTCCGCAGTTTGGGGGACTTATCAATTTTGTAATGAAACAAGGACCGAAAGAAAAGCCTTTTGAATTAACGACAAGACAAACGGTGGGTTCCTGGGGGTTCTTCAATTCATTTAACAGCATAGGAGGCACGATTGCCAAAAAAAGATTGAACTACTACTCCTTCTATCAATTTAAAAGAGGAGACAGCTGGAGACCTAATAGTCACTATGATCAGCAAAATGCATACGTGCATATTGCGTACGATCTAACCCCGAAATTTAAGATCACCGCCGACTACACCCTGATGAAATACCTGGCAAAACAACCCGGCGGCTTAACGGATGCGCAATTCAATGATGATCCCTCCGTATCTGTCAGGGCACGCAACTGGTTCAAAGTGGACTGGAACCTTATCAGCGTAAACCTGGATTATGTATTTAACCAATACACAAAGCTGAACTGGAGAACTTATACGTTGCTCGGTGGCAGGGAGGCATTAGGGATACTATCCTATATCAACCGCCCTGATAATGGCGGCAACCGGGATTATTTATCTGATGATTATTTTAACACAGGATCGGAACTGCGTTTTATTCACCAATACAAATTAATAAAGGACCATAGAAGCACCTTTCTGGTTGGGACACGAGTATACAAAGGACTTACCAGTAGAAAACAGGGAGATGCTAACGATAAAACCAGCGCCGACTTTAGTTTCATAGGACCGGAACCGGATAAATCAAGTTTCCGTTTTCCAGGAACCAATATTGCTGCATTTGCTGAAAATATTTTTATGCTCAACAGCCGATGGAGTATTACACCGGGTATCCGCTTTGAGCATATTAATACAAAAGCTGCCGGTTACTATTACAAACTGAATATTTTTATCCCCAGCGAAAAAATAGAAGAGTCCAAATCAAACCCCCGATCATTTGCATTGCTGGGTATTGGCACGTCCTGGAAATTTGCCAATACAATGGAGTTGTACGCCAATATTTCGCAGAATTACCGCTCTATTAATTTTAATGATATCAGAGTAGTTAATGCAAATGCCAGAGTAGATCCTGATCTTAAGGATGAAACGGGATACAACATCGACATTGGATTTCGTGGAACCTATAAAAACTGGCTGTATTTTGACCTGAGCCTTTTTTATCTGAAATACAACGACAGGATCGGCTCTATCTTTTCAAGAGATACAAACTTCATGACATACCGCTTGCGTACAAATGTGTCAGACAGCCGAAACCTGGGACTGGAAGTTTTACTGGAAGGAGATATTCTGAAAGCCCTGACGAATGCACAATCAAAATACAGATTGAATGTCTATACGAACCTTTCGTTGATAGATGCCCGCTATGTAAACACAAAAAATACGGCAATTGCTGATAAACTCGTCGAGAACGTTCCACCTGTTTTATTCCGGACAGGAGTTTCATTTGGAAGTCCTAGATTTAATATCACGTACCAATACTCTTACCAGTTTAAGCAATACTCCGACGCTACAAATACTGAAACAACGCCTACCGCGGTAGATGGCGCAATACCTGCTTTTAGCGTCATGGACCTGAGCCTGAGTTATAATTGGCGCAGGTTCACTGTTTATACCGGCATTAATAATGTAGGAGATAAAAAATATTTTACGCGCCGTGCCGACGGATACCCGGGGCCCGGGATACTGCCCGCCGATAAACGAAATCTTTATGCGACCCTGCAATTCAAGCTTTAAAATTGACGAAGGGTCTGCTGCTATAAAAAGATTTGATCTGAAGATATAACGTGCTTCCTTCGTATTATTCGTCTTTTTCTTTGCGTCCTAGTGCCTTTGTGGCAATTTTTTATCCACAAAGGCACTAAGACGCTACGGGAGATAAGAAGGAAGAAGGTGAGGCTGCTTTTGTTCTATCGCAGGATTTACGAAAAATGATGTTGAAAATGTTCTATCAAACAAATACGTGTAACCAACGTCAGAAATCGTAAGTAGAAGAAAAAGAGGAATGCTTAATTTGAGAATGCTTTTCATGGTGAAAGTTTTGGTATGAAGGGTCGCATACCCGATGATCGTCATGAAGATCCAACTTATTATCTAATGAAAAACGATCAACCCTCAATAGTATCCCTGGATTAAAATATTTGTAAATACCATGCCACTTGCTGCTTACTACACCGAACAAATTGCCAGTTATAACGAGAAATTACGACTCATTCAGAAAAAAATTCTTTTTGTAGCAATATTAAGAATGGTCGCGTTTATTATGGGCGGTGTTGCCGTTTATGGATATATCAGGTATGGTGATTTAATGAGCGCCGTTGCCTCCCTTTTATTTCTTACGGGATTCGCACTTCTGATAAAATGGAATTTCCGGTTGAATGACAAAAAGGCCTTGATGCAAAAACTTCTTTTTATCAATATCAATGAGCTCGATATTGTAAATGACAAGGCAAACCGTTTCGATGATGGTCAGCAATTTCTATCTGATGAAAGTTTTGGAAATGATCTTGATATTTTCGGTCAGCGATCTTTATTTCACCTCCTGAACCGAACCACTACCAGTCATGGCACCAATCGACTGGCGCACTCGTTACAGCATCCCTTGTCGGCCAAACCCGATATAGAAAATTACCAGCAGGCAATCAACATACTCTCCCGGCAAACGAAGATCCGGCAATTGTTGACCGCTCACGGCTTATTGTACGGGGAAAAAGAAGGCAATCTCCATGAGATAAAAACATGGTTGAATACTTCCAATAAACTACATGAAGCGGGGTGGATAAGTATTGTCCGCTGGGTATTTCCTGTACTCAATATAGTCGCCTTACTTTATTACTGGTCAACTGATAACTATATTCCCCTGGGTTTAACGATCGTGGCCAGCTGGCTTTGCATTGGTTTATTCGCTGCATACATTTCCGGGCAACATGCATTGTTGGGAAAAAAACAATCGATCCTTGATCAGTATGCTTCTATTCTAAAAATATTTTGCGGCGTTCAGGTTGGTACTTCAAACCTGCTGCAAAGTTTGCAGTCATCTTCAGCCAAAGCATTTACGGCAATTCAGAATCTGTCCCGGTTATCCGGCCTTCTTGATCAGCGGATGAATCTTGTCGTGAACATATTTCTGAACAGTTTTTTGGTATACGATCTACAGTGTCTTTATGCGCTGGAAGAATGGAAAATGAAGAATAGAACTTTTTTTGACAACTGGATCGATTGCGTGGGAGGTATAGAATCTTTAAACTCCCTTGCTGGCTTTGCTTATAACAACCCTGGTTTCTGTACACCGGTTATCATTGAGGAAGGCCTCCTCATTGAGGGTACGGCACTGTCACATCCATTAATTCCGGCGGGCGAAAGGATAGCGAATGATATCGAGCTTGGCAGAACAAATAAACTCTGTCTTGTTACAGGCTCTAATATGTCAGGCAAAACAACTTTTTTAAGAACGGTGGGGATAAATCTTTTGCTGGGCCAATGTGGCGCGCCGGTACCTGCTGCCAGTTTTTCATTTACACCCATGCATCTGCTGACTGCTATCAGAATAAGCGATTCCCTGCAACACCATACCTCCTACTTTATGGCCGAGCTTAAGCGGTTGCAAAATATAATTGTATACCTGCGCACAGGGAAACCCGCTTTGGTATTGGTGGATGAAATATTGCGGGGCACTAATTCCGATGATAAGTCTCATGGATCTGAGGAATTCATTAAGAAAATAATTTCGTTCAACTGTTTAACTTTATTTGCCACGCATGATCTGTCACTAAGCGTTCTTGAAAAAGATTTTCCCGGTATCGTGGCGAATTATTGTTTTGAAAGCACGATTGTAAAAGAGGAACTTTATTTTGATTACAAGTTGAGGCAGGGAATAGCAAAAAATAAAAATGCTTCCTTCCTTATGAAAAAAATGGACATTATCTGATATACCCTTTGTGTGTTCTGTGGTGTTCTTTGTGAACCACTGAACTGTTCAATCAGAAGGTTCACAAAGAACACAACGGAACACACAAATAAAACGAAGAATGAATGCAATCTGACTGGAAAACAGCATTTTTTTTAAATTCTCACTGGCAACTTGAGCCAATGAATTAATGATTGTGATAGAAATCGTGAAAAAGGAAAACCCTTCAGTCAATACTCTAAAAAGATTCTGACTGTTGTTAAATATAAGTCAAGCCAGATCTAATTGGATAACGACATTTATAACTCTGGCTTTTGATGGCTACATTT
Source organism: Chitinophagaceae bacterium (assembly GCA_014379345.1). Taxonomy (GTDB): domain Bacteria; phylum Bacteroidota; class Bacteroidia; order Chitinophagales; family Chitinophagaceae; genus Flavitalea. The sequence goes on from JACMLY010000010.1 coordinate 83,207, forward strand.
GTTTTTTACCATTCTTATGAAGTTATTGTTTTCGTGCCTTTTGCTGCTCCTGCTTCTTCCAGCGACCGGTCAAACCGATCTATCCCGCCGTCCGAAGATAGGGCTTACCTTAAGCGGGGGTGCTGCAAAAGGGCTGGCGCATATAGGAATTCTGAAAGCTATCGATTCGGCAGGATTAAAAGTCGATTTTATTACCGGCACCAGCATGGGTAGTATCATAGGAGCGCTGTATGCAGCCGGTTATTCAGGCATTGAAATTGAGCAACTGGCGAGAAAGGTAGATTGGGATATTCTTCTCTCGAATCAGTCTACTCTGCGTTCTTTGTTAATGGCCGAAAAAGAAGAATACAGTCGCTATGCAGTGGAACTTCCCTGGGTAAATACGGGTTTTAAGCTGCCAACAGGCGTATTGCAGGCAGAAGAATTATGGTTGAAGCTATCAGAACTTTTTTTCCCCGTTTACAATATTAAAAACTTCGATCATTTTTCCATCCCTTTTAAATGCATAGGAACGGATATTGCCACGGGTGAAGCAGTGGTGATGGATAAAGGCGAAGTTGTAACAGCCATCCGGTCGAGTATGGCCATACCTTCTCTTTTTACCGCAGTGGAATATGATGGTCGAAGACTGGTTGACGGCGGTATCGTCAGAAATTTCCCGGTAACCGATGTAAAAGCAATGGGCGCAGATATTGTTATCGGCAGCCAGGTTGCTACAGGCTTATTACCAAAAGAAAAGCTGGTAAATGCTTTTCAGATCCTGCTCCAGATCGCTTTTTTAAAAGAAGCTGAAGAAAATAAAAAAGGAGTTGAACTCTGTGACATCTATATCAGTATGCCGATGGAAAATTACAATGCCGGCAGTTTTAATAAGTCTAAAGAAATTCTTGAATTTGGTTTGAAGGAAGGAAGGAACATTTATCCCCGGCTAAAAATACTTGCTGATTCATTGGATCAAATATATGGCCCTATGCCTAAGGTACAGGATCGCCTGCCTGTGGTTGATTCAATCAGAATTTCTTCATTTGAAATAAATGGACTGAAAAATACCACGCCCGATTTTTTTACCCATATGATGGGGTTTGAAACGAATCGCTTTTATACCGCAGGCCGGCTCACAAATATGGTGCGGAAAGTGTTCGGTACCCGGTACTATAACCGGATCGTGTATGCTTTGCAACCTGACGAGGACGGGTCTTCAAGAATTGTTTTTGATGTTACTGAAAATCCACTCAGTTTCGCAAAACTGGGCATTCACTACAATACATTTACCGGCATTGGTATACTGATAAACCTCACCTCAAGAAATTTTTTATTGCCGCATTCCCGCAGCATGGTAACCCTAAACATTGGCGATAATTTCCGGGCGAGGGGCGAACATCTTCAATACCTGGGAAGAGGAAAAAATATAGCGATGATCCTTGGCTCTCAATATGACCGCCTTGATTTTACCACGTATAATAAGTTCAAGAAAGACGGACTGTATTCCATGCAACTATTTAAAGCTGCAGCAAGCCTGCAATATTCCGGCAACAGAAAATTCACGGTTGGACTAGGAACAAGATATGAGTGGATCAAGTACAAGCCCAGCATTCAATCAGTTCTTGATATCAGCGGCAAAAATGAGTTTGTAACGTCTTATGTGTATGCTGCTGTAAATACTCTCGACAAAAGTATTTACCCCAAACGGGGATGGAAAGTTGATGCTGAGCTTGGGCGGGTGTATAACCAAAGTCCGTCGGTTACCTACTATTCCAATGGAGAACCTATCAGCAATCTTGATTCACTGGGAATATCCTATAATAATTTTCCACAGGTAATAATTAATTCAGAAATGTACCTGCCCTTGCATTCGCGCACTACCCTTTTTACAATGATACAGTCTGGAATCAATTTCGATTACCGGCAAAATATTCTGAACGACTTTATTGTTGGCGGAATGAGCCGTCAATTTAAAAACCAGATCCTTTTTGCCGGACTGGAAGAAGGAAGCGTAACAACACCGAGTGTGGCATCGCTGCAATTGGGTGTACGTTATGAAATTTTCAATAATGGATACATACTCTTGAGAACAAATGCACTGGTGAATAATTTTATCAGCACCAATAATATAGTGCAAAAACCGAATTTCATATCAGGTCATTCAATGAGCTTCGGATATAATTTTGCACTGGGACCGCTTGAAGTGAGTGCTATGTATTGCGATCAATCTAAAAAACTCCATTCGTATATTAATCTTGGGATCAGCTTTTAACTTCTCCGCGTGCCTTTATAAAATCACTGACCAGATAGCTTATCAGTTTCCCGGTACCTTCGTGCTTACGGCCATCACTAAGATGCGTAGCTCCTTCGCAAATGTGAATGTAGGCTACTTTGCTGTCGAGGGCCGCAAATGTGATGTATTGCCTGGCATGCAATGCCAGGATGCCGGACGGAGAAACAGCGCTGGATAAAACGTTCTCGATACAATCGAGGTCCAGTTCTATCCCTGTATAAGTGTCTTCGGTAAAGCCGGTTGCATGTGCAATCGCCTGGGTAAAATTCCTTTTCTCATGAATGAAAATATCCTCATACGTGATAAAATCAAGAAAGGGATTGTTCACGATATCCAGCCATACATTCTGCGGAAGATAGTTTTCATGCAACCCAACCACACAATATTTTTGAAGATATCCATCTTCTTCCGCGTAACGAAAACCATTTCCACTATGCCGTCCTTCTGCAGGACGAAAATCCGCATGCGCATCAAGGTTGATGCAATTGATCTGAGCCAGCGGAATTCTTTCGGCTTTATGCAGACCCTTTGCAGATCCTTTAATAAGCGGGTATGAATTGTTATGGCCTCCACCGATCACTATCGGTATTTTATTCGCTGCTACCACAAGCTTAGTAAGTTCTTCCACTTCTTCATCAATGGTAATAACGGCATGCCTGTAAGCATCTATTCGTTCTTCGTAATCATGTGCATTTTGTTCAATGAGATATTTCATATCGCCAAAATCAAAATGCCCCAATAAAAGCAGCTCATCCCCCACTACAAAATCATTACTCTGTATATTTAAAAAACTTGAGAGAAATGGAACCCAGACAGAATCCGTGCCCCCTACTCCATGATTCGCTTTAACACCAATGTCTTCGGGAATACCGAATAAAACATAGGCGGCCGTTGATTGCTGTAAAGAAGACTCGAGTTGTCCTTTATCCTGCAGGCAATGAGCCCTTTCACCAAGCTTGGTTTCAAAACGACGGATTTTAGTGAGTGAAAGAATATCGTGCTTATTATAAAATTTAAAATGTTTCATGTAATAAATATAAACGATTTACTCGCAAAGCTATTGAACCCATTCTCCCCGTATCATTACTTTTTCGATCAGGTTTGATCCGAAACTATAAGGAAGATAAGCTAACGACGGTACAACTTTCGTTAGGATAAGATTTGCCTTTTTGCCCGCCGTAATTGTTCCTACATTCTTCTCGAGCTCCATGGCAAAAGCTCCGTTGATGGTAGCAGCATTGATAGCCTCCTCCGGCAACATTTTCATTTGAATGCAACTCATTGCTACCACCAGGTTCATGTTTCCGCTTGGACTTGATCCGGGATTGTAATCTGAAGCCAGGGCAACCGCGCATCCTGCGTCAATTAATTGCCGCGCCGGTTGTAAAGGCATTCTCAAAAAAAATGCTGCTGTAGGAAGTAAGGTACAAGTGCCTTTCCAGGTTCCATCTGCGGAAGAACGCGAAAGTAGTTGAATGTCATTTTCGGTCAGGGTTTCCAGGTGGTCGAGCGATAAAGCGTTCAATTTGATACCGGTTTCGATCCCACCTATACTGTTCAATTGATTCACGTGTAATTTCGGCTTTAAACCGTAAACCATCGCGGCCTTGCAGATGGTTTCGGTTTCTGCCGCTGAAAAAAATCCTTTGTCGCAGAATACATCAACATAGTCTGCGAGTTTTTCCGAAGCAATTACGGGAAGCATTTCATGGATGATCTTATCGATATATCCCTGGTGATCATCTTTGTATTCTAATGGATACGTATGTGCGCCCAGGAAAGTTGACCTGATGAGGGTATTCGATCTCTCCCTTAATTTTTTTATTACCCGCAGCATTTTCAGTTCCGTTTCTGTGGTCAATCCATAACCACTCTTAATTTCAACGGCGCCGGTGCCTAGCCTGGTCAGTTCCTGTAAGCGCTCCCAGGCGGTGCCGAACAATTCTTCTTCCGTCGTTTCCCTGAATTTTTTTGCAGAATTCAAAATGCCACCACCTTTAGCGGCGATCGCAGCATAACTCAGGCCTTGTATCTTATCCACAAATTCGTTTTCCCTGCTGCCTGCATAAACAAGATGCGTATGGCTATCGCACCAACACGGCAGAATGTATTTTCCACAGACATTGATCTCAGTTGGCAGTTGCCGGTTTGCAGAAGTCAATGCAGACATGGAGCCATATTCAGCGATCTCCTCCCCTTCAATAATCAAGTAAGCATCCTCTATACAGGGAAGATTTTTCAATTCATTCCCCTGAAGCAACTTAAATTCCTGTCGGGTATTAACAAGCAGTTTAATATTGGTGAAGATAGATGTCATTCAAAATTTTTTTCTACGGTACATGTCCCTTGTAGCCATTGATCAAAGAGTTCACCATGTAAAGTTTGCCATGCAGGATTCATTAACTCAATTAGTTTTTGCTTTTCATCGCGTGACCATTTTTTAATTCTTTTTCCGTCGTGATAGCATCATTAATATATTTGAACTCTTCGTAATAAATTAAGAAATAACATCGGTATTTACCGGCAAACGTTTTAGAATTGCCTCTATTAATATAATGTTCAAGAATCCTTTGGGGCAGATCGTCTGTAACACCGATGTACAACACAGTTCTGAGTTGACTAGTAACAATGTAAACGTAATATTTTTCTTGTGAAACTTTCAAGATACCTAAAATACAGGTTTTGTTTTTTCATGAATGCGTGAATTCAATTTTATAATTGAGAAAAAACTGATTTTCATCTCGACCAACACGGACAGATTTCCATGATTGGCGGATCTCCGCTATTCATCGCACCAATAAACCATTGTCATCTCGACCGATAGGAAGAGATCTCTTGGATTGAGAAATGTCAGCTATTCGTCGAAACCAAAAATGTAAAGAGATTTCTCACTACGCGGCATGGTTTCGCAATAGCCAGACCAAAAGCGCTCCGTTCGAAATGGCAATTGGTTCTTTATGATTGAAACAGACAGCCGGGGCATGCTATTTATAACATTCTTACACTAATTTCCCGTTCATAAATCATCATTATGCAATTTCCAGATTTCGCGGATCCTTCTGTATGGATAAGCCTGCTCACTCTTAGTTTTCTTGAAATAGTTCTTGGGGTTGATAATATCATCTTTATTTCTATCGTAGCAAGCAAACTGCGTGAAGAGCAGCAGGAAAAGGCCCGGAAGCTCGGTTTGATCCTGGCCATGTTTTTCAGGATCGGACTTCTACTGGCAATTACCTGGATGATCCGACTCATAACCCCTCTTTTTACGATTGGATTTATCAAAGGTCCTGATGACCTGCCTATTGGCATTAGTTGGAAAGACATTATCCTGTTTGCCGGGGGGGTGTTTCTTATTGCCAAAAGCACGCTTGAGATCCATCATAAATTAGAACAATCAAACCAATCTGATGATACAAAAACGTATTCAGGGTTTACTGCGGTAATTGTGCAGATCATATTGGTGGATGCCGTTTTTTCTTTTGATTCGATACTCACGGCCATTGGCTTAGTAGAAAATGTCATAATAATGATTATAGCTGTAGTGATCTCAATGCTGATTATGATCGGCTATTCCGGAGTGATCACACGTTTTATTAATAAGCATCCTACTTTTCAGATGCTGGCGCTTACATTTTTAATTCTTATCGGCGTTTTACTGGTTGCAGAAAGTTTTCATCAAAAGATCAGTAAGAGTTATGTGTATACAGCGATCGCATTCTCATTGATAGTAGAGCTCCTGAACATGCGCATAAGAAAAAAACAGCCTGTTCAATTGAATACCGGACCGGCAAAAGAAAAAAAAGACGATAAGCCGAACTAATTTATCTTTTCGTGTCCTTCGTGAACGCAAAGAGGAGACACGAAGGAATTAAAAGGCTTCTTAGCTATCAGATAAAATCGTTATCCTCTATCTTCTTTGCTATTCTGAACGCAGCATTGATCAGGCCTACATGGCTGTATGTTTGGGGAAAATTGCCCCATTGCGAACCATCCAAAGCAACATCTTCGCTGAATATTCCAAGGTGGTTGCTGAATTTGAGAAGATTGTTAAGATTATCGATGGCATCATTGGTGCGCCCTACACAGGCCAGCGCGTCAACATACCAAAACGCACAAACCAGGAAGGTGCTTTCAGGTTCTCCAAAATCATCGTAATGTTTATAGCGGTAAAACAATCCTTTATCGGCAAGCAATTCCTTTTCCATAGCCATTATATGATCCTTTGCTTTTTGCGAATCATGATCAAGGTAGTTCATGGTGATCAGCATCAGCGTGCTGGCATCCAGGTTCGTTGAGTTCATTGCCTGCGCATACACTTTTTGTTTAGGATCGTAACATTTTTCAATCAGGGTAGCGGCTTCCATCGCCAATGACTGAGCCTTTTTCATCAGCACCTCATCCTTGAAAGTTTGCCCGATCTTGAAAGCAGCCTTTGCGCCTGCCCAATGAAATAAAAGAGTGTAAGTATGTACCTGTTTTGAATTTCTGAATTCCCACAACCCGGCATCTTCAATATTTCTTGTTCTTTCGATGTTTTGTAATAACCAGGGAACGATTTTCGAGTAACTGCTTTTTTTGGTGAAGGTCAAACGTTTATCAACATATAACGGAAGCAATCCTACCATTACCTGTCCATATACATCATTCTGAATCTGTTCATAGGCCTTATTACCGATCCTGACGGGCTTGTTATTTTTATACCCTGCCAGGTCAAGCTCAATTTCATGCAGGTCTTTTTCGCCGGTGATCGAATACAATGGCTGCAGGCTATCCGTGCTGTTGTGAATAATATTATGAATGAAATCGAAATATTTTTCGAGTTCTTCAAAGTGCCCGATCTGGTTGAAAGCTCTCAACGTATAGTACGCATCCCGAAACCAGCAAAACCGGTAATCCCAGTTGCGCGAGCTATCATGAAATTCAGGCAAACTCGTTGTACCCGATGCAATGATACCGCCTGTATCCTCGTACTGGTGCAACTTCAAGATCAGGGCCGACCGGATGATCTCTTCCTGATAAATATGTGGTATATAACAGCTCTTTACCCAGCTTTGCCAGTAGCGGGTGGTTTTGTTAATGAAATCTTCGGCAGTTTCTACCAACGGCGCTTCCAGCGGTTCGCCATATGTAAGTATCACATAACGGTTTTGGTCCAACACGAAGGATTGCTCCTGTAAAATATAGCTCAGGGGTACATCGGTAGTGATACGAACCTGCGACGAAAGATTCAGGTAACGGATATGATTGCTGCCTGTAACGATCTCAGGAATTATCTTTCCGTAATCGCCCCTCGGTGAACAGCATATTTTTATGACCGGGCTCCCACTCATCCATTCGATCTTTCTAACCAACATGGAGGGCTTAAACTGTCTTTCGTGTATTAACATGCGAGGCGCGCAATCCACAACACGGAAACGTCCGTCAGCAGTAACAAACTCAGTACATAAGAGGTTAGTATTCTGAATATAATATTGAGATGATTCAAATTCAGAATTATAGGGTTTAATAGAAAAATTGCCACCTTTTTCCTCGTCGATCAATGAACCGAAGAGAAAGCTACTGTCGAATCGCGGAAGGCACATCCATTTTACGTCAGCATTTGTATTTATGTAAGCGAGATAAGAACAATTACCAATTACCCCCATGTTGTACTTATGAATAGGCATGCGGCTTTTCTGTTTTAATCGATGTAACAAATTGTTTCAGGAATGGCAATACTTCTTCTTGCGACATAAGGTTATATTTTGCACTGCTGGCTGTGTTTCCGACTTTAATGGTTACTGCCATTTGCTCAAGCGTCCTGAACATGTCTTCATCGGTTGTATCATCTCCCATGCATAAAATAAAATCAGGCCTGAACATATTGATAAGTTTTGTAGCGGTAATCCCTTTATCGATCCCGGTCATTCTTATTTCAAGCACTTTATTTCCATCAATGATTTGCAGAGAGGTGTTCACTGTTAATTGTTGCAGGGAATTAAGCAATTCCCTGGAACGGATAAAGCCGAGATCAGGATTGGTATTCCGGTAGTGCCAGGTTAAAGTGTTTCTTTTTTCCTCAACAAAAGATCCTGCACAACGAGTTGTGAATAATTGTAAGATCGGCCTTATCTGGTCTTTCCATTCGGGGAGTACTGTTGACTGCTGATCCCAGTCCGAGTTCTTTCTTTTTATAAAGGCGCCATGTTCGGCCACCATATGAGCAGGGAGATGGCCAAGCCATTTATCCAATGTTTCCGTATCACGGCCGCTGATGATCACAATCTCGTTTCGCTCATCGGAGCAGAGCTTGTCCAATACAGCAAGTACTTCAGCCGAAGGTTCGGCTTTGGAGGGAATATTGGTAAACGGAGTTAAAGTACCATCATAATCCAGTAAGATGCAACGCCTGGAAGCAATTTCAAAATCATGCAAAATTTTTTTGATTTGCCTGGATGTAAGCAACCTTACACTTGTTTTTTCCTGCATCTGTTTGATATTATCCAATTGATCCAGGAAATCATTTACCCACCTCACAACATCATATTGCTTCAATCGCTCCTGCATCATTGACATTCTCTCTATCTGCTCGTGAAGCGGCATTGTCAGTGCATCATTAATGGCTTTTGCAACCTCACTGGAATCAGTAGGGTTTACCAGCAACGCTTCATTCAGTTCATTCGCCGCCCCTGTTAATTCGCTTAATATTAGAACGCCAGTGCGCTCTGTGCGGCTGGCTACAAATTCCTTTGCGACCAGGTTCATGCCGTCACGCAATGGTGTTATCAGTGCTACGTCTGCGGCTTTATAGAAGGCAGACAATTCATTAAATGAAAGATGATTGTAACGGTAATTGATCGGTTGCCAATGAAAGGTTGAAAATTTTCCATTGATGGTGCTTATTTTTTCTTCGATATCCCTTTTCCTTTTATAGTATGCCGGTATAGCATCGCGAGACGGAACAATGTTCAAGGCAAATATTACTTTTTCACGCCATTCCGGAAACGTTTCCAGGAATTCTTCAAACCCCTGCAAACGGAACATCAACCCTTTAGAATAATCGAGCCTGTCGACAGAGAAAATGATCTTACTGTATTTCAGTTTTTCAACAACAAGATCTTTCAGTTTTAGTACATCTTCATTGGCGTTGGCATCCTGGAATTTTTCATAATCAATCCCGATCGGAAAAAGTTCCGTTTTGATCAATCGTTTACCATATTGAATGGTATTGAACTGGCTATCGACCCGAAGGATCATTTTGGCAGACTGAATAAAATGCTGCACATAATCATGTGTGTGAAAGCCGATCAGGTCTGCACCGAGCATGCCTTGCAACACAGATGCTTTCCAACTTGTAGGCAACAACCTGAAAATTTCATATGATGGAAAGGGAATATGAAGAAAGAATCCAATCGTAAGGTCCGGTCTTTTCTTTCTAAGGATCTGGGGAACCAGCATCAACTGGTAGTCATGCACCCAGATGATATCATCTTTTTTTGCAAAGGAGAGGATCTTCTCAGCAAATAGAAAATTTACCTGGATATAGGATTCATAATACTCCTTATCGTATTCCGCTAGAAAAGGGAAATAATGAAAAAGCGGCCAAAGCGTTGAATTGGAGAACCCATTATAGTAACTATCGTATACGTCGGGCTCGATATAAATCGGCTCAACGCGAAAATTAGAAGTCTTAATGGTTTTATCCTTTACCTTTTTCCAGATCTGGGGAGAAAAATCCACACTACCGATCCAGATATGTTCTCTGAATTTTTTGCCTTCTCCGCTGGTTTTCTCCAGGTAACTTTTAAGGGCGGATACCAGACCTCCTGAGCTTTGCCTCAGGATAAAGTCTCCTCCGCTTTTTTCAACAGAAAAAGGCAATCGGTTCGATACGATAATAAGTCGGCTCATGAATAGGCTATAGGTTTGCCATAATTACCCAAAAATTGAGCCATTCAACGGAGTATATTCGTGGATGTTATAATAAAAACAGCCAGGCCTGTAAAGCAAAAAGAGCTCAATGTTGAGCTCTTTTACAATATCGATGATCAAAACCTGTTTACCATCTTTTGTTGCTGCTGCCACCACGTGAAAATCCACCATTGCCGGCTTCTTTTTCTCTTGCAACAGAAACTGACAATGCACGTCCTTCAATTTCCTTATTGTTAAGGGCCGTCATTGCCTCTTTACCATTTTCCTCAGACGACATTTCAACAAATCCAAAACCACGTGATCTGTCTGTCACCTTATCCATAATTACTTTAGCAGAAGTTACTTCGCCAAATTTTGAAAACAAAGTCTTTAAATCTTCGGAAGTTGTGTGAAAACTTAAATTTGAAACATAGATGTTCATAAAACAAAAATTAAATAATAAATAAAAAATACTTGATTTAAGACAGAAGCAAAGAGTAAAAAAGAAGAAAACTTACCGGGAGAAGAAGTAAAAATCATCTAAATACGGTGTGCCGCAAAACTTACAATCCCGGTGAAGATACAATTATTAATACTAAAGAGTCAATTATCTTCGGATTCAACTGTTAAAAGTAATGCTGCGATAGAACAGAAGGATTTGCAGGTACACTGTCGCAAATAATAATTCTCTATGTTTTTTCTATGTTTCTATGATCCTATTTGGTAAAAGCTGTTTCACAGTTTTGAAGATTGCCTAATTAAGGTCATTTTACCACATAGGATCATAGAAACATAGGAGGAACATAGAATTTCTTATTATGAACTGATTTTGGTTAGGTTAGGACCTATCTCTCAACGAAATTCAACTCTTTCCCAAAAGTTTCCCTGGTATATAGGACCGATATAAATCCCGTGACGAGAACAACTACCCCGGTGATCCATGCGGCGGTCACATAATTATTGAGAGCACTATCGCTGCGAAGGAATTTGAACAAAATGATGATCAGCGGCAGAAAGCCTCTCACGAGATTGGGAATAGAAATGGCTGCGGTAGCCCTTAGATTGGTTCCAAATTGTTCTGCACTCATGGTTATATACAATACTGAAATACCCGAACCAAAACCAAGGCCCATACACAGCAGGTACATATTAAATGCATTACCCCCTCCTTTTAATGCAAAAAATAAAAAAATAAAAACGGAAACAATGCCATAAAAGATCAGGAGGGTTTTTTTCCGGCTTTTGATATAATTGCTGATAATACCGGCCGCCATGTCACCGAAAGCAAGCGCTACATATTGAAGCATCAATGCCTTTGGCTGGTCGAAGCCGGTGATGCCAAACTGCTTAGCAAATTCATCCGAAAAGCTGATGAGAATACCGATCACATACCATACCGGCAATCCGATGGTAATGGCACGCAGGTAGCGAAGAAATCGCTCCCGGTTATTGAAGAACATGAAAAAATTTCCCATCTGCACATTGGCCTGCTTGGTAGAATCATACATACCGCTTTCTAAAACACTCACCCTTAAAAATAATAGGGCTATACCCATGCCGCCTCCAATGAAATAACACAGTCGCCAATCCTCACCACTGATCGAGTAAATAAAGTAGGCCGCGATGGTTCCCATAACGCCGCTGGTAGCTATAATTGCGGCACCGATGCCTCTTTTTTCTTTTGGCAGCATTTCACTTGTAAGAGTAATACTGGCGCCAAGCTCGCCCGCTAAACCCAGTCCCGCGATGAAACGCAACCAGCTATATTGATCAATATCGGTAACAAATCCATTTGCAATGGTGGCTAAAGAGTAGAGCAGGATAGATCCGAACAAAACGTTCTTTCGTCCTTTTTTATCGCCCAGTATACCCCAAAGGATGCCGCCGATGGTAAGACCGAGCATTTGCCAGATCAGTATATCCTCGCCAACATTTTTCATGTCTACTTCAGCAACTCCAAGTTCTTTGAAACTGGAACGTCGAACAATGTTAAATAGAAGCAGATCATATATGTCAACAAAAAAACCCAACGCACCCACAATCACCGGAAGAGAAAAAATACCGTATTGCTTTTGCTGCATGCTAATCGTTTTGGTGTACTAAACTAACAATTACAGGGGATGAACCTTTAATAAATGAAAATACAGAAATATGTACTCTTAACGATGCTAAAAAATTTAAATTGAATCCGGCTTTTTATGCAAACAAAACAGGGATGAATAAAATGAAGAAACCGATAAGGTTTTTCGGGAAGCAGTTGATCCTTTGTATGCATCGTGTATTCAGAGGATCTATTGCTTATGAGAAGAAAATCCTTACCCGTTTTGGATCTGTATCGGCCATCGACGGCGCGGTATTTAGAATTTCCCAAACTTCACGGTAGCATTATACGATACGCCCCTGAGATCCGAATCGTCCAATCCGCGTCCATCACTGCCGAATGTGGCGCGGTAAGAAACACCTGGACTAAGACGCATCCATTTAAACAAATTTATTTCCAGTTGTACACCTGGTTCCGCCACTACGAACCAGTTCTCATCGCTGGTGTTATTATGGCTGTTATGATCCCAGTCATCACGCTGATATTGCAATGTAAAACCGGCGCCACCAAACATATGAAAGGCCAGGTGAATGGGTTTGTCTGAATTCATCACATATTCCGTAACCAAACCGAATTGGCCGTACTGCCAGGTTCTGCTTTGATTGGGATCAGTACTGAATTGCTGCGGAACCCGAAGGTTATTGGTGGATGCGGCAGCACCTACTCCTACCATCACCCGGTGATTGATGTACCAGCCGCCGTATAAGCCCGCTAAATTGGTATAATCGCCCCTGATAGTGGTAAACTTATTTGTAAGGGCAGCATAACCACCGGATGATTGGAGGTTTCCTCTAAAAATGGTTTTAACACGACCATCCTGTGCGATAACCTGTGTGCTCAATACAGTTAGCACAACTGCAATCATTGCCTGTAATTGTCTTTTCATAACTATTATTGTTTTATTTAGGGTATAACAATTCAACAAAGGTTTACCCCTATCGGAGGAATTATTTTTTTTAATTTGTGGGAAGAGAACAGAAATATTATTGTTTGTTTAAATTTTGAAATACCTGTCCCTATGTCCCTCTCTGCCTTCCCTCCATTGCCTGTGGTTAAAAAACTCTTGCCTTCGAAGAGACCTCATGTTTAGGACCGAAGTTTAACCACAGACGTACAGGAGGGAAGGCACAGAGGTGTTTGAATTATCAAGTATCATGAATAAAAAATATATACACTGCTCTATTTGCCTTTTGGTCTGTTTATCTTTTGCCACCGTTATCCATTCGCAAAGTGATACGCCTTCATTTAAAGTGATTGCATTTTTTACAGCTAAAAATGACCGCGCCCATATCAGTTTTGTTCATGAAGCGAACCGGTGGTTTTATTTGATGAGTAAGGAACACAATTTTGTGTACGACTCTACCGATAATTGGAACAACCTGAACACGACATTCCTTTCCAAGTACCAGGTAGTTATTTTTTTAGATACAAGGCCCGATGACCCTGTACAAAGAGAAGTTTTTGAAAAATATATGAAAAGCGACGGAGCCTGGATGGGATTCCATTTTGCAGGTTTTGCATTGACCCCATCGGCCGTTCCGCAAAATTGGAATTGGTATCACAACGAGTTTATAGGGGCAGGTCAATACAAGGGAAATACCTGGAGGCCAACATCAGCAATATTGAGAGTAGAGGACTCTACGCATCCGGTTACAAAACATTTACAGCGTACATTCAGATCATCGCCTAACGAATGGTATAGCTGGGAAAAAGATATCCGGAGAAATGATGCTATTAAAATCCTTTTGTCAATAGATCCTTCCAGCTTTCCATTGGGTACGGGACCCAAACAGCATGAAATATGGCATAGCGGGTATTATCCCGTGGTATGGACCAATAAAAATTATCGCATGTTATATATAAACATGGGACATAACGATATCGATTATGAACACGGAACGAATAAAGAATTGTCTTTTCAGTTTGCCAATGAAACGCAGAACCGGCTCATTATTGATGCACTGTTATGGCTGGGAGCCCAAAGGATTAAATAGAAATATCCTATGTTCACTATTCAATGCTCTATGTTCAAATATTGAATTCAATTATAAATCTCACCTGATTTGAGAATTGAACATTGAGCATTGAAAATTAATCTGCCAACTTATTTTATGCATACACAGGAAGGTGCTTTCACCACTGAACGTTCACCACTCTCGAGGTAACCAACAACTGTCCTGTATGTCTTTGAATATGTTCCGCTCCATGAAAAAGCAGCCCGATCACATTGGAAGGAACCTGTTTGCGACCCACCGCTCTATGTTCCAGCAACACATTCTCCGGTGTGTCTCTTAGTTGTTCAAGTGCCTTTTCTACCTGGTTATTCAAATGATCCAGTAAGGCAGAAAGTTTTATATCATCATTTTCTTTTCCCTCTGCTACCATATAATCCAGCTGGTGCTGATCAAGCTGTTTCCCTTTTGCATAGGTAAACATGCGATCCAATACACCGGGCATATGTTGTAAGTGAAAAGCAACAGAGGCAACCCCTTCAGGCCTTTCCCAGACCAATGATTCCGGAAAATCCTTTAACCCTTCCATCACTTCGCGTCTTGACTGAAGGATTGAATGTGCAGCCGGTTGTAATAATAAAGGAATGCCTTCAACCGGCCCCCTGAGCCAGTATTCAAGGTTACTAGTATTGATGTCGGTTGTTGTATTCATATCGGTAAAGTTATTTTATTTTTCAAGTGCATTCCCACATGGAAAATTCCCCTCTGTGTACCTCCGTGCCCTCCCTCCTTTACTCGGTGGTTACAAAACTCTTGCATAAAGGAGGCCTTGTGTTTAAGACCAAATTTAACCACCGAGGTTCACAGAGGGGGTATTAGGTGTTTTCTAAAAAAACGCATCCGTTTTCTTATCCTTCAGATATCTTTCAAGACCCAAAAATCTAAAAAAAAATTATCAAGCTTGGCTTTCTTAACATTTCTTTGCAGCCTTTTATCATAAACTGGTTGCTTCTGTTATTTTATTCACCGACCTTTTCTTAAGTTATTTCTGAATATCATACGGCCTGTGCTTACAATATTGCAGGAAAGGGCGGCCGTAACAAGGGATATCCTCCAGTCACACGATTAAATATTTCATCTCCTTACTTATTACAGGATCATTGGCAGATAGGCCGGCGCTGATAAGTTGCCGGGCGGATTAGTGAACAGGCATTCAACGTTTTTAACCATCATAAATAACTGAGCTATGTTCAGGAACTATTTACTCATTGCGCTGCGTAATTTCAAGCGTCAGAAACTTTTTTCGCTGCTTAATATTTTCGGTCTTGGACTGGGATTGGCGAGTGCCATTTTCATTTTCCTGTATGTAAGCGATGAGTTGAGCTATGATATCATGCATCCTGAGTATAAAAATACTTATCGTGTAGGCAGTACTTTTAAGAATCCGGATGGACAGACTTTCGACAACACTGTTTCCCCGGGTTTTTTTGTAAAGTACCTGAAAGATAACCGAAGCGAAGTAACTCATGCCGCGCGCATCGCCTATATCGGTTATCCTACATCGCTGCATGATAAATCAAAGGACAAGATCATACTCACCGAAGAGATTCGTTGGGCAGAGGCAGGTTTTACTGATATTCTGGACTTTCAGCTGATAAAAGGCAATCAGCAAAAAATGTTCGAAAACTTCAACACGATCGTAGTTAGTGAAACAGGTGCCAAAAGATTATTCGGCAATGATGACCCTATTGGCAAGACCATCACGATCAAACATACATGGGCTACACGCGGACAGGAAATCGACGTAATGGTAACCGGTGTGTACCGCGACTACTCCTCAAACTCGCATTTCAAGCCAAAATATATTCCGAATCTGCAGGCGCTACGCGCCGTTTACGGTGAAAACTTTAACGACTTCCTGGAATCCTCGAGGTTCGGGGAGAACACCACTTTTTTCGAAAATTATATTGTATTAAAACCAGGAACGGATACAAAGCCTATTAAAACAACTCTTGATAAACTGGCCGGGCAGATGATCCGGACAGATTCTGCTTCTGCGGCGGCAGGCTGGACATTCACTTCATTCATAACAAAAATGTCTGATCTGCATTTCGACTCAAAAAATTTGTGGGAAGACAATACCCGCGGCGATAAAACCTATCTGGCCATCTTCAGCGCTATCGCCATCCTGATCATGCTGATCGCATGTATCAATTACATGAACCTAGCCACCGCCCGTTCTGTGAAGAGAGCAAAAGAAGTAGGACTTCGAAAATCATTTGGCAGCAATCGACTAGAAATTGCCAAACAATTTTTTCTTGAATCCTTTTTAATGGTATTAAGCTCTTTGTTGCTGGCCGTTATACTCGTGATCTTATTTCTGGGGCCTTTTAACCAGCTTGCTCACAAAACGTTTTCACTCGGTTCACTATTCAATCCATACATGATTTTGATTGTACTTGCTATTGTTATTTTCATGGGTTTTATCTCTGGCATCTACCCCGCCCTGTATTTGTCGCGGTTCCGGCCGGTTGAAGTATTGAAAGGACAGATCGCAAAAGGAAAAGGAGCTGAATTTTTCAGGAAAAGCCTGGTCACTATTCAATATACCGTTGCCCTGATACTGATCATCTGCACCTTCATTGTTATCCGGCAGATGGACAAGTTAAAAACAACAAAGCTTAATGAACAAGGCAGCCAGATATTGTCCATCCGTTTTGGCGGCATCGCACAGCAGGAAAGATTTGCCGAGTTCAAACGCTCAGTACTGCAGGATCCTGAAATAGAACACGTAACCATGGGCAACCATTTGCCCAGGCTCGATTATTTTGGCTGGATCGGTGCGAATGTGAAGTTCCCCGAATTCCAGGATAAAAATTTACAATGGAACCAGCTGAACGTGGAGTTCGATTTCGCCAGAACATACCAGTTGCAATTCATTGCCGGCCGCGATTTCGAGATCGGCAACCTGAACGATAGCAATTCAATGGTCATTAATGAAGCCGGTGTAAAAGCACTTCATCAACCCATCAGCAAAGTGATCGGCACCACCGTGAAGGACAACAATGATAGCACGCATCTGTATCGTATCATCGGTGTGGTGAAAGATTTTCCTTACCGGTCCATGCACCAGCCAATTGAACCATTGCTTCTAAATCCGCATCTTCATTTTATTGATAAGATCGCTTACATAAAATTACCCGGCGGCAAATTCCAGGAGAAGATCGCCTCGATTGAAAAAAAATGGCGGGCTGTTTTTCCCAATATCGGCTTCGACCGTTGGTTCTTAAGTGATGAATTCAATCGCATGTACCTGGTTGAAGGACGAGTATCGTCACTCGCAAAATCATTTGCCATTCTTGCTATTCTGATTACTGTTCTTGGTGTATTTGGCCTTGCATCCTATACGGCGGAACAACGTACCAAAGAGGTTGGTATCCGCAAAGTATTGGGAGCGGATGAAAAACAGGTTATCAGCCTGTTTGTGTGGGTATTTGTAAAAATATTTGGTGTCGCATGCCTGCTTGCTGTTCCTGTTGCGTGGTTTGCGGCTCATAAATGGTTACAGGGTTTTGCCTATAAAACGGCAATCAACCCAATGATCTTTGCGCTGAGTTTGCTGGGCTTACTGGTAGTGACCCTGCTCACTGTGAGTTATGAAATTTTAAAATCAGCAAGAACCAATCCCGTTACTTCTCTGCGCACCGAATAAATTAAGCGTTTCTTTCCTATGTTATTTCTATGTTTCTATGATCCTATATGGTAAATTGGCTATAATTAGGCAATCTTCAAAACTGTGCGAGAGGTTTTTACCACATAGGATCATAGAAACATAGGAGGAACATAGACTCTCTTCAATGTGCGGGTAGGTAGGTAGGCCCCAAATCCGCGTCACTCAATTGTTGCATCCTATTTTGTCTGCCTTAAAGACACATCGTCCAGCTTTATGCTAAGCCATGACGGCATTCAACAAATCATTTAGGTAACGGGATACCCTTTTTTGGGGATTGCCTGTAATGCAACAGTGACGGATATTTATAGCCTTAATGCACTGAACGTGCAAAAACGGTACTTCACTAAAACCTTATAGCTATGTTTACGAAATCACGCCGTCAGCCTGAACTACGTCTGGCATTTCTGACCACTCTTCTGTTTAGTCTTGTTTTTTCCTGCTTTTCACAAATTCAACCTGATGCGGGCAATTGGAAAACCTGGATCGTTAGCGCTAATGAAGTAACTATTGCCGCTCCTCCCACTAAGGAACAAACGCAAAAAGAATTAGCAGCTATAAAGGAGAAGCTTTCCAAACAAGATGATAAAACATTGCAGCAAATAAAATACTGGGATGCAGGCTCACCCTCTTACAGGTGGAATGAAATAGCCAGTAGCATGATCTCCATGAGAGACATCGGAACATTTTTTCGCACACCTACAGCCTGGATGAATATGGCGATCTATGATGCAACGGTTGCCGCCTGGAAAGCAAAATATAGTTATCTCCGCAAACATCCTTCCCAGATGGATGCTACATTGAAACCACTGGTGGATGTACCAGCAACACCTTCTTATCCATGTGAGCATACTGTAACCGCGGCTGCGGCTGCGAATGTGCTCGCTTATTTTTTTCCTGCCAAGGCGGACTCCATTTTCAATCTTGCCAAAGAAGCCTCTCAATCAAGAATAAATGCCGGTGTACAATTTCCCAGCGACGTTGATGCGGCGTGGAAACTCGGCGAACAGGTTGCGCTGAAAATCATTGAACAGGCAAAAAAAGACGGATCCGATGCAAAATGGACCGGCACCATGAACGCTGATCCGAAACGCTGGCGGGGAGAAACCCCGATCGGGGTCATGGCAGGCACTTATAAACCTATTGTCTTAAAATCAGGTGACCAGTTCCGGCCTGCTGCGCCGCCTGATTTTGCCAACGATATGCAACAACTAAAAAGCTTTAAGCAGAATTCTCAAAGCATCCACACAGCATATCACTGGGCTTCGGTAAACAGTTTTGAATTCTGGACACAACTGGTCAGTCAGAAGATTTTTGAAAACCGGATGGACAGAAACACTCCTGCCTGTGCGCGGATCTATTCTGTCTTGAATGTGGCCCTGCATGAAGCCACAATCGTCATCATGGATGCGAAGTATGCCTATTGGGGCATTCGCCCCTTTCAATATGATACTACGTACAAGCCATTACTTTTTACACCACCGTTTCCCGGTTATCCATCGGGACATGCGACGGCTTCTTCAACTGCCGCTACCGTTCTTGAATATTATTTTCCGGCCGATGCCGGACTTTTCAGAAAGATTGCGAAGGAATGTGCCGATTCAAGATTTTATGGCGGTATCCATTTTCAAATCGATAATACAGTAGGATTGGAAGTAGGCCGATCTGTTGGCAACTATGTTGCTCAAACGCAGGGGAAATGACGTGGGGTATGCCATACCTGGAACCTGACGAAGTGAATGTCATCAGTGGTAGGTATGGCTTACCCACGATGCGATGGCTTAAAAATGCTTGAAAGATCTCTCCAACACGCTTGAAATAATAAATTGAGAAATTTTTGCCAGTAAATCATCTTTGAAGAAATAAACTCACAAATCGTCATTTCATTTATTGTTTCAAAATAACAATGGTGTATTTCTTTTTGAAAGGAATACATTTATATCCCAAGGCTGCACTTACAGATTCCTTGCAAGCGCGATAGAATGTTCTGCCATCTGCCAATTTGAGGAAATAATCATACACAACATCCGCAAATTTTTCTGCTGTGGCCGGCATACCTTTTGATCCAATGTATAACGCAATGGCAGCGATACTTTCAGCAGCAGATCTTTTTACGGTTACTTTTCTGTTGCCCATTTATGAATTAATTTTTTGCTGTAAGCACGGGCTTTCTACTGACAGGAGTTTTTCAGGTTTTGTCTTCAAGGCAGCTTTTTTTTGCAGCGCTTCATATTCCTTTTGAAAAATCAGCACATACTTCTTTTTATCAATTACAATTTGTGTCATTGAGATAAATTTGCTGTTTCGAATTTACAGTAATTTTAAAGCTATTCTGACAAGTGAGTACGACTGTATGAATCTTTTATTGAGCATTTCATTAGAAAATAACATTATCATCTGTTTATGAAAAGATATATCGGGATCTATGGAGGTACCGAGCTTACCAAAAATGAATCAGCCTTTATTCAGGATCTTAGTTACACGTTGTTGAATGAAACCGATTTTGTTTTGGTTACAGGCGGATTTCAATCTTCTGCTGAACTGCCTGTGGGCGCCATATCAACCGATCACTCTGTTTGGTTGGGAGCTAAAAAGATCATATCTGAAAATAAAAACTTCATGCTCGATGAACGCCTTGAAACCTGGCTGCCTGATAAAAGATATGATCGCAAGGAAGAAGGAGTAATCAGATTTTCGAAGGGCAGGTTGAAAGAGCTAACCGGTAAATCAGCCCAGGCCCGCCGTTTTATCCTCGTAAGAGATGTGGACGCATTAATTACGATCAAAGGCAGGAAGCAAACAATAATGGTGCTCGATTTCGCTTTTGCTATCAATAAACCCATATTTCCGCTGCCCTTTGCAGGTGGTGACTCATCAACCTACTGGAACAATGATGACAATACAGCTCAGATTAAAAAATGGTTTGGAATAGATGATCTGTTCATTGAAAAATTAAAAATAGTAAGCCTTGATAAGTTGGCGGCGACTGAAAAAGATCAGTTGATCAAAAAAATTATCGCAGCCTTGTATGAAGGTATTCAAAGAAGATGTTTGATCCTTATGGCTTACGACCCCGAGCCTGATCAATTTTACCTGGAAGTAGTGAAACCTGCGGTTGAGGAAATGGGTTACACGGCTATCCGTATCGATAGGGAAGCAAATGAAGGAAATATCCTGAAAATATATGGAGAGCGCTTACAGGATAGTGATATTATTTTAGCAGATATTACCGAAGCCAACCCAAATGTCATGTATGAACTTGGAATGGCCCATGCGCAAAATTTTCGCACCATATTATTTTCCAGAAAAAAACTGGAGCAAGATTCCCGACTGCAAATACCTTTCTATCTAACCATGGATAGCATAGAGAACAGCGATGCAACAACCGAAGTAGGTCGCAAGTATTTGACAGAGCGTATCAAAGTACATCTTGCCAAAAAAAGGGAATGATTGAGCATCTGTAGATTTTATGCGGTGGCATAAATTGTTCTTTCCCACTCCGAGTATTCCTGTATACCTCTGTGCGTACCTCCTTTACCTGCGTGGTCAACTTTGTTGATGCATGTAAGGAGTCCAATGATGCTTGAGTTTTTTAGCCACAGTGACGGAGGTATGGCACGGAGGTACACAGAAGCCACTAAGAATTTTAGGTAAGTCTGTTGTCTCCAACAATTAAAACTTGCTATCTTCAAAGTTGAGGTTTCCGGTTTTTACTTCAACAACAATTTATACTGATCCTGTATGATGAAGAAATTTGTTTCTGTTATTCTGCTATCTCTTTTTGTGATCGAATGCTTTCCCCAGAAGGTCAAAGAATCACAAAATGAAAGAGAGATCAATTTTGCAAAGAATGGGCAATGGGCCAATTATGGCAATGATCCGGGTGGCATGCGTTACTCTCCGCTCAAACAGATCAATGCCGGAAATGTAAAGGATCTGAAGCTGGCATGGACTTACCAATCAGGTGAATTAAAAAATTATGAAGGAACAAATATGAGGAGCAGGGCTGCTTTTGAAGCGACACCGTTAATGGTGAATGGATCGCTTTATTTTAGCACGCCTACCAACCGTATCATTGCAATTAATGCCGCTACGGGCAAAGAACAGTGGGTGTACGATCCGGGAGTTGACCTTAAGGGCGATTATTCAGAAGTTACTTCAAGAGGCGTATCGAAATGGATAGATCCTGATCGCAAACCTGCTGACCCGGATTATATGCGCATTCTCGCCGCTACTATTGACGGACGGCTCATTGCATTGAATGCAACAACAGGGAAGCCAGTTTCTTCATTTGGAAAAAATGGGATCATAGATCTGAAAGAAGGCGTTGGTTCTATCCAGGTTACTTCGCCACCGGCTGTAATCAATGATCTGATTGTGATTGGCTCAACCATGGGTGATAATTGGAGATTTGATTACCCGCCCGGAGTAGTGAGAGCCTATGATGCAAAAACAGGAAATCTGAAATGGTCATGGGATCCCATACCAAGAAAAGCGGGTGATGCAGGATATGATACCTGGAACGGCGTGAAGGCCCGCCAAACAGGAGCAGCTAATGCATGGGCGTCCATATCAGCGGACCCTTCACTTGATCTGGTATTTGTACCCACAAGTTGCCCTAGTCCGGATTATTATGGCGGAGAAAGAAAAGGTGATAATCTGTACGCTAATTCTATCGTAGCCATAAAGGCTTCAACAGGCAAACCGGTTTGGCATTTTCAAACTGTTCACCATGACGTGTGGGATTATGATATCCCTGCCCAGCCTGTGTTACTGGATATTGAAAAGGATGGAAAAAAAATCCCTGCGGTACTGGTAGTTACTAAAATAGGCCACATATTTGTACTGAACAGGAAAACCGGAGAACATCTTTTCCCGGTTGAAGAACGCACCGTTCCCCGCTCAGACGTATCGGGTGAAGAGACAGCAGCCATGCAACCATTTCCAACAAAATTACCTGCACTTGGATTGCAAAAACTTACTGAAGATGATGCATGGGGACCAACACCTGATCTGGCTCAAAAAGCCAAAGACCGGATCCGTCAGCACACCAATCAGGGCATATTTACTCCTCCCTCTTTCAAGGGCACCATTGTTTATCCGGGTAATGTAGGTGGAATGAACTGGAGCGGTGCAAGCTTTGATCCGGATCGAAATATTCTTATTACCAATACCAATCGTCTTGCCGCATTGATAACATTATTTCCTAAAGCCACCAATACACGTCAATCAGTAAACGCCGCCTTACCAAGAGCAGAAGTGGCGCCACAGGAAGGAACTCCGTACATTGTAAGCAGGGATTATTTTTTCATCATTGAAAACGGAGAATTCATCATGCAAACAAAGCCACCATGGGGAACTTTGGCAGCCATTGATATGAAAACCGGTCAATTGAAATGGGAAGTTCCTCTGGGATTTATGATGAATCCACAGAAATATCCGGATGCGGTGAAATGGGGATCAATAAACTTTGGCGGCGCTATCACCTCCGCGGGTGGGCTTGCTTTTATTGCATCCAGCATGGACGGATTCATTCGCGCTTTCAATACAAACAATGGAGAAGTGTTATGGCAGGCCATGTTACCCGCAGGCGGCCAGGCAACTCCGATGACATATGAATTCAATGGCCGCCAGTATATAGTGATTGCTGCAGGGGGCCATGGGAAACTGGGGACTAAATTGGGAGATTATATTGTGGCGTATGCGTTGTGAAGCGAACCAGTTTTCATAGTTATGCCATACCTGATCTTTAAGGGCTACGTATCGCATAAGTTGCTTTATGGCCGTGGCAAACACGCCAAAATCCGGGACAGCTAGGTTGGTTTTCTGATTTGATTATAAAAAGCACAGACAGTATTCATCAGGCATATTTCACATTTGGGTTGAGGCCTGCAAATCTCTCTGCCGAGAAATGACATGGCCATTCCTGCATCCCACTCTTTTTGCGGAAGTATCTCCATTATCTGTTTTTCAATTTTATTTGCATCAGTTCCGGAAGCAATTCCAAGTCGGGGAGCAACACGCACAACATGCAAATCAACCATCACTCCTTCGGCCGGCTTACCTGCTTCGCGTAAAATGACGTTGGCTGATTTTCTACCGATCCCCTTTAACGCAGTAAGCCCCTCAAGTGTCAGAGGAATATTTTTATTGTCTTTTATTTTCTCTGCCATTTCTACCAGCCATTTGGTTTTATTTGCAAAGTTACGCACCTTACCAATGAAAGGGAATAAAGTCTCTGGTGTGGATTTTGAAAGCGCTTTCATATCAGGAAAAGATTCAAATAACTTTGGCGCCAACTGATTGATGTGCTTGTCGGAATCCTGTGCAGATAAAACAACCATCACCATCAGCTGGTACACATTTTCATAATCCAGTGGATGTTTTTTTCCCTTGTATTTTTTTAGCAGGGGTTGAATTGCATCAGGCCAATTAATTTTGGAAGGCATAAAAAAAATTAGAAAATAAATCTACAATAAAAGGCAATACCGGCAGCCTGATTGTAAAAGTTACTCATAGACCTGGCGCGAGAAATTTAACCATGAGATGCTTCTTGCTTCAGCACGACAGTAGAAGCCTAGGCATGCTTGCAAAACAAAACTAGGATGCCTGGCATTAAAGACTGACGATTCTTCCAAATCTCAAATACAATACATAACTTAAAAAATAATTGCTTGCATTCACGGGATGGCCAATACAAAACTAATCAGCCTCAAAAATTTCCCCTACCGCTACCGGGTAGTCATTTTTTTATGCTCATTAGCCACCCTCACCTATCTCGACCGTATTTGCATTTCAATTGTTGGCGTCCGTGTAAAGACTGATCTTGGATTGAACAATACAGAATTCGGATGGGTGCTGGCTTCATTTGCATTGGCTTATGCCTTGTTCGAAATTCCTTCAGGTGTATTGGGGGATAAGATCGGGCCGCGAGCTGTTTTTATACGGATTGTTGTATGGTGGTCGGTCTTTACAATTGCCACGGGTTTTGCAAATGGATTGATTTTCCTGATCATCGTCCGGTTTTTATTTGGGATGGGTGAATCCGGAACCTATCCGAATATTCTGATCGTAGTATCAAGATGGTTTCCGGTAAGCGAACATGGAAGGGTGTTATCATGGGTGGGCATCGGATCACAAATAGGCTCGGCCATTGCGCCACTGATCATTGTTCCCCTGGCTATTGCTTATGGCTGGCGGGTGCCGTTTTATGTGATCGGATTGATCGGCTTTGTATGGGTATTGATTTGTTACCGTTGGTTCAGGAATTTTCCCGCCGAAATGAAAAAAATTCCGGAGGATGAAAAAAATTATATCGAGGCGAATTGCAGGCACAACGCTTCTCATGCAAACATTTCATGGATCACCATTCTTAAACAACGCAATACACTTGCATTGATGATGATGTACTTCTGCTGCCAATGGGCTAATTATTTTTTTGTAGCCTGGATGCCTGTATATCTGCAGGAAGGAAGGCATTTTTCGGAAAACGACATGAAGATGATCACTTTCACATTATTTGTTGCAGGCTTCATAGGACTACTGCTGGGCGGTTTTTGCAGCGACTGGCTGGTACGAAAAAAAGGGTTGAAATTCGGCCGCCGGTTCATGGGCATGACCGGACTTGGACTCTGCGGATTTTTTATTTTAATTGCGGGTCTCTCCCCAATAAATAATTTAACTGCTGTTTGCCTGATCCTGTCCAATGCTTTCTTTTCATTTGGCGTCATGTCTTCCTATGCAGTATGTGCTGATATCGGCCGCAATAATGCCGGCACAGTCACAGGCGCGATGAACTTCTGTGGCCAGATGGGTGCTTTTTTTCTTGCCATCATTTTTGCGAAAGTCATCAACCTTACGGGTAATTATAATGCTCCGCTCATTGTGGTTTTTATTGTTGAGCTGACTGGCTGTCTATTATGGCTGGCGATCAATCCAACAAAACCTCTAAAAACAACCTTGCATGGCAGGCAGGAAGATTACGCAGTATCAAACGCGGGCAAAGCGGATTGATAATGCACTACTGCTTCTCATTTTGCTTCGTGTCCTTCGGGTCTTCTCTTTGTGTTCTTGTGAACCCTTGACTGTATAATCAAAAGCTTAACAAAGAACACAAAGAGAAGACACGAAGGATACAAAGGAAGGCTAACTAAATACCTTATATATAATCTATTGAAGCAATGCAGCCAGTATCGCATCTCTGAATTCACCCGCTTTTTTTACTAATCCGGATTCTACTAAAACTCCAAGGTTCGTGGCAAAATACACGTACAATTTTTGTGAAGGGAAATACATCAATCCACATCCGGCCCCTACCCCACCACCACCATGCCCATATGCAATAATGCCTCCGAGATCAAAATAGAACATGCCCATACCATACCGGTTATTCCCTTTTTCATCTTTAACAAAAGCAAGCATCTCTTTCATCGATTCAGGTTTCAGCAGCTTACCTTCCATCAGGCCTTTCAGAAATTTTATAGCATCCGTGGTAGTACAAACTATGCCATCATCTCCTTTTGAGGACACTACAGTCATCTGCTGAAAACCTGAAATGTTGGCCGGTTTACCATTATTAAATACATCCCAGTATGATTGTGGAAGGTCCAGGTTTTTCAGATAGCTGTAGTTATTTCCGTAATAAGTATTTTTCAGTCCAAGCGGTTTGAAAATGTTCTCTTTGATAAAAGCCGTGTGGTCACCGGTAATTGCATCGCCGATCAGCGATAGTAAAAGATAATTCGTGTTGACATACTTATATGTACTTCCGGGAATAGAAAGCGGATCTTCATCAGCAATACTTTTCAGGCAATCTATTGGAAAAAAATTTCTCAAAGGATGTTCTATAACCTGTGACACAAACCCCGGATTATCATTATACTCAGGAATACCTGATGTATGATTGAGCAGCATTCGGACCGTAATTTTTTCCGGGTTCTTTATGTAACGACTATAAATGAGAGGCAGGTATTTTGTTATTGGCGCATCCAGGTCA
This sequence comes from Chitinophagaceae bacterium, assembly GCA_014379345.1. Taxonomy (GTDB): domain Bacteria; phylum Bacteroidota; class Bacteroidia; order Chitinophagales; family Chitinophagaceae; genus Flavitalea. Next base: position 110,150 of record JACMLY010000010.1, read on the forward strand.
ATCTTGCCACGTTCTCTCAACTGCAGGATCTCTACTGCCATATAGGTTTTGGAAACGCTTTGAAGGTATTGCAGATGGCATTTTTCCATAGGTATCTTGTTCTCGAGGCTCGCATAACCCTGCGCCCCGGCCCACCATTCCTCCTTTTCTGAATACACAGCCAGTGATAAGCCAGGCATCGCATTGGTAGTGTAATGCCTCATAATGGAATCCAATATCGGCGCTTTTGAAAAATCATGGTTAATGGTTACGCCCAGATCACAAACTTCTGATTTAGTTGATTTGGCTGATTTAGGTGGTTGTGCGATTGAGAATAAAGTACCGGTGATAAATACGACGATCGTGAGAAGATTCTTCATTTTATTTTTTTTGCAAAGCAACGAATCCTGGCTATCTACTTCCAAATTTCATGAGCCATATTCAGGTGAGGTGCAGCCAAATCCGATTTGAAGTGTGAGCAGATGGTTCTATAAATCATTTAGTTGGGATGAAGTGTAGCAAAATGGGGGTTGAAATGCAGGGCTATTCTTCCTTTGCAGTGGGTTGAAACCAGTTTTTAAAAGGAACAGCCCGTGTTCTGCTCACCTGTATGGCCTTGGGGAAATTTTCGACGGCATTTACAAGCACATCAATTTTGCCATCCCCGGTTCTCTTAAAGCCTGTTAATGCTTTGCGATGAACAATGTATTGCCGGTTAAGCCGGAAGAACCATTCTTCAGGCAATGTTTCTTCAATTTTGTCTAATGATCTGTCAGGAAAATATTTTTTATTCTCCCATGTCAGCATTACGGTATAACCCTCTTCCGAATAAAAGCCAAGTATATCGCCGAAAGAGATCATTAGGTTTTGCCTGCCGTGTTTAACGCTAAACCCTTCTGCCCTTACTTTTTTTTCTTCCAGGCGCTGCATTTCCGATCGTTTCCATTCAGCGTAATAGTGCATGCCAATATAGATGCCGTTGATAACAAGAAACCAGATCAGAATAATAAAAATATCAAAAAGATAAAAACTGATGGGAACGGTGCGGCCCCTTGCTATCAGGCTGACCATCTCGGTTAAAAGAATGATAATTAGCAACCCTGCCCCTGTGGTCACCAGCACCTGAATAAGAATTCTTTTCAGCGGACGATCGGTATAGGGTAGTTTTCTATCCAGATAAATAATAATGGTACGTACTACCCACCATGCCAGCCAGCCCTGAACCGTATCGATGGTGTAAGTAAGTACAAGAAACCAATTAAAGCGGATATTACTATAAGTGAGATAATAATTGAAGGCACTGATAAATGCAATGGCAATAAGGAAGAATTTTACATCGTGGTATTTATGCTCAACCGCCATGGGTTTCTTTGAACTACAAGGTTACCGAAAATAATGAACCTTCAGGAACACAAGTAAAACTAGGTAGCATGAGTGCCGGCGTTTTGCTTTTTTGTGGGATCTAGTCAGGGCAGGCATGGTTCGGGATATCATTTCAAGAATATGAATACGGCACCAACGAGGGTTAATGCAATCACTATTTTTCTGTAGCTGTCATCCTGTATCCTTGAAACGATCTTCAATCCCGCCCAAAAACCAAGTATCAATGCAGGTAATAAATACAGATCAGTTTGCAAAGTAGAGGCAGTGATATTCTTCCAATAAAAAACCTGGAAAGGAAGTTTGAAAAGATTCACCACCAGGAACACCCAGGCCGCCGTCCCTATAAAATTATTCTTGGGCATCCGCATGGCCAGGAAATAAATATTCGAAAAAGCACCGGCCAGGTTACCGAGCATCGTCGTAAAACCCGAAACCAGTCCCATGCTTGCTGCAAACAACCTGTTCTCAGGCATGGCGGCCGTTTTTCGGAATTCCAGCGCTACCACGATAGCTATCGTCAATACGATGATCACCGCCATTATTCTCCTGAAAATGGTTTCATCCAGGTCTTTTCCCACATTCACCCCGATCAGTATTCCTACAAACATCCAGGGAACCAATTTCCAGAAATGATTCCATTCCGCATGTCGGTTGTAATAGATGACCGCCAGGATATCTGCAAAGCAAAGCAAGGGCAGTACGATCCCAGTGGATGCCTTGCCGCCAAAAACGATTGCCATGATAGTCACATTCATCATGTCGATCCCTTTTAAACCGGCTTTCGAAAGTCCTATGATGAACGAGGCCAGGAAGATCAGTACCCAATTTGTGAGCGAAGAAGCAAATAGTGTTTCCATGCGTAAATATGCCGGTTGTAGGCTTGAAAATATTCTTTTTTTGCTTTTCTTTCATTCATCCAAAGAAGTGATTAATTTGTAGTAACTAAATATCTGAGATGATCCTTCGGTTCATACTTGCGGTATCGGTATTGACCCTCTGCAGTTGCTCTTCGCCCAAATTCAAAAATCCACATATCAGGATACAGACAAAGATTGGAAATATCGAGATTGAGCTATTCGGAGATAAAGCACCACAAACTGTTACCGCAATACTAGCGTATATCGATTCGGGACTTTATAAGGATGCATCGTTTTACAGGGTTTTAAATATGAACAATCAACCATCGGATGCGCCGAAAGCAGAATTGATCCAGGGAGGACTGTGGAATAAAATAGGAATACAACGCGATCTGTTGCCTGGGATACAGCATGAAAACACAAGGCAATCCGGTATCCTTCATACAAATGGTGTGATATCCCTGGCGCGGCAGGAACCCGGCACAGCGAATACCGAATTTTTTATTTGTGTGGGTGATCAGCCGGGCTTCGATTACGGTGGAGAGAATAATTCGGATGGTCAGGGATACGCGGCCTTCGGCAAAGTTGTAAAAGGAATGGATATCGTAAGGAGAATCTATGATATGCATGAGGATGATCAATATTTCGATCCCCCGGTGCCGATCTTTACGATTGAAAGGCTGTAGTATATTATCACCGGGCTGTGAAAGACAACCCGTTTACAGGATATATCGTGTAAGAAAGTGGAACAGTTTGGTTAGGAATTATAAATCATCGGAGTTCAGGTAGATCTCCGCATTTTAAAATCTTTATTCAAAAACCTGTACCGGGAAACCCCGGACAGGGAGCACATTAAATTTTACATTTATTTTTTAATCAGGCAGGGTGCAGAAATTCAAATTCTTTTATTGCAATAAAAGGCGGTTTTTCCGTTTTGCGCTCTATACATTTGGTTTACTATTTTGCTGCAACTGTTTTAATTCCACCCACGCACAATGCCCCTCGAACATTGATTTTGAAACGGGAACTTTCAACGGCTGGACCTGTTATACCGGCTACGTGGCTGCCATCGGAGGTCAGAATGTGATCAACCTCTCGCCGGGACCACCGGCTGTCGACCGGCATGTGATGATCCCTGCAGGGAGCGGCATCGATTATTATGGCGGGTTTCCGACCAGTTGTCCCAATGGCAGTGGTTATTCCATACGCCTGGGTAATGACCAGGCAGGTACACAGGGAGATGGCATCTCCTACGAATTCACCATTCCGGCCGGCAAAGATGTCTATTCTCTTATTTATCATTACGCAGTGGTATTCCAGGATCCCAATCACCAGGAATTTGAACAACCAAGACTGGAACTCGAAATAAAAAATATCACGGACGATAAGGTCATCGATTGTTCGTCCTTTACTTTTATTCCTTATGGATCTCTGCTTCCCGGATTTTTTGAGTCGCCCAATGCGGGCGGTGACACTCCTGTGTGGTGTAAAGACTGGACGGCGGTTTCTATTAATCTAAATGGACATGCAGGAAAAACCATCCGGCTTTTTTTTAAGACTGCAGACTGTACCTTCCGAAGACATTTCGGTTATGCATATGTTGACGTGAACTCGGAATGCAGTGGTGAGTTTGTAGGCGCCACTTATTGCCCCGATGACACCGCGGTCAATGTGGTTGCACCATATGGTTATAGCGATTATACATGGTACAACAGTACATTCACACAAGTGCTTGGTAGAGCTCAGACACTTACCTTAAAGCCACCTCCTGCTGTCGGTACCAACATAGCTGTAAAAGTGGTGCCTTATCACGGTTATGGCTGCCTGGATACTTTTTATGCGAAACTGATCGATACCTTAACCGTAACTTCTGTAGCAGGAAAAAATAGTTTCTCATGTAACCGTGCGCCCGTGCATATTGGGGCCAATCCCAAGCCTGGTTTGGTTTACGAGTGGAAACCGGCCACCGGCTTAAGCAATCCGAATATTGCCAACCCGCTGGCATCGCCGGCTTCATCCACTACCTATGTACTTACAACCAGGAACAGTGGTGGTGGTTGCGTTGATACCGATACAGTACTCGTTGAGGCTTCTGTTATAGACAATTCTTTGCAGTTGATCGGCAAGGCAGCCTTTTGTGTCGATAGTGATGATAGTGCTATTTTGAAAGTTCATTTGATAGATAGCATACAATGGTATAGAGATAATATTCTTATCAGCAGGGCTAACCAGGAGCGGTACCGGGTTACCCGAAGCGGTGAATACCATGCAATGCTTTACAATAACAAGGGTTGCAGCATGGCAACCGCAAAGCAAAAAATTATTATTGAAAGTCCGCAAAAGGGAATTGTCTACCCCATGCAATATGCCGTCATCGATATGCCGCTTACTTTAAAGGCAAGGCAATTCGGCGCAACCGTTTTATGGACTCCCGGCATCAACCTGGACAACCGCTCAATCTACTCTCCCATATTTAAAGGCGGATCGGAACAATTGTACACGATCGCAATAACCACGAGTAGCGGGTGTTTAACAATAGATACACAACTGGTAAGGGCAGTAAAGCAAATTGACGTGGTGGTACCCAATGCTTTTACTCCTAATAATGATGGCCGGAATGATTTTTTGCGGCCAATTCTTATGGGTATAGTAGAGCTGCGTTATTTCAGAATTTACAACCGATGGGGACAGTTATTGTTTGAATCAAAATCGGAAAGGCCAGGCTGGGACGGCACATTTAAAGGCCATAGACTTGCCACCCAGGCTGTGGTGTGGGCAATGGAGGGAAAGGGGGTAGACGGTAAGATCTATATACGCAAAGGCACCAGTATACTGGGCAGATAGGTTGCATAGCGATCACTGCGCAAATACAATTTCAACAAAACATTTTGGGTCACTGTGTTTTGCTCGCGAATGGTGTGTTGAAGACCATTCAATAGCTTGCCGGATCAGCTTTCTGTAGTATCATAGCTGATAGTGGAAATCGGGTTGAAAACATCATAGAACGGCTGGCGTTCAAATCCATGCCCATTCTTTTCATGATTTATTGAATATTCTTTTTTAGACAATCAATCCACAACACACCTGTTGCCTTGTTGGAGTATTAAGTTGAATACTTTTCTTTGTGTCTTAGTGCCTTTGTGGCAATATTCCAGCCGCGAAGACACGGAGATACAAAGAAAAAATGCTACCCGGATTTCAAAACTGAGGCATATTATTTTGTTTATCCCTGTGCATCCAATAATAAATTCAGGATTGGTCTAGCCTGTTCAATAAATCCAAATTAAATTCTCTTGCAGTATCTTTTGCGATATCATACCCTGCATCTGCATGCCTGATAACGCCCAGGCCCGGATCATTTCTTAATACACGGCCCAATCTTGTTGCGGCTTCGGCAGTTCCATCAGCAACGATCACCATACCTGCATGAATGCTGTACCCCATCCCCACTCCACCGCCATGATGCAGGCTTACCCAGCTTGCGCCGCCAGCAGTGTTTATCAATGCATTCAATACAGGCCAATCGGCAACTGCATCGCTGCCATCAAGCATAGCTTCTGTTTCGCGGTTGGGTGAGGCCACAGAACCGGTATCAAGATGATCCCGGCCAATGACGATCGGTGCTTTTACCTTGCCGGTTCTAACCAATTCGTTGAATGCCAGGCCAGCTTTTTCACGCTCTCCTTGTCCGAGCCAGCAGATACGTGCAGGCAATCCCTGGAATGCAATTTTTTTCTGAGCAAGGTCGAGCCAGCGGATCAGTGTTTTATTTTGCGGAAATAATTGGCGAACAACTTCATCCGTGACTGCAATATCGTTTGGATCTCCACTCAGAGCGGCCCATCGAAATGGACCCTTACCCTCGCAGAATAAAGGACGGATATATGCCGGAACAAATCCGGGAAAATCAAAAGCATTTTCCAGCCCTTTTTCCTTTGCCCTTGCACGGATATTATTACCATAATCAAAAGTGATCGCTCCCCGTTTTTGTAACTCGAGCATGAGTTCCACATGACGATACATGGAACGATAAGCATACTCTATATACTGTTCTGGCTTTTGCTCGCGAAGAATATTTGCCTGTTCATAAGAAATTTCATGCGGCCAGTAACCGATCAGGGGATCGTGTGCCGAGGTTTGATCAGTAAGAGTATCAGGAACAATATTTCTTTCTAATAATCTTTCAAGAAGATGAATCGCATTGCAGACAACACCTACTGATAGTGGCTGCCCCTTTTTCTTTGCCTGCAGTACACAATCGATGGCTTCATCAATATCCTCAAACAGCAAATCACAATATTTTGTTTCCAGGCGTTTTTCAATGCGCCATTTCTCAACTTCTGCAATTAATGCCACTCCTTCGTTCATTGTAATAGCGAGCGGTTGTGCGCCACCCATCCCACCAAGACCGGCAGTTACATTCAATGTGCCTTTTAATGATCCGCCAAAATGTTTATCGGCTGCCGCAGCATACGTTTCATATGTCCCCTGAACAATTCCCTGCGATCCGATGTATATCCATGAACCTGCTGTCATCTGTCCGTACATCATCAATCCTTTTTTTTCCAGCTCATCAAAATGTTTCCAGTTAGCCCAATTTGGAACAAGCTGCGAATTTGATAACAATATTCTTGGCGAATCTTTGTGCGTTTTTAAAATGCCTACAGGCTTGCCGCTTTGGATCAGCAGGGTTTCATCTTCATCCAGATCTTTTAATGCTTTAATGATAAGATCAAGCGATTCGAAATTCCTTGCGGCTTTTCCCCGGCCGCCATAAACGATCAGATCATCGGGTCGTTCGGCAACTTCGGGATTTAAGTTGTTCAGCAGCATGCGCAACGCCGCCTCCTGTATCCAGCCCTTGCACTGCAGTTGTAACCCGGTAGGTGTTTTATATTTTACGGGATCGTAGCTTCTGATGGTTGTTGACATGCGGAATTATATATTCCAAAATTATGAACTAAACCTTATCCTTTTTTTGAAACGCAGAACCAACCGTTTCTAATATTCTCCTCCTATTTTTCTCTTATTGATCCCCACAAATTTCCCTTTCAGCTCGGGTAACCGTTTAGGTGCGCTTGCAGCGCTGGTATCATTGAGCGCATGAATAAAGAGAACTAGATCTCTCTTTTCTATTTCAGTCAATTTAAGTTCGATCGGTATTAAAGTAAGGAAAGGAAGACCCGCCATATCTGGCTTGAAATCCTTTCTGAATTTATTTCCTCCGGCATGATCATAAAATTCAATGACCTGTTCAAGGGTTTTATAAGCGCCATTATGCATATAGGGTGCGGTCAACGCGCTGTTTCGGACCGTAGGTGTTTTGAATGAGAACTTTGTATACCCATTGCCGGTAACTTTGAAGAGGCCGCCATCGGGATCTATCTTATATTTTTCCATGGTATCTTTTTCAGGCACGCCGAGGGAATGATGATCGGTGATATCGTAAAAAGGCGGTAAGGAACCATTGAAAAGCGGCGCAAAATGACATGTACCGCATCGCGCTTTTCCCATATACACATTAAAGCCGCTGATTTCTTCGGGGCTGAGTTTGGTAGCATCACCCCGCATGTATTGATCGAAACGGCTGTTTAGGCCATTTACGGTTCGTTCATAAACACCAATCGCATTTTTTACATGTTCACGACCGATGCCATTCTTTTTCGTTTCGACAAATGCTTTATTAAATAACGCCACATATTCGGGACTTGAATTGATCCTTTCAATGACACGGTCGAATGAGCTATGCAGTTCATCAGGATTGTTAACCACGGAATCCAATTGATCCTCTAATGAAGATGCGCGTTGATCCCAGAATGTTTTCTTTTGAAAACCCGAATTGATGACTGTAGGTGAATTACGTGCCAGATCTTTTTCGCGCTCGAAAGCGGTTGCTTTTCTCAGCCCGTCAGTAAAAGCCATATTTGGATTATGGCACGAAGCACAGGCTCTTTGATTATTATCGGAAAGAATGGGATCAAAGAACAGCAATTCACCCAGCTTTGCTTTTTCAGCCGAGTAATAAGCGGCTGTATTGGGCGCGAAGAAATCTACATTGAACACATTTTTATCATAGATATACTTTGCGTCCTGCCTGATGGCGGACCATTTTGGCTTGAAAGGAATTTTTAATTCAGATTGAAGATCATTTAAGAGGAGCGATAACGGTATCAGACAATTCCTGATAAAATACATACGATTAAAATTGTTATAAGATTTATTTTCTGACAGGAACTCTTTTGTTTGTGCTGACAAGCCGATCCATTTGTTGAGTAAGGTTTGCCGGGAGGAAGGTAATTGTTTGAAAAGCTCATTTGCATACAGTAACCAGCTATCCATTGATCCGTTTAAGGAAGGTATTCCGGCCTCTTCAATAATAAAATCACTGTTTGCGATGTCCAGCATGCTGATACGGAATATTTCTATCCTCAATGCATCAAATACCCCGGAAGCATTGAGATTGGATAAATGAGTCCGGTATTTCATTTCACGCAAAACCTGCCGGTACCTGGTGGTAGCATCCATTATAAATGCGATCTGTGCCAGGGTATCATCTTTGGAATACTCTTTTTTTAATACACTGTCAGCTTCATTGCCAATAGGGCCGGTAAACAGCCAATGGTTGGGAATAAAACTAAAAAAACCTTTACGTTCACTCTTCTCAAACTGGAAAGGACTGACTAATCTCTTATAATATAATTCGGGCTCAAAATAGATCAGCAAGCCTGCCGCCTTTTTAAAATAGTAGGCGAGTTCTTCGTATTTGCGTTCGCGCACCGCATAACTGCTATCGTAAAAATAAATGGGATACACTTTAAGAAAGGAATCTAAAGATGTTATATTCTGAACATATAAATTAGAAATCGAACTGATCGCCGGGGCCAACGTGTTTTTGTCATTTACCAGTTTCATTGAGGAAGAACAAATAACTGCAATGATCACAAATAGGAAGAGCACCTGTTTCATATTACAAGGTTTATTGGGGAGAAGAAAACAGCTTACATACAAATCTTATGATTTTCCTCCGGATATTTCATCACCAATTTAGGTAAGATCAGCGGTTATCGCTGAAATCGACAAAATCATTCATTTTCGTTGCTGGTTATAGAGCAAACCCGTGAAAGTTTTCATTTAACTCAATGTGCCTTGTTAAAGCAAATGCATTCAGGTTCTCCACAAATGAAAAATCCCTGATGATAGAAGTGATTTTATTAATATCATCTGCAAAGATCCGGTCTTCTTCGGCAAAGCCGACAAATTCCCTGACGTGATCATGCGCAAATTCCAGGATGGCGCTGCTTTTTAATGGCCTGCGGAATTCGATTGCCTGGCAAGCGCTCAACAATTCAATCGCAAGAATGTATTCGAGGTTGTCGAGCACCTGGTTGAGTTTTCTTCCACTGATACTTCCCATGCTTACATGATCTTCCTGCCCGAGCGATGTTGGAATACTGTCGGCACTTGCAGGAAAACAAAGTGTTTTATTCTCAGTGACCAGGGCTGCCGTTGTATACTGTGGTATCATAAAACCGCTGTTCAATCCAACATTCCTCATTAACAACATTGGCAGGCCCCACTTCCCTTCGAGTAATAAATAACATCGCCTGTCTGAAATATTTCCTGCCTCTGCCGCCGCAAAGCAGGCATAGTCCAACGGCAAGGCCAATGGCTGTCCGTGAAAATTTCCGCCACTGATGGTATCCTCAGCAGAAAAAATAACAGGATTATCTGTTACTGAATTCAATTCAATTTCGGTCAATTCCTTTAAATGCGACCATGCATTCCGGGATGCACCATGCACCTGGGGCATACAACGTAATGAATAGGGATCCTGTACCCGCCCGCAATCTATATGACTTTGCATGATCGCAGAATCATGAAGCAAGAGCCGAAGCCGTTGCGCCACAAGTTTATTTCCTTCGAAAGGCCTGAGACCATGCAATCTTTCATCAAAAGGCGCTTTGGTACCCGTCAGTGCTTCCAGGCTCATAGCCCCGATTATATCCGCGGCTTCCAGACAATTGTGTAAACGTTGTACAGCTTTTATCGCAAACGCAAGTATGAATTGCGTACCGTTGATCAGCGCCAGCCCCTCCTTAGGCCCAAGTTGAATCGGTTTTAAATTGAATTTACCCAACGCATCACCCGATTTCATCCGCATCCATCCATCTCCATTCGCGCCCATTTGCGTCCCCCCATTCGCGTTCATTAGCGTTTCCCCAAGGCCGATCAATGGTAAAAACAAATGCGCCAGCGGAGCCAGGTCTCCCGAGGCACCCACGCTTCCTTTTTCAGGAACAACGGGTATCACATCATTTTCAATATGCCAGATGATCCTTTTCAGGGTTTGCAATTGTACTCCGGAATATCCCTGTGCCAATGCGTGAACTTTAGTGATCAGCATCAATTTCGCAATTTCAACCGGGATAGCGTTTCCTACTCCCACGCTATGGCTTTGCAGGATCTTATATTGGAGGGTCCTTGTATCTTCTTCAGAAATTTTAGTATTGGCGAGAATACCGAAACCTGTATTGATGCCGTAGACTGTTTTGTCTTCAGCCACGATCTTTTGAACAGCTTGTTGAGAAGCCTGCATCCGCAAAATGGTATCGGATGATAGAATGGCTTTTTGTTTTCCTGATGCAATTCTTATGGCAATACCAACAGTGAGATGATCTTTTCCGTATCTGAATTCTGTATTCATGAGCAAAACTATAATTTCCAAAAATAATCTTTTGATCGGATGGATGACTTGTAGGTTTATTTTGATCAAAAATTATAATTCTCTAAATAATTTTTAATGCCGGTTGTCTTTTATATTTTTGAATAACATGCGTGTATTGCTTTTCATCCCTGTATTAGTTTTATTTCTTTCCAATGTTCCATTTGTTCAACGGATACCATTGGAAAGAATGATAGCCATGATGCAGAACAATGAGAATTGCGGAGATTCAAAAGACTGCGTCCGTAATAACGAAAATTTCCAGGCGAGTTGCAGCCGGGAAGAACTGGCGCGTGATCAAACATGCATTGAAGAAACTACCATCCAGGATCCTGCAAGCGATGATTGCTGCCAGAAAACAGAAACGACGTGTGTCTGCATTTGCTGTTTCCAGTTTGCGGCACCGTTACAAGCCATCACTGATTTTCAATTTGACTGCACCGTATCTTCAAATATTTCATCACGCTTTATAGTTGGTCATGTAAAAGATCCACATATAGGTGCTCCCTGGCAGCCACCCGACCTGGTTTAATAAATATCATGTTCTATTTGTCGGTTCTTACTTATTAAACACAAACATTTTCATTATGAAAAAGATGATTTTAGTGGCGCTGGCTGCTGCCTTATCAGCCGGATCCATCAGCACAAGTTATGCTCAGCAGGATCCCAAATGCAAAAAAGAATGCTGTAAGAAATGCAAGGAAGATTGCAGCAAAAAATGCGACGATAAGAAAAGTTGCAGTAAGGAGGCAGCTAAAGCCTGAGTATCGGTTTATAATTACAATGAAGTATTGTATCACAATAATCGCCCCCATTGCGGGGCGATTATTTTTTTCCGTATGATTGATTTGTTCGTATTTTCATTCTGAAGAAGAGGTAGGAAGAATCATTGGCATGCGTCCCTTTGTGCGTTACCTCTGTGGTTTAAACTTTGGTCTTACACAGATGGGGCCTCTTCTAATGCAAGAGTTTTTTAACCACATAGGCGAAGGAAGTAAAGCACAGAGGCGCACAGAGAAAAATAAAAAGTGATAAACAGTCAACATAACTTGTAACAAATAATTCACCACTCACCACATACCAAATAACTGTTCATGAAAACCATCACAAGAGTTCAGCTTTCCGTCATGATGTTGTTTCAGTTTGTGGTTTGGGGAGCCTGGTATGGACAACTTTCAAAATACCTTTTTGCAATTGGTTTTGACGGTTCGCAGGTGGGTAACATCTACTCCACTTTTTCCATTGCCATGATCATCTCGCCTTTTATAGTTGGTATGTTGGCTGACCGGTTTTTTTCGGCCCAGAAAGTTTTAGCCATCCTAAACCTGGTGGGTGCCGGACTCCTGTATTTCCTCACAACGATTACGGACTATGGAACTTTCTATATAGTCATGTTGCTCTATTGTTTAACATTCGCACCGACGATCGCACTGACCAGTTCCATTTCGATGAGGCAAATGACCAGTCCGGAAAAGGAATTCCCCGCAATCCGGGTTCTGGGAACGCTTGGATGGATAGCGGTTACAAACCTGATTGGCTATATGGGTTGGGGTGATAAGGCCACGATCTTTCATGTGTCGATGGTGACCTCTGTGGCGATAGGTCTTTTTGCATTTACACTTCCTAAGACTCCGCCGACTATGAAAGGACCCGTTAGTTTCAGCCAGATCATCGGCAAGGACGCCTTCGTGTTATTCAAAGACAGATCTTTTTCCATATTCTTTGTTTCATCTGTGCTCATTTGTATTCCGCTGGCTTTTTATTATGCAATGGCGAACCCATCGATTACCGATGCGTACAAAACAGCTTTTATTTCAGCCAATCCCGGGGCGGAATTACCTAACACTTTTTTTGTTGAAAATAAAATGTCGTTGGGACAGGCATCGGAAGTATTTTTCATGCTGCTAATACCATTTGCATATAAGCGCCTTGGAATAAAATGGATTTTGATCGTCGGACTTCTTTCCTGGATAATCCGCTTTCTTTTCTTTGGTTATGGAAATGCCACATCCGGTGAATGGATGTTGTATACAGGAATTCTTTTACACGGCGTTTGCTTCGATTTCTTTTTTGTAAGCGGCATGATCTATACGGATCTCAAAGCCGGCAATAAAATAAAATCCCAGGCACAGGGATTAATTTCACTCGCCACTTATGGCATCGGAATGTATATCGGCTCATTGATCGCCGGACATGTACAAAAAACATACACAAGCGGTGAAGGCGCCAGTGCTATTACAAACTGGACAAGTGTATGGCTGGTGCCTGCAGGAATTGCTGGAGTGGTGCTGATACTTTTTATTTTATTTTTCAAAGACAACAAGAAAATTGTTCCGAGAGAGGAACCGGTGGTGGTGGTTTGATGGTGAGTGGTGAATATTTAATTCTCCATGCTCAATGTAATTGTTAAAGCCGACGTTGGTTTTATCACCAACAACGGCGACAGAACATTTTTACATTTGCTAATTTTCACATTCACGACCGGGCATAAAAAAAGGAAAGCATCAAGATATCGTAGACTTACTAACCCTGGTGCTCTCCCGTGATCGTTGCCGAAGCATTGATCGATAGGCTTCAGTCCAGGTTTTAATCCGAAGATCATGGCCGGAACTCTATCCTAATGAAGTTTTTGCGAGTTGTGATCTTTCTAAATCACCGCCGAAGCGTTAATTTTTCCTGATCATTGTCAGCATTGCTTCTGAATCGAATATACTATGATGAGATACCGAAATCCAAAAAAATAATCATTGTTTTGGTAACAGGTTGTGAACATAGTTATGCACATTTGCATGAAGAATGCTACCTGGGTAAATCGTTATATTTTTAACTTCATTTCAAAACAAACAATTCAATATGCAACGTATTGCTATGCTCGGTTCTGGTTTTATAGGTCGTTTTTATGCAGACTCGCTACAAGGCTACAGGAACAAGGATAAGATCGTAAGCATTTATTCGCGCCGCGAAGAAAGTGCGAAAAAATTTGCAGACGATTATAATGTGTCTCACTGGACAACAACGATGGAAGAATCCATTGCACATCCTGATGTGTCCATTGTTTGTATTTCATTGCCCAATAATTTACATGAGGCAGCTGTAATGCTTTGCTGCAAACATAAAAAAGCCGTGATCACTACTAAACCTTTGGGACGAAATGCGGAAGAAGCAAAACGAATGTTACTGGCTGTTGAAGAAGCAGGCATTTTCAATGGATATCTTGAAGATCTTGTATACACTCCAAAGTTTATAAAAGCATTGGAGAGTGTGAAGAATGGCGCCCTGGGCCGGATCCTCTGGGCTAAATCAAGAGAAACCCATCCCGGTCCACACAGTGATTGGTTCTGGGATATTGAACAGGCCGGCGGCGGCTGTATACTCGACCTCGGCTGCCACTGCGTGGAAATTACCCGCAGTTATATTGGCAAGGATATCAGACCGGTTGAAGTAATGTGCTGGGCCGATACGCAAGTGAAACCCATCGATGCAGAAGACCATGCCATCGGACTGGTAAAATATGAAAACGGTGCCATCGGTCAATTTGAAGTAAGCTGGACTTTCAGAGGTGGCCTGGATCTTCGTGATGAAGTGATGGGCAGCGAAGGCACCATCTGGATCAACAGTTTTTTGAGAACAGGTTTCGATATGTTCACTACAGGAAAAGGTGGAGATTATATTGCTGAAAAAGCTGAAAGTAACACCGGCTGGCTATTCCCGGTAGGTGATGAATTGAATGAGCTCGGTTACAATCATATGTTCATGGATATGTTCAATTCCATTGAGGCTGGTAGAGCGCCGAAGGAAACTTTCTACGATGGTTATGTTGTGAATGCCGTTCTCGATGCTGCCTATCGATCCGCAAAAAGCAAACTATGGGAACCCGTGAAACTGGATATCTGGAGAGGGCGGGAAGGCGTTGGCAAAGACAGTCATTTAATTGAATATGATGCAGACCATTATTTAGTAAAAGATGAAATCACTCACTATGGCGCAAAGAAGGTAATATTGAAAAATAAGAAGACAGGAAAGATCAGTGAGAAGGTGTTGGAGTAGCCAATGCATACCGGACAACCTTTTTTTACGATCATTAAAAACATGATGGTCATTTCATCATCTCAGGCGGGTCTCCGCTTATAGGTTCCAACTGTCTTGTCCCTAAAATAGATGAACAAATTATTACATGAAACATAACTGCTTGTTGAATGCATTCATTGTATGCTGCCTGCTATTTTCATCCTGTACAGATCAAACTGAAATCAAATATGAAGATTGGAGAAATTATGGCGGCTCTAAAGAAATGATCCGTTACTCAACATTGAAGGAAGTTGATACCACCAATGTGCAGCAATTACAAATTGCATGGACCTACAACACCGGGGATGCAGATACTGTGAACCATTCCCAGATACAATGCAATCCCATCATGATCGATGGGGTATTGTATGGCACCAGTCCGCAAATGAAACTTTTTGCGGTGGACGCCGCGACCGGAAAAGAAAAATGGATGTACAATCCTTTCGATTCATTGCAGGGAAACAAGCGTTCTTTTTTTGTGATGAATAACAGCAGAGGTGTTGCTTATTGGACCGATGGCAAGGAGGATAGAAGAATTTATTATACGGCTGGATCATCCATCCAATGCATTGACGCCCGTACCGGCAAACTTGTAATATCATTTGGTGACAGCGGCCGTGTTGATCTGCATGAAGGTCTTGGACGTGATGTGTATGATCTTTTTGTAACCGCATCGAGCCCCGGGATCATTTACAAAGATCTCCTGATAATGGGTTCCAGGGTAGACGAAGGCCCGGCCGCAGCGCCAGGCCATATCCGCGCCTACGACACCCGCACAGGGAAACAACAATGGATCTTTCATACTATTCCACACCCTGGTGAATTGGGATATGACACCTGGGAAGATTCAATTGCTTATAAACATATAGGCGGCGCAAATACATGGAGTGGCTTTAGCCTTGATGAAAAAAGGGGAATGCTTTTTGCCCCCACCGGATCTGCATCCTGGGATTTTTATGGAGCAAAAAGAAAGGGCAACAATTTATTTGCGGATTGCCTGCTCGCCCTGGATGCGGCGACGGGTAAACGCATCTGGCATTTCCAGCATATTCATCATGATGTATGGGACCGCGATCTCCCAACTCCTCCGGCACTGGTCACCGTAAACCGCGATGGCAAACAGGTTGATGCCGTAGCACAAACAACAAAAACGGGTTTTGTTTTTTTGTTTGAAAGAGAAACGGGTAAACCATTATTTCTTATTGAAGAAAAACCTGTTCCGACCAATACAGAATTGAAAGGTGAAAAACTATCTCCTACACAACCGATCCCTTCATTGCCAAAACCGTTTGTACGGCAAACATTTTCGGAAGCAGAGCTAAACGACCTGGTACCGGATTCATCTTACCAGGATATTAAAAAAAGATTACAGGGTTACCGTACCGGCCACATGTATACCCCGCCCTCAAAGCAGGGCACCGTGGTGTTCCCTGGATTCGATGGCGGTGCTGAATGGGGCGGACCTGCATTTGATCCTGTTACGGGCATTCTGTATGTAAATGCAAATGAGATGGCATGGGTGCTGACCATGGTTGATATTAAAAACAAAGTGCCGCAGAACGAAACGTATATTGATGCGGGTAAGCGGCTCTACGCAAAAAATTGCATGAGTTGCCATGGAACCGATCGCCAGGGTTCGGGGAATTTTCCTTCCCTGACCGGAATTCCGAAAAAATATACCGAAAAGGCATTTCATGAATTGGTTGTTACAGGAAGAAGAATGATGCCCGCATTTAAACAACTGGCGGAGGAAGAAAGAAAAGCCATCGCCGCCTACCTGCTGGACATAAAAAAAGAACAACTTAAAAAATATGTTGCACCGCCAAAACTAGTCGATTCATTTTTAAGCATGCCCTATTCGATTACCGGCTATAATAAATTTCTAAGTAAGGAAGGCTATCCCGCCATCAAGCCCCCATGGGGAACATTGAATGCGATCAATTTGAATTCAGGTGAGCTGGTTTGGAAAACAACACTCGGTGAATACCCCGAGTTCAAACAAAAAGGGATACAAACAGGAACCGAAAATTATGGAGGCCCTGTTGTTACGGCCGGTGGCGTTCTGTTTATTGCAGCCAGCAGGGACGGAAAGTTCAGGGCATTCAATAAACACAATGGAAAACTGCTATGGGAAACCGAATTGCCCGCACCGGGTTTTGCAACGCCATCTATTTATAATCTGAATGGAAAACAATATATCGTCATTGCCTGTGGCGGTGGTAAATTGGGAACTCAGTCGGGCGATGCTTATGTAGCCTTCGCGTTGCCAAAAAAATAGAAAGCATCCTTGCCACGAATTGCACAAATTACCACTCATTAATCCGTGCTAATTCGTGTAATCCGTGGCAAAAAGTTTTAAAGCTATCGCATCTTTACCCTTAATACATACATGTCGGCGGTTATGAACAATGTTTTTTCATCTCCCGATAAAGCAACATTAGAAGTGGATTCTGGAAATTTTATTCGCCCCAGGGCTAGACCGTCACTGTTAAAAATCCAAACACCGCCTGGGCCTGTTGCAAACACATTTCCATTTCTATCGATCTTCAATCCATCGGGGGAGCCCTTGGCCGAATCGCTTGTTGCATCATAGAAAATCCTCGGATTTATCAATGAATCATTCGGACCAAAATCATACGCATACCAGATCTTCTTTTTATCATCAGAATTGGCAACGATCAATGACTGTTCATCACGTGTGATCGCAATTCCATTTGGTCGTGTAATCGAATCCAGTAGCAAGGACACCTTTCCTGCCGGTGTTACTTTGTACACACCCTGAAAAGGAATTTCTTTTAATGGATCCTCCATATTTTTTTCTAACCCATAGGGGGGATCGGTAAAGAATATATCACCGTTGCTACGCAGAACGGCGTCATTCGGACTATTGAATTTTTTTCCCTGATAATTAGCCGCAAGCGCTTTAAAATTGGGTTTGGGATCATCCAAAGGAGCATCCATTAAAGCAATCTGCCTGTTACCATGCTGACATAGTACCAACCGGTCATTGCTGTCGAGCAGCAATCCATTAGAGCCGGTTTCCCCACCGCGCCTGGCAGCTTCTGTATATCCTGAGGGCTTCAGGTAAACCTGCTTCCCGCCCTGCTCCGACCATCTGTAGATCGTGTTATCCGGAATATCCGAGAAAAGCAAAACCCCGTAAGTATCCAGCCACAAAGGACCTTCACTCCATTTAAACCCCTCTGCAATGATCTCTACCCTGGCCGTATCATGAATAATAGTATGAAAACTTTCATCCAGACTTTCTATAACAGCGACCGGGTTGGTATTGGACGAACGAGTACTATCATCATTCTTTTCTTCACACGATAATAAGCTACTCAGCAACAGAACATAAACAATTCTATACATATGGCTTCGTTTTAGATACTGACAAATTATTTTAGTCCCATATCGCTGATGATACCCTGGATCCTTTGGTTCAATGACTGATGCACTGATTCAAAATCCTTCGCATCGTTCAATGTAGTATGAACACTAAAATAAAATTTGATCTTTGGTTCAGTTCCGGATGGCCTTGCAGAAATTTTGCTGCCATCAGCTAATATAAACTGTAGTACATTGCTTTTGGGAAGCTGAATATTCCATTCTTTGTCCGATTGAAGGTTACGGCCCTTACTCAATTCATAGTCGAGCAACTGAACTACAGCGGAGCCATTGATGGTTTGTGGCGGATTGCTTCTATATGTTTCCATCATCTCGGCAATTTCCTTCTGTCCGTTCATTCCTTTTTTAGTAATAGAGATCAGGCTCTCTTTATAAAAACCAAACTGAACATACAGGTCGATCAGTTTTTGATACAGGGTGCGGCCCTTGTCTTTTTCATACGCTGCCATTTCACACAAAATAGCTACCGCTGAAACAGCATCCTTATCGCGCAATTTCGAACCGATCATTAGTCCATAACTTTCCTCTCCCCCTATCACATAATTTTCACTCGCTTCTTTTTCCTTGATCAGCTCTGCGATCCATTTGAAACCTGTGAGCACATTGTAACAATTGATATTGCTTCTTTCCGCGATCACGTCGATCATATCGGTTGTCACAATCGTTTTTACAACCATGTCGTTCGACTGTGCAATTCCTTTTGCCTTGCGGGCTTCAATCATATAATTAAAAGCGAGCACAGCTGTTTGATTGCCATTTAACAGAACCCAATTGCCATCGTTATCCTTTACGCCAATGCCTACCCTATCTGCATCCGGGTCTGTTCCCAATAAAATATCTGCATCGATCTTTTTTGCTTTTTTGAGACCGATGCTCATGGCCTCGCTTTCTTCGGGGTTGGGATAAATAACCGTGGGGAAGTTCCCATTCGGCTCGCTTTGTTCTTCTACGATCGAAACATTCGTAAATCCAAATCTTTTCAGCACTTCAGGTACCAGGGTAATGCCTGTGCCGTGTATGGGAGTATATACAATTTTAAGATCGTGCTGCTTTTGTATGATCTCCGGGTATACGCTCAGGCTGTTCACCATCAATATATATTCCTCATCCAACTCACGCCCAATGGGCGTAATATTTGATTCTCCCCCACTCCATTGTACATCGTCTACCGATGCAATCTTATCCACTTCCCTGATCACGTTCTTATCGTGAGGAGGCACCAATTGACCTCCGTCATTCCAGTATGCTTTGTAGCCGTTGTATTCTTTTGGATTGTGCGAGGCGGTACAAACAACTCCTCCCTGGCACCCCAGGTAGCGTATTGCAAACGACAGTTCAGGAGTAGGTCTTAATGCTTCAAATAAATACACTTTAATATCATTTGCCGCCATTACATTCGCTACGATCTCTGCAAAGATTCTGCTATTATTGCGACTGTCATGTGCAATGGCAATGCGCACCGGAGCGCCGGGGTGTGATTGTTTGAGATAATTGGCATATCCCTGCGTGGCCATTCCAACCGTATATTTATTCATGCGGTTTGTACCAACGCCCATTATTCCGCGAAGGCCCCCCGTACCGAATTCTAGATTTCGATAAAAAGCATCCGCAAGTTCATTGGGATTGTCCTGCTGTAACCTTTTGATCTCTTCTTTTGTCAGCTCATCAAAATTTCCAGCAAGCCATGCGGCTGATCTTTTCATTATAACATCATCCATAACAGTAGTTTGAATTGCAGCTTTATTTTTTTGAAATTACCGACTAAATTCGGGAAGATTCATTAGATGGCAAAAATTGAAGAAAGAATAAACCCACTAATATTGTAATTTTGATGTCTTCTCTAAAATAATGTGACCCTGTGGTGCAAAAAGCTTTTCATATTTTAATTCTTTTACTATTCTTCGAAATCACTTTTTCGCAGGAAATGCCTGCCAGAGATTATAATCTTGCTGGTGCATCAAATCAACCGCCGGTTGTACACCCGCTTGAATATAAATGGCCTGTTATATATGCCGACAGCAGTTTACCCAATAAAAAACGCCTGTGGCTGGTTGGGGGAGTTCAGGCAGGTTTATGGATAGGATCTTTTGTGGCGCTGAACGAATTTTGGTATTCCGATTATCCTAGTACTTCGTTTCATTTTTTTAATGATAATAAAGAATGGAACCAAATGGATAAGTTGGGGCACGTGTTTACAACTTTTCAAATAAGCAATATTTCGAGTAAGATGTGGAGATGGGCTGGTCTCAGCCACAAAAAAAGCACACTCTATGGCGCTATCAGTGGTGTCGCCTATCAAAGCATAATAGAAATACAGGATGCTTATTCTACCGAATGGGGCTTTAGTGTAGCCGATATGGGAGCAAATATTTTAGGTGCTGCTATTTTTGTAGCACAGGAGTTGACCTGGGAAGAGAAAAGGATCCGTTTAAAATTAAGTTTTGCAAATCATGACTATCCTAAGGATGTTAAACCCCGCTATGAACAGTTGTTCGGCACTTCCTTCGTCGAGCGGTATCTGAAAGATTATAATTCACAAACATATTGGGTCAGTATGAATCCGCGGTCTTTTTTTACCGGCAGTAAATTTCCAAAATGGTTGAATATCGCCACGGGTTACAGTTCAGACCTGATGCTGGGAGGAAGAGAAAACACATGGACCGATAAGCAGGGTATATTTTTCGATCGAAGAGATATCGCACGGATCAGAAGATTTTACCTTTCTCCGGATATTGATTTTACAAGAATACCTACCAGGAGTAAGCTGCTAAAAAGTATCTTCCTGTTAATGGGAGGAATTAAAATCCCCGCACCAACGCTTGAATTAAATTCAAAAGGAAAAATTAAAGGGCATTTGCTTTATTTCTGATTATTTGGTTTTCAAGATTTCCACACTCCTGTCATGCAGACGAAGGACGCATCTGAGAGGCCTGATGATTCAAACATTACATTCTATCAGATGCTCTAAAGGTGCAAGTCTCTGAGATGCCTCGTACCTTGCCTACCGGCAATACAGGCTCGGCATGACAGGAACAAACCACGACAATACTTATCAAAATGTATTGACTTTCTATGATCCCGATTTAAGCCTTGCAACTTTCTCACTTGCATTTTTCCGGATCCTTTCTTTTAATTGATCATTGAGATTTTGCGCAGTTTCCAGCTTCTGCAAGGTCTTTTCGGCATGTGAAAGTGCTGCAGCTTTATCTCCGAGGGTCTCATATGCATCAGACAAGCCATCGTAAGCATTGGGTGATTCGGGGTAGGACTCAACGATCAATTTAAAAACTTCCAACGCCTGCTGCTGACGTTGATTACGGAGAAGCCAATATGCATTCGTATTCAGTACATCCTCCCGGATCACACCATTATAAAAAGGCTGGAATGTAGAATCAGCGCGATATGTAGCACGCGCCTTTCTGAATTCCGACAACGCATCCTCTAACTGGTTATTCATGATCATCCACATGAAATTTCGATTGGTCAAAGTCCAGCTCTTTTGGAGTGGAACCGGGTGCTCCAGGTTGGCCTTCATGAATTCGATCGTGCGGATGATGATCGCTTTCGATTCATTTGTGTTCGTATATATGTCAAATGCGTGAATGCCTTCAAGGAAATTAACAAGCTCTAGTCTGGTATCCTGTTTGAGCGACTGCTCTACGAAATTCTCGATAGACATATTCAGGTATTGCGCATCCAGTCCGGCCCTGACAATAAGGGTGGGCAGATCCTGCCTTAAACGTCCAAGACTATCCGGTCCGCCATAATAAACTACCAGTGCCCTGATATTTTCAGGACGGGATTTATTTGCGAGCCGCATCCCCACTCTTGCGTTCGCTGAGCATGTCCAGATACCGATCTTTTCTGCATCGATATTAAGTTCGCGGGAATGCTGAACAAGGTAATCAATAAGCGCTTCGCTATCACCCAAGCTATTACCCCGCCGGCTTTGATAATTCACGGCAATCATTCCATGGGCTGCCATTAATTTAGCCCAATCCCTGTACACACGCCATTGCGGAATCTCGGGTACCCCCACTCCATTGTTAAAGACCACTACCGGAAAATTTTTCTTTTTATCAAAAGCCGGCGGATAGTAGATATCCATTGTCAATGTTGTATCGTTCACCTTCCTGAATTCAATTTTTTCTTTTATTCCCACATTCTTCATCGAGGCAACCTGGTAAACAACGGGGCGTTCGGTTACAGCTTGTGAAAACGCACCTGATGCAGCAGTTGTCAGGGCGACCAATAAAAACGATCGTAGCATACTGTGATTTTTAAGAAAGCAACATACAGCAGACAGATAAACAAATCTACCGGACCGATCATTCCGTCATCATACCCGTTTTTTTTGTGATATTTCTTTAGGCTGTTTCCTGAATTGTGATGGGGTAATGCCCGCAGATTTCCGGAATACATCATTAAAGGTAGAAAGCGAATTGAAGCCTGCATCATAAGCAATGGATGCGATCTTGTGATTGATCTTTTCAGGATCGGTCAGTAATAATTTTGCTTCTTCCACCCGGTAATGATTGATATAATCATAAAAAGTCCTTTTTAATTTTTCATTCAGAACCTGGGACAAATGATGGCGGTTTGAATCAACCATTGCCGCAAGCCCGTCGATGCCAATGCCTGCGTCTAAAAAAGGTTTCTGTTCCTGCATTAAAGTTGCAAGAACATTCACAATACGCATCGATTCTTCCTCCGTCAGGGTAGACTTCAGGTATTTCTTTGATGGCCGGTGAACGGTCAGTCTGGGTAAATTTTCTTTCCCCGCTGCCGGATCGTCTCCATATCCTTTTATAACACTGAAAACCTCTGGGTGGTGCAATGCTTCGTAGCTGATCCAATAGATGAACAAAGTAAGCACAAGGAAACCGGGTCGTACATAATTCAATTGAGGGTACAGTATGACCATAAAATAATTCAGAAATGCAACGACTATACACACAAAAAAAGAAGAATAAATGAATTTTTTCAACCACCGCCATTGCAATTGCTGAACCGATGGCACGGATTGCCGGTTATCTATCCAGTACTGTAAAGCCAAAAAATGATAGAGATACAAGCTCACCAGTTGCAGTATGAGCTTGAATTTCACTAATAGAAATGGAAACAACACCAGCGGCGATTCCGAATTGGAATAGCCCACTATGAAAAAGGTCATCAATATGGCAAAAGGAATAAAATGAAGCAGGTCTGTCAGTTTGAATGATTGCCTTTGCAGAAGTTGGCGTGTAAGTAAATAGATCAGGGGGCCATATAGGAACGGTAGGTGGTAGGATAACTCATACAGCACGCGCCAGTTGTCCATCAACCAGCCCTTGCTCATCAGTTTTAACGTGACCTGTAACAGCATCACAACAAAATACAGGAGCAGGAAGATATATCCTGACCTATGCAATTTTTTGCGGATCAGAAAAATAGTAAACAAAAGCCCCTGTAAGCCGCCAAAAAAAAGGAAGAAGATGCTTAACTCTGCAGACATGTCTGTTTTATTCAATCAATTTCAGAAAAAAACATTTCATTGAAGTCTGGTTTTTTATGGGCGGCAATGGGGTTTAAAGTTTAATGTTTAAAGTTTAAAGTTTAGTTTAAAAAAAGGGTTTAAAATATCACATCTCACAAAAGAAAAAAATGACCGATTACAAACCTTAAACTATAAACCTTAAACTTTAAACTTCTCGTGCCTTTGTCGGTGAAAACACCAACAACGGTTAAATCAACCTTAAACTTTAAACCTTAAACTTTAAACTTATTCCATCCAAGCCCCCATCACAACCGATCCTTCCACTTCCACATAAATATGTTCCTGTAAAGTAGTGGATACCGAAATACCTACATAATCGGAGTTAACGGGAAATGCTTTATGTGTTCTTTCGACCATCACGAGGGTCTGAATTTTTTTTGGGTGGAAGGCAAGAAAAGGCCTGAGGGCATACAACATCGTTTTACCGCTATTGGCCACATCATCTATTACGATGATCACCTTATTGCTAAAATCAATCTGCCGGCTTAAATGTATTTCACCGGGCATCCTTTTATCCAGTGACAGATAAATCAATTCCGACCTGATCGAACTGATCTGGTGTAACAATTGCTGTATGTTTTCTGCGATGATGCTGCCGTTATCACGGATACCTACCAGCAGCAGTTCCTGTTCATCCAGATTATTCTCAACTATCTCATAAGCCATTCGCTGCAATTTTCTGGAAGCAGTTGACTGATGGAGGATATAGTTTTTTGACATGTCCTATTTTTTTTCAAATCTAGGGGCAATACGTCAATAAAACAATCATTCGAAAGAACGCTATCGGAATATAGGATACAGAAAACAGAAGGCAACCTGAGGCTTTTACTCCGCAGGCATTCCAAAACTGAAATTGGCCAATTGAATGACCAATCAATACTACATTCATACCGATGAAAAAAACTGTTCAACAGCTCTTTTTCTCCCGTATTCTATGTTCTATATTCTATCTTAGCCTATTAATTAACACGCATGTCTTACATTCAGCAAATCCTCTTTCTGATAGCTGCAGGTGTTGCTATTTGGGTCTTTGCAAAAAAAGCAAATGAGATCCGGCGTAACATTTTTCTGGGCAGGGACGAATCTTATAACGACCGCCGGGGAGAGCGATGGAAAAATGTGTTTTTACTGGCTTTTGGCCAAAAAAAAATGTTTCGCAACCCGATAGTGGCTGTTTTACATTTTGTGATCTATGCGGGATTCATCATCATCAATATTGAGGTGCTCGAAATCTTTCTGGATGGAATTGCAGGCACACATCGTTTATTCTCAGATTTCTCCCTGTATTCCTGGCTGATCAACAGTTTTGAATTCCTTGCTGTCGGCGTATTGATTGTTTGCATAATATTTCTGGCCCGCCGGAACATCATCAAATTAAAAAGATTCATCAGTCGCGATCTTGACGGATGGCCGCGAAGCGATGCGAATTATATTCTTATTACAGAGATCGTCCTGATGACATTATTCCTTTCAATGAATGCTGCCGACACGTTGTTGCAGGAACGTGGCTATGGCGCCTATGCACAACATGCCACAGGAAATTTTTCTTTTTCGCAATGGCTTCATCCGCTGCTTAACAACCTGAGCGACTCTTCGCTGATGATCTTTGAGCGTGTTTGCTGGTGGTTGCACATACTCGGCATTTTTGCTTTTCTTAATTATCTGCCTTATTCAAAACACCTGCATATCATATTGGCTTTTCCCAATGCCTATTATGCACGGCTTGAACCGAAAGGGAAAATCAAAAACATGGCTTCGGTACAGAATGAAGTATTGTACGCCATGCAACCGGAATCGGCTCCTGTAGACGCTATACCGCCTGAAAAATTCGGGGCGAAAGATATTTTTGATTTGAGCTGGAGAAACCTGTTAGATGCGTACAGCTGTACAGAATGTGGCCGCTGCAGTGCAGCCTGTCCGGCTACGCAAACCGGAAAGCTTTTGTCTCCCCGTAAGATCATGATGGATACCAGGGATCGCACGGAAGAAGCGGGCAGGAATATAAAAGCCAATGGCGAGTTTAAGAACGATGGAAAAACTCTCCTGCACAATTATATTACAGTGGAAGAACTTCGGGCATGTACCACCTGCCAGGCATGTGTGCAGGAATGCCCGGTTGCCATTTCTCCCCTGGAGATCATCCTGGAACTGCGCCGTTCACTGATCATGGAAGAAAGTAATGCTCCCCAGGAATGGAATGCCATGACAAGTAACATAGAAAATAATTTTGCTCCCTGGAAATTCAGTCCTCAGGAAAGAGACAAATGGGTGGAGGAAATGAAATCGACCTGAAAATTATTTTCTGACACGGTTCATTTTACAAACCCCAGTTCATTTTACACACCCCCTGAAAGATATTCTGTTTCACTTTATCACATTCTCTTTCCCGGTCATGCCACTCTCCTTCCTGGCATCCCACTCTCCTTCCTGGCATCCCACTCTCCTTCCTGGCATCCCACTCTCCTTCCTGTCATCCCACTCTCCTTACTGGCATCCCAACCTCCTTCCTGTCATCCCGAG
>JACMLY010000107.1 GCA_014379345.1 Chitinophagaceae bacterium
AGTATACTTAAAAAAATTTTGCTAAAAACTATTTGCCCTTATCTTTGCCATCCTAATTTAAAAAAGGGAGTTTAGCTCAGCTGGTTCAGAGCATCTGCCTTACAAGCAGAGGGTCGGCGGTTCGAACCCGTCAACTCCCACACAATGCCTTGTTCTTTTGAAGAAGGCATTTTTATTTAACAGCTTTTACAGCGGAAAATAGAAACTATCTGAGCTTTTGGTGCCGATAATAGCAGACATGTCTCAATCACAGAGCTAACTGCCTGCGGGTTGGATGATAATCCTTTATTTGTTTCCAGCACAAAAAAAAACCGATTGTCATTTCGAAGATCATTGATTCTAACAAAAAACCAGGCGTTTATACCTGGCTTAATCTATTCAAATCTTGATAACGAGATGAGCTTTTTCGGGATGTATAATCAACGATGCGAATAAGGCAACAGTCAACTCTACCTTATTTTAAGAAGCTTCCTAAATCAAAAGAAATCCCAACATTAAAATTCCGGGGTTCGGCCAATTGATAACTGTAGCCAAAAGAACTTTTCGTTGTAATATAAGAGTAATACTTATCAGTAATGTTCAACACATTTAACCAAACTTCCAGCCCCTGAAATTGATAACCGGCTCTTACAGGTATAAATTCATCCCAGACAAACTTTATAAAAAATTCCTTCTGTTCCCGGTTACCTTAAAGTTAAACGCTCATATCAGCGAAGGCCTCTCAGTGATCTCATGATATTTTATTACATCCGATGCATAATAATGTACTACCATACTTTTGCGGGTCAGTGCTTTGTTTTGGATAGGGGCACCCCCATGTACCAGGTTGGCGTGCCATATAAAAACATCTCCCTTGCATGCATGGAATTCCCGTTGCTGAAATCCATGTTGCGTCACAAGCTCGTCTAACACATCTTCATATTCCGAATAATCTTTTTTGCCAAGAGTTAAAAAGGTTTCCCCCTCATTAAAATCACTGTTTAATAAATAGGGGAGCTTATGGCTGCCGGGGTAATAGAAAAGCGGTCCATTGTCTGCATTCACATCTTCCAACGCTACCCAGGCTGCAATCAGGTAACCTAATGGATATGTGGTCATGTGAATGCTATCTGAATGGGCGCGTTGCTGGCTGCCTTGCAAAAAATTGATTGTTTGAAAAGCAACCACTTCCTTGTCCAGGATAAATCCCAAAATGTTTTTTAATAAACTATCATTGATAGCCTTTTTTATAAGTGATGATTTCTTATTGGCGAACATCAATTTATTTCCCTGCGTGAAACCTAGCTTTTGACTTTTTACCAACTTGTCAATTTCTTCGTTCATTGCCGAACAGGTATCCTCGTCGAAAAAATTTTCAAGGATCATATGACCATCTTTACTCCAATTCATTATTTTTTTCTGAATAGAAGAGGAGAAATGACTGAACGATCTTTTTTGAGAAGCCAATAGATTTGAGTCACCGGTATCGAGCCATGCCCTCGACTCTTTATCAGGAAAATCCTTGCTTGATATCGATGCAATGAGAGGCTTTTTGATATTATATTTCTTATACGCTTCGCGGTTATGCTTCAGTTCTTTGTAATGAAACAGGTTATATAACCAATGGATCGGTTTATAGTGCTTTAAATCCATTTATTAAAGTGTATTATGTCTACAAATTACTTATTTATTAATACAATTTATCCAGACCAAATTTTATAAAGATTAACGACCTTCTGATTCACGGCAATGATTGGTGCAAAAAAAGTTCGGGTTACATATCTCAAATCAGATTTCGATAGTCCTGTTAAACTTCAAAGTAGAGCACATTCCCTTTTTTATTTTAAGAGTAATTGCTCTGAGGAACAATGAACGATTCACCCGGTTTAAAACATCCAATCTGACAAGTTGAAATGGTACTGCTCAAATTCGACTTGCAACCTGGCTGTTATTTGCATTACGTCTAATTTTTTATATTTTGCCTCATATATCCCAGCCAAGAGTCTTGAAACTGTTACCAAATTCTGATACCTCTAATAATTAAATCAAATATTTTTCCATATGAGAAATAATAAGCCATAATTACATGAAAAAGAAAGTAATTTTTGATCTTGGAGCACATAAAGGCGAAGACAGCGATTTTTATTTAAGGAAGGGATTTAGGGTAATTGCGGTAGATGCTTCAGATAAAATGTGTGAAATAATTTTCGAAAACTTTAAAGATCACCCGAATAGGGAAGATCTTACAATTGTAAACTATGCGATCACTGAAAAGGATGGCGAAACAATTACATTTTATGAGAATGTTGATAAATCTGTATGGGGAACCATTTTCGAAAGTTGGGATTCCCGTAATAAAAAACTGGCCACTAATTCTATTAGTAGAACAGTTAAAACAGCACGATTAGATACCTTAATAAATACGGAATTACGGGATGACGAAACACTTGAATATGTTAAGATTGATATAGAGGGTGCGGACGTTATGGCATTAAAATCGCTATCTAATTCGAAAGAAAAACCAAGATTTGTATCATTGGAGTCTGGAAAGACATCATGGGATGAATTACTGCATGAATTTAAGATACTGGAACAACTGGGATACACAAAATTCAAGATCGTTGATCAATCAAAGGTTCAAAGCCAACGATGTCCCAATCCTTCTAAAGAAGGCAATTATATCGATTATAAGTTTTCATTTGGGAGCTCGGGATTATTTGGAGATGAGTTATCGGGGGAATGGTTATGCGCTGAGGATGCAATTAAAGTCTATAAAAAAATCTTTGTCAGATACAGATACTTCGGTGATGATGGCATTTTTAATAATAAATTTTTTATGAATAATAATTATTTGAATAAGCTGATGCGTATCTTGAAATTAAAATATCCACACGTAGGTTGGTATGATACACACTGCACTTTTTGAACCTTTTTTCAATCTACACCCCACAATTAAGATACACTATCGTAATTCAATTGAAGGGTCTAAATAATATGGCGAAACAAAATACTTATTGCGAAGCTGTAGCGCTGATGGAACGCGACAATGTTCATGTGTACTATCACGATTCTGAATATGGCTTTCCGATCCTAAATGATAATGAATTGTTTGCCCGCCTGGTATTGGAAATCAACCAGGCAGGCCTGTCGTGGACAACCATTTTGAACAAGAAAAATAATTTCTTTCGGGCATTCGACGATTTCGAAATTGCCCGCGTCTCTAAATATGGTGAAAAAAAGATCCTCGAATTATTGCAGGACCCGGGTATTATCCGTAACCGCCTGAAAATTGAATCAGTCATTGACAATGCGACACGCATCCAGCAGATTCAAAAAGAACATGGCTCTTTTAAAAACTGGCTTGATCATCATCATCCCAAAACTAAAGACGAATGGGTGAAATTATTCAAGAAAACATTTCGATTTACAGGAGGCGAAATAGTAAATGAATTTTTAGTGAGTTCAGGGTATCTGGAAGGCGCTCATATACCGTCTTGCCCGGTCTATAAAACAGTAATGAAACATAAACCTGCCTGGACAACGCCATAGGACGCTGTAGGCTTTCATCGCGAGATGCGAAAGATCAAACATTAATTCTGACGTTTCATCCCTCACGTTTCACATTTTCCCTCTAATTCATCTGCAATGTAGGAAGCCGGTAGTTCTGACCATCCAAAGCAAATAATTCATGTACCTCATACGTAAAATAGGGGAACAAAGGAGATTGTGCGATGATCTTTTCAATTGCCGCCCTGTCCGCTACATTTACCGTGATCCAGATGCGTTGACTTTCCATGCTTACTGCATAGTGTTCAACAATTTCTTTATTGATCAGGTAATTGATATATGTTTTATGCGCAGGAACAAGGTCCATGAATTCCTTATCTGTAATAAACTGTATGGTTATCTGGAACTTTTTCATAACTGTTCCTATAATAAACGAGAAAATGGAGCAAATGGTTTACAGGGTCCAGTCAATAATCTGGTTTACCCATTCAGCACGATGGGGAGAGCTGATCTTAATATAATTATCTGTATACCCTTCCATCATCCCATGTTTATCGAAGCCTTCAAATAATACTTTACGAACCTGGCCGGCATGAAGTTGGGTGAAGTACTGCATTTTCATGAAACTCAGATTGCGCAAGGCTTTGTTACGTTCATTGCGAACATGCGCCGGTACAACTGGTTCAATTGCCAATGCCCGTGTATTATCCCTTTCAGAGTACGTAAACACATGGAGATAGGAAATATCGAGAGTGTGAAGGAAATCATAAGTTTCTTTAAAGTCCTCTTCCTGCTCACCGGGAAATCCAACAATCACATCTACGCCGATCGCACAATGAGGCATTCGTGTTTTGATATGTTGCACTTTTTCCTGGTACAATTCTCTATTGTATCGCCGGCGCATCAAGCCCAGGATCTTATTGCTTCCACTTTGTAAGGGAATATGAAAATGAGGCATGAATTTGTCGCTGTTGGCCACCCATTCAATAATCTGATTTGTTAATAAATTGGGCTCAATAGATGAAATCCGGTAACGTTGAACAGGAAGAGCATCCAATACCCGGATCAACTCAAAAAAAGAACGTTCATCTTTTTGACCGGCACCTGCGCTTTTTCCAAAATCTCCGAGATTGACACCGGTCAGTACAATTTCCTTTATTCCTTTCGCCGTTAATTCGTTCACATTTTTTACTACATTTTCAATCGAGTCGCTACGACTTTTCCCCCTGGCCATTGGGATGGTGCAGAAGGAACAATTGTAATCGCAGCCATCCTGCACTTTTAAGAAACTGCGGGTGCGGTCGTTGATGGAATAGGAAGCATTAAACCCATTGATGGTTTCAATATCGCATGAACAGATTTTGGTTGAATCCCCTTTTGTAAGTTCTTTCAGGTGATGGCCGATATTAAATTTTTCAGAGGCTCCCAATACAAGATCCACGCCTGGTATGTCTGCAATTTCTGTAGGCTTTAATTGGGCATAACAGCCTGTGATCACGACTAAACTTTCAGGAGATTTTCTTTGGATCCGCCGAACCAGGTGGCGGCATTCTTTATCTGCATTGTCCGTTACCGAACAGGTATTAATGATATAAATATCAGCCAGGTCGGTAAACTCTTTTTTCTCAAAACCTTCTTTTTCCAGCATCCGGGAAAGGGATGAGGTTTCTGAAAAATTCAGCTTGCAACCTAAAGTATGAAATGCCACTGTTCTTCTTTCGCTCATGAGGCGGCAAAGATACAGTACCGTTGGCCGCTGCCCAAAACCTGAAGGGTTTAAAGTTTAAAGTTTAAGGTTTGGGATTGAGTTGTGGCGCGATGGGTATAACCATAATAATACATCCAAACCTGAAACTTTAAACCATAAACCCTAAACCCTAAACCCTTTAAATGATATATTTGAGGGCATGACTTAATTATCTGCCAGGCCCAGATTTACAAACCAACGGCCGTCGATCGAATGAAACTTGTTGGATTGCCTTTTCGAATAATATATTTTATTTATGCAGTGATCACTTTTATCGCGGTAATGTTTTTAATACTGCCATTTGTGGTGATCGGCTCATTTTTCGGAAAAATAAAAGGCGGTAATTTTATTTACCGTGCATGTTGTGTCTGGGGAGATCTATGGTTATTTACCATCGGTATCATTCATAGGAACCTGTATGAATCGCCGCATGATAAAGGCAGGCAATATATTTTTGTGGCCAATCATATTTCCTATTTCGATGCGCCCGTCATTGTAGAATCACTCCGGCAGCCGGTTCGCATTTTGGGGAAAAGTGAAATGTCTAAAGTCCCTTTTTTTGGATTTATTTACAGGAATGCTATCGTGACCGTAGATAGAAGCAGTCCCGAACACCGTGCCAAAAGTGTGCGGGTGCTGAAAGCAGTATTGCGCAAAGGGATCTCCATTTTTATTTTTCCTGAAGGAACCCTGAATGAAACAAAAAAACCTTTAAAAGAATTTTACGATGGCGCGTTCCGGATCGCAATAGAAACGCAAACGCCTATCAAGCCAATTCTTTTTCTTGATAGTTTTAAAAGATTAAGCCATGAAAGTTTATTAAGCCTGAATCCCGGCAGATCAAGATCGATATTCCTGGATGAAATAAGCGTAGAGGGACTTCAATCAAAAGATGTAAATAGGCTGAAACAAAAAGTTTTTTCAATAATGGAGCAAAAATTAATTGAATATAAGGCGGATTGGATCGATGGGTGATGTACGAAGTACGAGGTACGAGGTACGAAGTACGAAGTCATTGAGCGTTCAGGTTTAAACATTCAGTTTCAGGAACGTTCTTTTAGATAAATCTCTTGCTGTGTACGTCGCATCTTCTCTTTGTGTATTCTTTTGTGTATTCTTTGTGAACCTCCTTAACTACGCGATCAATAGGATCACCAATGACACAAAGAAAAATCGCATTAAATTGCTATCATCAGCACTCTAAAATCTTGACCTTAAATTTTAAACCTTAAACTTAGAAATTGTACGCTGAAGTGATCATCCCATTGGCATTACCTAAGAATTACACCTGGCTGGTTCCGGAAAAATTCCAGCATCTGGTCAAGCCGGGAAGCAGAGTGGAAGTTGGCCTGGGGAAAAATAAAAAATATTCAGGAATCATCAAGCGGTTCCACTATGATAAGCCGGAAGCTTTCGAACCAAAGGACATACTGAATGTTCTGGACGCTGAGCCGGTAATTTTTGAGGAACAACTGCAATTGTGGAATTGGATCGCACAATATTATATGTGTAGCGAGGGGGAAGTGATGGCGGCAGCCTTACCTGCCCATTTCAAATTGAGCAGTGAAACCACTGTCGTCTTCAATGAAGAATATGGGGATGATTTTTCATCCCTTGATCACGATGAGTTTGTTGTTGCAGAAGCATTGTTGATCAAAAAAGAACTCAGGCTCACCGAAATTCAACAGATCCTTGATTCTTCGCATACTTATCCCGTCATAAAAAGGCTTATCGAAAAAAAACTATGCATTGTTTGGGAAACATTGAAAGAAACATATACTCCAAAAAAAGAAATCTATATAGTACTGAATCCCCAGTTCAATAACGAAGAAACACTATCCGATCTATTGAACAATTGGAGCCGTGCACCCAGGCAAATGGAGTTATTGCTTAGTTACCTCCATCTCATCAAAACAGACGGAGAGGTGACAAAAACACAGCTTCTAAAAAAAAGCAGTGCATCTGACGCACAATTAAAGGGATTGATTGATAAGAATATTTTGTTTGCAGAAACAAAGAATATTGATCGCATCCGTTACCTGCCCCGAAATATTAATATAGATTTTGAACTAACGGAAGCACAGCAGGCTGCTTATGACACGGTCAGTAAAATATTTTCAGAAAAATCAGTTTGCCTTTTGCACGGCATAACATCGAGTGGAAAAACACAGGTGTACATAAAGCAGATTGAAAAATACATCAATGAAGGAAAGCAGGTATTGTACCTGCTTCCCGAAATTGCATTGACTTCGCAGATCATACGCAGGCTGCAAAAAAACTTTGGCGGGTATATCGGGATCTACCATAGTAAATTTAATCAGAATGAACGCATAGAGATCTGGAATAAAGTAAAAAGTGGCGAGCTAAAAATCTTGTTGGGTGCAAGATCTTCTTTATTGCTGCCGTTTGCTGATCTGGGGCTGGTTATTATTGATGAAGAGCAGGACAGCTCGTTTAAGCAGCAGGACCCCGCGCCACGTTATAATGCAAGGGATGCGGCCGTATATTATGCTTCGCTTCACAATGCAAAAGTATTAATGGGCAGCGCCACACCCTCCGTTGAAAGCTATTACAATGCCCAGGCAGGTAAATACGGACTGGCAGAACTAAACGAGCGGTTTGGCGGCGTGAAATTACCACTGATAGAAATTGTAGATACGAAAAAAATCATTACCAGGGATAAGAATAAAGTAATGATAACGGCCCAATTAGAGGCTG
Organism: Chitinophagaceae bacterium; assembly: GCA_014379345.1. GTDB lineage: Bacteria > Bacteroidota > Bacteroidia > Chitinophagales > Chitinophagaceae > Flavitalea. The sequence continues at coordinate 7,952 of JACMLY010000107.1, forward strand.
CCATCCAGCAGTCACTAAATAATAAGAAACAGGTTATTTTATTTCAGAACCGCAGGGGATACTCGCCTTACCAGATCTGCCAGGTATGCGGATGGATCCCGCGATGCAGGTATTGCGATGTTTCGCTGAATTATCATAAGAACACCAATAAGCTTCATTGCCATTATTGTGGCACAACCTATCCCCGCGTAAATAGCTGTATGGCATGTGGAAGTGATAAGTTCATGCAAAAAAATTTTGGTACGGAAAAGATCGAAGAACAGCTCGGAGAGATCTTCACCGACGCAAAAATCGCCAGAATGGATGTTGACAGTGTGCGTGGCAAGCAGGCGCATGATAATCTTATTCAACAGTTCGAGCAACATAAAATTGATATTTTAGTGGGAACTCAAATGGTGGTAAAAGGGCTTGATTTTGAAAATGTGCATCTCGTAGGCATACTCGATGCAGATAATCTTTTAAGCTTTGCTGATTTCAGGGTAAATGAAAGAGCTTTCCAATTGATGGAACAGGTTAGTGGGAGGGCAGGCAGGCGCGATGGAAGGGGAGAGGTGATGATACAGGTCACCAATACTAACCATCCTGTATTGTTATACGTGCAGCAGCATGATTATAAATTATTTTTCAGAAATGAAATTGAAGAACGAAAGCGGTTCTTTTACCCGCCTTTTTCGAGAGTGATCTTGCTTTCCTTCCGGCATAAAATAAAGGAAGTGGTAGAAGATGCCTCCCGTCAGTTTGCTCTTGCGCTTAAGAAAGGATTTGAACAATATCTGGTTGGACCTGCCGAACCTGTTGTTAACCGGGTCCGTAACCAGTTCCTGATGGAATTGTTAATAAAACTTCCTAAAGATGCTTCGCTAATTACTGCCTGCAAAACAGCCATTCAGGAACAGATAGCTATACTTCACAATGAAAAAAAATTCAGAAGTGTGGTGATGATAGCTGATGTGGATGCGATGTAAGTACGAAGTATGAAGTTTGAAGTACGAAGTAATTTTTATACTGCCCGTATGTCTTTCAAGAAAGAAATTCTATGTTCCTTCTATGTCTCTATGATTCTATGTGGTTAAAAAATCCTGCACAAGTTTGGAAACTGTCCATGCACAGGAAATTTACCACATAGAAACACAGGAACATAGAAGAAAATATTTTCCTACACAATTCATTTTACAAACCATTTCGTACATCGTACTTCGTATTTCGTACTTCAAACTTCAGATATCAGTTCAATCATTTCTTTATACTCATAAAGACAAACTCCTTTCTTCTCCTGTTTCGACGCAGCTACCAGGGCTTTGGCCACATCGGCGCTTTGTATGGCCTTGTATTTTTTTAAAGGGCCGGCAAGCAGGAATGAAAATAGTTGCATTGTTCCTTTTGCTATTTTTTCGCCGGCACGAATTTCTTCGCGGGTTCCCAATAAAATCGATGGGCGAAAAAAATGAACACTTTCAAATTCCAGTTTTGAAATAGAATCCTCCACTTCTCCTTTTAAACGCAAATAAAAATTGCCGGCATTTTTATTTGCTCCGACAGCAGAAACAAGTAGGAATTTTTTAAACCCATTTTCTATTGAAGCGTTCGCAGCATTAACGGGAATATTGTAATCTACCTTGCGGTAATCGGCTTTGTTGCCCTTTACCTTTTTTTGCGTGGTACCTACACAACAAAAAATGGAATGGCCCCTACCTATTTTTTCTTTCAGGTCATGGTAATCATCAAACGAAACAATTTGTACACTTAATTTCGGATGCGAAAACGATACCGGGCGGCGAACGAGTATGCGTACCTCTGTAAATGCCATGTCGGTTAATAAAACCTGCACCAATTGTGTTCCTATCAATCCGGTGGATCCGATAACAACCGCTGTTTGTCCTTGCATGATTTTTGTTACTTTGTGATCTTCGATATAAGTATGCAAATTGAACAAAATATTTCGCTCAGACAATACAATACATTCGGAATTGATGTAAAGGCAAAATTATTTTCTTCGTTTGGAACCCAGGAAGAATTGGATGACCTGCTAACTCCCACCTCCAAATTGCCCACTATTATCTTAGGCGGCGGCAGCAATATTTTATTCACCAAAGATTTCGACGGCCTTGTATTAAAAAATGAAACAAAGGGGATTGATCTCATCAAAGAAGATCTGAATCATGTTTATGTAAGATCCGGTGCTGGTGAAAACTGGCACCAGTTTGTGCTGTATGCCATTCAACGCAATTGGGCCGGCCTGGAAAATCTTTCCCTGATCCCGGGTAATGTGGGGGCCAGTCCAATGCAGAATATCGGGGCCTATGGTGTAGAGATCAGGGAAATATTTGATGAACTGGAAGCATATCACAAAAAGGAAAGGAAAATACATACGTTTAGCGCCAACGATTGCGAATTCGGATATAGAGACAGTGTATTTAAAAAAAAATACAGGAATGATTTTGTGATAATGAATGTTACTTTTCGATTAAATAAAAAACCGCATTTTAATATCAGCTATGGTGCCATTGAAGAGGAGCTAGAAAAAATGGGTGTGAAGGATCTGAATATTCAGGCTGTATCACAGGCGGTGATCAATATCCGCTCTTCTAAGTTACCCGACCCGGCAAAAATCGGCAATGCCGGAAGTTTTTTCAAGAACCCCGAGATCGGGATGAAACAGTATAATAAGCTCCAGGCTTTATTTCCAGACATAATCGGATACCCATTGCAGAATGGAAACACAAAGCTAGCAGCAGGATGGTTGATTGAAGCGTGCGGGTGGAAGGGGATCCGGCGGGGCGATGCAGGAGTTCATACCCAACAGGCTTTGGTTTTGGTAAATTACGGCGAGGCAACCGGGAAGGAGCTCTATGATCTAAGCGAAAAGATTCTGCAAAGCGTTAAGCGAAAATTTGGAATTCAGTTAGAAAGAGAGGTAAACATTATTTAACATACTTTGGTGCATCAAAATTTATTTTAATCTTGTCAACGGAATAAATCATCACAATATGAAAAAACTCGTTATTCTATCTGTGCTTGGCTTATTTATTGCGAATATGGCCAAATCCCAAACCGCAGTATTTTTCGAATTGGGTGGCCCGGGACTTGCTTCCTTTAATGTGGATACGCGCTTCACCGGACGTAATGATGGAATTGGCGGGCGAATAGGAGTTGGAGGATTTAGCATTAATGATGAAGGGGCTGTATTTGTTCCGATCGGCTTAAATTATTTGATTGGCAAGGAAACCAAACATTATTTTGAGGTAGGTGCTGGCTTTACTTATGTAAACTACAGTTCCGACATTAATGAAGATGCTATATTTGAATCTTCATTCGGCCACTTGAGTTTTGGCTACCGTATGCAGCCGCGCACAAATGGATTTTCTTTCCGTGCCGCGATAGTGCCTGTTTTTAACAAACACGGCTTTTTGCCTTATTACGCAGGAGTTTCATTTGGATATAAATTCTAGAGTGGTCAGACAAGACATCAGACCAGAGCTTGAGGTCTCCTGACAACCTACCTGTTAAAAAACTTTTTTTGTTCTCTTACAGCAACGGGTTGACCGAGATCGAAAAATTTAATTAATACCAGCCCTGCAATAAATCCTCCAATATGGGCCGAATACGCAACGCCTCCCGCCTCGTCTCCTCCCAAAGCGCTGGTGCCATTCAGTATCTGTAACACGATCCAGAAGCCCAACGCAAGAATGGCAGGTACTGATACGATCGTGAAGATCAAAAACACATGAACTCTTCTGGTCGGGAATAACAAGAGATATCCACCTAGAATACCCGAAATAGCTCCTGATGCGCCCAGACTTGGAATGAGCAAATTATGACCTAAAAACTGTGTCGTAAGCACGTGCGTAAGCGATGCGATAAGGCCGGTAAGAAGATAGAAAAACAAGTAGCGAATATGGCCCAGGCGGTTTTCAATATTGTCCCCGAAAACCCATAGGTAAAGCAGGTTTCCGCCAAGATGCGCCCATCCTCCGTGCATGAACATCGATGTGATCAGCGTAAACCACACATGACCCGGCGTCACCCCCAGGCCAGGCAATTGAAATTCATCTCCCGTGTACGGGTCGACCATTATTTTTGAATTTGTAACAATATCATTACCTGTCAATATTTCTCCGGGAACGGTTGAATTGGAATAGGTGAACCCAATATCTGCCCCCATCCTTTGCAGAAAAACAAACACAAGAATATTCAGTGCTATTAATATGTAATTAACAAAGGGAGATCGCGTCCTGTCTGAATTATCATCGCCGATGGGAAGCATAGAATTTTTTTAACATGCAAGTGATGAGTGGTCAGTAGTGAGTGGTGAGTTATTTCAATACTCACCACTCACCACTCACTAAGTATAATCTTCTCCTTCGTTTTCATCATCCGAATAAGAGGAAGTTCCGAGGTTGAGCATCGATCCCATCAGGTCTTTGAACTCGATTTTGTTATCAACGATTTTTTTACTGATCATGGAGAAAGACGATAATCCATGTAACACAAACTCCATCAGCAATGCCAATTCTTTTTCATTGGCATGTTTGAAGAATTTTTTAGCAAGGGCATGTAATCCATCAACCTTGTACAATTGCTGAATCTTATCCTGGTCTTTGATATTAAAAAATAGATTAAGGGCATTTCCTTTATCGAACCAGGCCTGCACCGAACGATACGGGTTTTCATCCTGGGGCTGTTGGTTTCTTTTTTTCTTCAGCACTTCGGGATTGGGAAAATAATTAATGAATTGCGACCGGATGGCCTTTTCAACGAGGTTCATGGCAACCTGGAAAGGACCTTCCTGTTCACCTTCGTAAACCAGTTCTATCTTCCCGGTTATGGAGGGAATAATGCCAACAAGATCATTCACCCATACCTGTGTTTCCTTTTCCTTATTAAGGATAGCCCTTCTTTCGGCTGCACTGATGGCATTTTCAAAAGCTGAAATACTCAAACGGGCAGAAACACCACTTTTCTTATCAACAAACTCGCTTGCTCTTGCTTCAAATGAAATTTGTTCAATCAACCTTTTCATCAGGTCACTGATGCGCACAATGGCTTTTTGTTCATCCAGCACATCGGCTTCCTGCTCGGTTATGCTTAAGGCCGTATCGATAGATTTAGGATAATGCGTGAGTATCTGGCTCTGGATTCGGTCTTTCAAAGGCGTTACAATTGAACCACGATTCGTATAATCTTCTGGATTGGCCGTAAACACAAAAAGGATATCCAGAGGCATTCTTAATTTGAATCCTCTTATCTGTACATCACCTTCCTCAAGAATATTGAATAAGGCTACCTGAATGCGTGCCTGCAAGTCAGGAATTTCATTGATTACAAAAATGCCGCGGTTACTTCGCGGAATGATCCCGTAATGGATCACCAGTTCATCTGCAAAACTCAATCGCAGGTTAGCGGCTTTGATGGGATCGATGTCACCGATCAGATCTGCAACGCTTACATCAGGAGTGGCTAATTTTTCCCCGTAACGTTCGCTGCGATGTATCCAGGAAACAGGAGTGAGATCTGTTTTTTCTGCGATAATGTCTTTAGCAAATCTTGAGATGGGGTGCAAAGGATCGTCATTGATCTCACTGCCGGCAACTATCGGAACATATTCATCCAGCAGTTCCGTCATCTGCCTGGCCATACGCGTTTTTGCCTGTCCGCGTAAGCCAAGGAATAAAATATTATGTCGTGATAACAATGCTCTTTCCACATCGGGTATCACCGTTTCCTCGTACCCTATAATCCCCGAAAAACTGGGGTCTCCGTTTTGAAGTTTGCGGATCAGGTTATTACGGATTTCTTCTTTAACGCTTTTTGGTTTATAACCGCTTTTTTTCAGTTCACCTAAAGTCTTTATGTTATTCATCACTATATCCTTTTCTTTTATATTTCAGCTTTAAAATTTTTTTTCGAACATGTATTCAGGATTATCCTGATCAATGATGAAGCACATCAGTCGGCCTTATGGTTCAAGCTGTCTATCAGTTTTCGTTCAGATTGTAAAATTTCCTCCATCACATAACGCTTAATGTTGTTTACCGTCATCTCATTGAGTATGGTTACAGTATTTTTATATGTTGCCTCCGGTGAAGGTTTTATGATCACTACGAACCTATTTGAGTCAATAGTATTTCTTCTTTCGTTAAGATATTCACTGACGTTCCTATAATCCAGTCTCTTTCCCTTGACTACATCAATACCGTCATAACCATAGATGAAATCATTTGCCGAAAGCAAAAGAGTGACTGATCTGTCGGTGGATTTTACAAGATTGCCTGGATCGCCATTTTTCGGCAAAAATAATTTCATTTTTGTCGGGACTGCTGACATCGAAGAGCGATAAAAATAAATAATCGCAACCAACCCAACGATGATAACAAGTAAAACTCTTATTGCAAGGTTTCTGCCCATTGTAATCCTTTAATAAACGGTTTTTCTCTTTCCACTTTCAAAATCCCTGAAAATAAATGCACCTAACCGGTCGAGTGAAGCAAAAAAGGCCTTACCACTATTTGTTTCTGTAAACTCCTGTACAAACCGCTGCAGGTAGGGATCGGTTGCGATCATAAAAGTGGTGATCGGTATTTTCAATTTTTTGCATTGTGTTGCCAGGCTCAGGCATCTTGTTGTGATCTTCCTATCCAAACCAAAACTGTTCTTATAATACCGTTTGCCGATTTTAAGGCAGGTAGGCTTACCATCGGTGATCATGAATATCTGCTTATTCGGGTTTTTTCTTCTTCTTAAAATATCCATGGCAAGTTCCAGGCCTGCTACCGTATTGGTATGATAAGGACCTACCTGCAAATACGGAAGATCCTTAATTTCAACAGGCCAGGCATCATTGCCGAACACCACGATATCAAGTGTGTCTTTCGGATACTTTGTAGTGATCAGTTCGCTCAACGCCATTGCCACTTTCTTGGCCGGGGTGATCCGGTCTTCACCGTATAAGATCATCGAATGTGAAATATCGATCATAAGAACAGTGGAAGTCTGGGCTTTGAAATCCGTTTCACGGATCGCAAGATCGTCTTCCTGCATACTAAAACTATCGATACCATGATTGATCTGCGCATTTAAAATAGAAGTAGTAAAATCGATTTGCTCTACGGAATCTCCAAACTGAAAAGGTCTTGTTTCCGGATTCTGTTCATCGCCCTGACCGGGTTTAAACGTATTGTGCTCTCCGTTCCTCGTCTTTTTTAATTTTCCAAAGATCTCCTCAAGAGAGCGTTTCCGAATACCCTGCTCAGTCTTTGAAGTGATCTTAATCTCACCGCTGACCTGGTTTTCATTGATATACCCTTTTTCCTTTAGCTCGTCAATGAAATCGCCCATGCCATACTCATCGTCTGTCATTTCATATTCTTTATCCAACTGGTTCATCCAGCTCATTGCTTCACTTACATCGCCGTTCGTATAGGTAAGCAACTGCATAAAGATGTCGAGCAACTGTTCAAATTTTGTTTTCCCCTCAGCCTGGGGATCATATTTTGAAAAATGAAATGCTTTCATAATTGTTGTTTGTTATTCAGAAGTCAGGAGACAGAATACAGAATAAAATCAGTTATTCAATAGGTCTTCAGTAATTTGATAATAATCCCAATACTTTCCCTTATTCTATATCCTGTCTCCTGTATTCAATAGTGAGTCTCCCTACTCAATTTAAGCATAATTCCGTTGTGCAAATTAAGACCGAATGTTTTCTTGAGACGTGTTAATTTTTTAACTGCAAATTAGGGACTGATCAGGGTTTAACAGCTCTGCTATCCCTCTAATGAGTACATGTATAGCATAGCTGATTACAAATCACTAATGTTCTGAGAGAATCTTTAAATAATTGAGTGCCCGATTCCAGGCGTAGTCTTCAGGCAAAGACTAGAATGGTTGTTAACCGGACTACAAAGATTAACAAATCAGTAGCCCAGAAGTTTAAATAAAATAAAAGAGCAAAAAAAACCGGAATCATGTTCCGGTTTTTTGTATGCATCTAAGGATTTTTGTTTGGTGTATCGGCAGGCGGTGTCCCCGGGTTTTGAAGGGTCCCGGGTATCTCTAAGGCCGGAGCGCCGGATTTAAATTCTATTTCCCACTGAGCCATCTGTTGAAGAAACTGGTAGCTGGTGATTATATCATATGCAAACTGACCCTGCTTTTCAGACAATACTCCGCCTCTGTTGTTCAGGATAGCAGCTGCCTGCATAGCCATCTGCTCATTGTTCATTCCATCTTCACCCAAAGAGCGGTAATAGTTCAATTGTTGATCAAGATCTTTTTTCAAGGATCCATGAACTTTTTTCGCAAGGGCCAGATCACCACAACGATAAGCCGCTTCCAGGAACTCTATCGAAACACTGTTGTGGAAATTTCCGCGATTTGAAGTCATGCCGTACGGCATATTTGAGATCAATACCATTTGATCGTATTTCTGCAATATCTTTTTTGCAGAATCCATTTGGTTAAAGTTGATCAGGTTTTTTGCAAGTGTCGCATGTGCCAGCTTAATGCTGTTAACATGACGCCTGTTCTCCTCATCAAAATAAACATTCTTTTTATTTGCATTGCCATACACAAATTTTTCCATTATGTTCTTGTAGGCAATTTCATTTTGCACAACTGAATTCTCAACCGGCACCAACCTGTAAGCCAATCCTTCCATCCGTAAATATTTATCGAGTCCCAGTGACCGTAATTCCGAGGTTGATGTAAAATACAAAGGACGTTTCCAGTTATTGGCTGCAATCAACGACAATAAAGCAAGATCATTTTTCTGGATATAGTTTTTGCCGATATCCATTTTTAATTCACTCACTATGCTATCGCCCGGATTAAACTTCATATTTTTCTTAACGTATTCGACATCCACCGGCACGGTCACCTTTTTTGTGGGGAATACATTTGCCATTTCTCCACTTTGCATGGAAACCATATTTCTTTCCTCATCGCTTCCTACTACTTCCTTTAATATTTTAAAGAGGTTATAATATTGGTTTTGATTATAGCCAGGCAAGGGATAAACCGGTACTACATCCCTTTTATTTCCCTGAATTTGTTCTGCAGTGAAGATGACATCAGCAGCAGGGCTCTCATTCAATTTATACCGCAACTGGTTCACGTACCAGTCGGTTCCCAGCAAACTATAATTGATGATCCGCAGATCTTTGCGCCGTCCTTCTACCTCCTGGGTATACCATAGCGGGTAGGTATCGTTATCACCGAACGTTAGCAGGATTGCATTTTTTTCCACGCTTTCCAGATAATCGATTCCCAGGTCACGGGCAAGTACTTTTTTACTTCGGTCATGATCATCCCATTCCTGCGAAGCCATTAGCACAGGCACTGCGAGCAGGCAAAGGACAAAGGAACCTAATGAGGGAAGGTCTCCTTTCAAAAATTTGCCCAATTGTTCCTTGACCCACAATACTCCCAATCCAATCCAGATTGCAAAGGCATAGAAGGAACCTACATAAGCATAGTCCCTTTCACGCGGCTGCTGCCCTGCCTGATTCAGATAGATCACGATCGCAAAGCCGGTGAAAAAGAATAATAAAAAAGTAACGAGAAAGTCTTTTCGATGTCGCTGATACTGAAATATGATCCCGAGTATGCCAAGGATCAGCGGTAAGAAATATAATTTATTATTGGCCTTATTTTCCTTTCCTGCAATATCGGGCAGCACATCCGGAGTGCTGTTAAATAGTTTGTCAACGAAACTGATTCCGCTCGCCCAGTTGCCATCGCGGATGTTTCCAAAGCCCTGGAGGTCATTTTGCTTGCCGGTAAAATTCCACATAAAATATCGCCAATACATTACCCTGAACTGGTAAGATGAAAAATATTTTATGTCATTGGCTACAGTCGGTTCTTCACCTTCCTCAACGCCACCAAAAGAACGGTACATTCCTTCCTGGTTCCTGTCATTTCCATTATCCCACATCCGCGGGAAGAGATGTGCCGTCTCCATGCCGCTATAATCAAGCTTCCTTATCTTTCCGGCGACTTCATATTTATCTTTTCCTTTCACATACATATCCCCGGCTTCCTTGTAATCTTCGTTGGTAATTTCTTCTGTAAAGAAGGGTCCGTACAAAATAGGCCAGTCGCCATATTGCTCGCGGCTCAGGTAACCTACAAGGCTCACCGGATTGTCAACATTGAACATATCCACCGAAGTATTGGCATTTGACCTGATCAGTGTTGTAAAATAGGTTGAGTACCCAAGTATCATAAAAATGGTAGACCATAAGCCGATCTTTAAAAAAGCATTGATCCGTTGCTTGTAGAAATAGCACAGTGCCAATAATCCACCCAATCCTAAAAGCAAGAGCACAAAGGTTCCTGCAGATTTAAGAAAGGGAAAGCAAAACAACAAAACGATCGCAGAGAGCCATATGGGAAAGGCCGTGAATTTCTGAATGCCTGCATCCTTAAACCGCAGCCCGATTATCAGCAAAGCAGCCAGTAAAATGAAGTAAAAAGCAAATCCAACAAAGAATGGCGTTCCAATATCATTTACGAAAAATATATCAAAGGAACCGGCACCTTTAATGGTCCATTGAATAATCACCACCTGTGCGATCCCTGTTATAATCACACCGATGATGAAAGCAAAAAAAGTTCCCCATTTGGTCACTTTATATCGTTTGAAATAATAAACCATTACAAGAGCAGGAATCGTAAGAAGATTGAGAAGGTGAACACCGATAGACAAACCCATCATGTAAAAAATAAAAACAAGCCAGCGGTCGGCACGTGAGAACTTATGGCCATCGGTTTTACTTTCCATATCTACTTCATGCTCCCATTTTAAAATGGCCCAGAATACGATGGCAGTAAACAGCGATGACAATGCATACACTTCACCTTCAACGGCGCTGTACCAGAATGAGTCGGAAAATGTGTATGCCAGAGCTCCTACAATACCGGCAGACATGATACCGATTAACTGGTGGCGTGTCAACGCTTCCTGGCCCTTGTGAAGGAGTTTACGCGCAAAATGGGTGATGGTCCAGAAAAGAAAGAGTATGGTAAAACCGCTGGCGATGGCGCTCATAAAATTAATACCGCGTGAAGCACTCTCGGGGTTATCACCGAACAATACAATGAAAAGACGTCCCAACAGAATGAACATAGGCGCGCCAGGAGGATGAGGAACCTGTAATTTGTAGGCGCTTGAAATAAATTCGCCCGTATCCCAAAAACTTCCGGTGGCTTCCATTGTTAGCACATACACGGAACAGGCAATAATGCACACAATCCATCCTACAATATTGTTCACTCTCTTAAAGTTCATAAAGCATTGGTTTTTGATAAACTTGGCAAACCTACAGGAATTTTGATTACTTGCAAATATCAGTTAGTTAAGACGTTATCATAGTTGATAGTTCATGGTTCATAGTAACTGCCTGAGAGAACCGGCAACACGGCGTGAACATGGAAGTACCAGCCAGGAATCATCATAGGCCATGAAACCATGAACCATGAACCGCCAACTGCTTCGATCTAATAATTATATTTAATAAATGGTTGGAAAAAAGCTGATCCATATTCTATATACAAGGATCCCGGCGGATCTGCCAGAGGATGTTTATAAGAAAAGTCTTATTTTTTTACCCGAGCCCTTGCGCGATAAGTATTTCAGGTATCGGCAATGGAAAGACAGGGCTGCAAACCTGTTCAGTAAAATCCTATTGATCAATGGGCTTCAAAAGTTTGGTTTCGATTACAGTGCTTTGGAACATCTTCAATATAATCAATGGGGGCGACCCTATCTCACAGGCCATGTTGATTTTAATATTGCGCATTCGGGTGATTTTATATTGTGCGCACTGGGGGACAATATAAAATTGGGCATTGATATCGAACAGATAAAGCCGGTCGACTTCAGTGATTTTGAGAATCTTATGACCTCTGTGCAGTGGAACATCATCAAAAGTTCCGGTAACCCGCTTCAAACCTTTTTTAGATTCTGGGCGATCAAGGAGAGTATCATCAAGGCCGATGGCAGAGGTTTGTCTGTTCCATTGAATGAGATAGTAATCAACGAAAAGAAGGGCTTCTATGAAACCAGCTGGCATTTACAGGAATTGGATCTGGACCAGCACTATTGTGCAAGTCTTGCCTGCAATGTTGAAAATCCCCTGTTAAGTATAGAATTCATAGATATTGCCGCGTTTTAAGTGTAGTGGTACAGGCAATTTCAGAGATAAATCCGAGTTCCGGTGACAAATCCTGCTAAATGTATACACTTAGCCATCAAAATAATCAAGGAGACCAGTTTTAATGAGTCGCGCTGCTTCCGGTTGCACGTTTAATTCTTTAACTTGCTTTTATTTACGGGAAAATTGCCCTCACATAAAAGTGGAATTATTGGCGTTTTATTTTGAAGTATTAAGTTAATATTTTACTTTCAGGCCGTATTTAAAAATACAATTTACTAATCCATACCTGTTACAAACATTGGCTGCCCATTTTCATCAAGATTTGAGTCTGATTGGTAGGTCACATCATCCAATACCCATTGTGGCTATAGTGTTTCATTATTCACCCACTTATTGAAAAACAGTTCGCTCGCTACAGGTAATTAGTAAATTTCGGAGACCCGGCAGGGAATCCAATTTTTATAACCGACGTATGTATTTACGTAATTGTAATACCTGATGGCTGCTGATTGTAGCAGTTCAGACAACGTGAAAAGTAAATGACATAAAAGGAACATTAATGAAAGCAACTATCAATCTTTTCTGTTTGCCTTTTGCCGGTGGCAATAAATATTCTTACCAAAAATATATTGAGAAGGCTCCTTCCTTCCTGAATATAATTCCCCTTGAATACCCGGGAAGGGGTGCAAGAATGAAAGAATCGCTGATTTCCGATGCTGATGTGCTTGTAAATGATTTGTACGAACAGATCAAAAAGAATACCGATCAATCCGAGTATGCTATTTACGGCCATAGTATGGGAGGCCTGATCGGCTACCTGCTTACACGCAAACTGATAGAAAATAATCATAAACAACCGGTGCATCTTTTTATTACCGGCACCACGGGACCTTCATCGGCATCACGATCCGCCAAAAACCGGCATTTACTGCCAAAAGATGAATTCATTCAGGAGCTTAAAAATCTGGACGGAATTCCGGATGAAATTTTGCAGAATGAGGATCTGCTTAGTTATATCGAACCCATTTTGCGCGCAGATTTTAAAACCTGCGAGACCTATCAATACAGCGATTATCCCCCCCTGAATATTCCTTTGACTGTTATCACAGGAACTGATGAGGAGATGGAGATGGCGGATATCCATTTATGGCAAAAAGAGACTGAATGCACCGTGGATTTCAAACAAATCCCCGGCAAGCATTTTTTTATATTCAAGTATCCCCGTGTAATCGTAGACATCATATCAAAAAAATTATCTGTTCATACAAAAGCTTATCAATTATGAGTGACAAAAAAATGTATTTGAAACCAAATGTTGTGCTTGAGCCCCTGGTAGACAATTGGTATGCATGGAGCCATTTGGTGTCTCCTGCTACTGCGGCAATGAATATTGTAAGTAGGCATTTAACAATCATAGACTCATACCTTTCTGCTCCTTCGATCCACGCAGAAGCTGTATTAAACCCTAAAATGCGTGGAGGTCCATTCATGGATTTTCAAGGTGGAAGAGTGGAAGAAGTAAAAGCGTTGCAACAACAAACGTTTCAGAAACAAGATAGGGTCATCCAGTTTGCAAAAGCCATAAAGGATCTCGACAAATTACTTGCCACCGAAGCCAAGGGATTTGGTTTGGAAGCTATGTATGAAAAAGTGCCACCGATCCTGAAAGGGTATGTTGAGTTATATTATGATCGGCATAATAATCCGGGATTCAGGTTTTTTGAATCCCTGCTGTACAACAGCGAGTATTATAAAAAAGATATGCAAAGTATTGCGATGTGGGTCACTAATAATGATGAACGTCCATTCTGTCTAAGCACTCCGCGTTTAGAAGAGTCAGATGTGCTTCATTTGGATATCCCCTTCGATCATCCGGGTATAGACGAGCTGGCAAAAATGAAAAGAGTTCCTCAAACACTGGGTTTTGTAAAAGCCATGTTGGGAATTCCCGCATCGAAAGAAAGCCTTTTTGATACTTTTTTTACCGAAACGCCCCCTCCTGCATATCAGCGCTACACGGGTGATAAAGTGAGAATGAGATATTTCGGCCACGCATGTATTCTTGTTGAAACCAAGGATATAAGCATCCTGGTCGATCCGCTCATTAGTTACTATGGGTACCATTCAGATGTACAACATTTCTCTGATGTTGATTTGCCTGATACCATCGACTATGTCCTCATTACACACAATCACCAGGATCATATTTTATTTGAGACCTTATTGCCATTGAGACATAAAATTAAAAACCTGATAGTGCCTCGCACCAATAGTGGTAAGCTTGAAGATCCCGATCTAAAATTGATGTTCACTAATGTTGGGTTCAACAATGTGTTTTCAATTGATGAAATGGAAACAATTCGTTTTGAAGATGCAATTATCACCGGTCTGCCATTTATGGGAGAGCACAGTGATCTGAACATCCTTACCAAAGCCTGCTACCTTGTTAAGATCGGTGAGTTCAAACTCATCTTCCTTGCAGACTCCAGGATCAGCGAAGCCGCATTGTATAAACATATTCACAAACAGATCGGAAATGTAGATGTTTTGTTTATAGGGATGGAATGTGACGGAGCACCACTGTCATGGCTATACGGGCCTTTACTGACCAAAAAATTGGCGAGGGATATGGATGGAAGCAGAAGACTGGCCGGTTCCGATTGTGCAAAAGGATGGTCGCTTGTAGACATATTTAAGCCCAAAGAATTATATGTGTATGCAATGGGACAGGAACCGTGGTTGGAATTTATAAGCAGCATCAAATATACAGACGACTCGAATCCTATTGTTCAATCAGACAAACTCGTAAAAATTTGCAGGGAACGAGGCATGATAGCAGAGAGATTGTTCGGAGAAAAAGAACTTTTATACGAAAAACAATCAAGCAATGCTGTTGTTATGCAATAAGCTATTGAACCCAGCTTCTTGTTTTGTGCTTACCCTATTCTCAGAAACATGCATCATTCAACCCTTTCTTTACATCCCGCCCAATGGGACGTGTATACGGATCAACTATTAAATGTTGAAAGTCCGCATTACAATATTGGGGGGTACATAAAACTGAAAGGGATATTGAACACCGAAAAATTCAGGGAAGCTGTTACAGCCGGCCCGAGATTCTTCGACGCGTTCAGGATGCGGTTTGATACCAGTCAGTCAGAGGCCATTTACTATCTGCACGAAGATTTTAATAAAATGGACCTGGCGGAGCTGGATTTTAGCAATGCTGAAAGTCCCGAACAGGAAGCCATGGACTGGATGAAGATCCAGTTTGATTCAGCCTTTGTTCTAGACAAAAAAAATACACCCTTTGCGCAGTTTTTAATCAGGATCTCTGCGGACGAGCATTGGTTTTTCGGTAAATATCATCACCTCATTATTGATGGATACGGGTTCATTGTCTGGGCCCAGTATATCGGCCGGAAATATAAATCCCTTGTTACTGCTGACAATCTGGAATTCAGTTATCCCGGCTACCAGGCGGAAGCCGTTAAAGCCTTCAATTATTACAAGTCGGAAGAATACGAATCGGAGGGCCGTTACTGGAAGGAAAAGTTTACCGAAAAGCCTGAAAAACTATTGCAAAGAAAGAATCATTTTCAAACTAATACGGGCAAGAAGAGTACCACCTATTCACTCAATTTACCGGAAGATGATAGAAAGATCTTTGAAGATATCCAGGCGAAAACAAAATCAGGTTTGCAACAGTTGACCATTGCCGCGCTCCTGATACATTATGGAAAATCGTCGGATCACTCGGCTTTTACATTTGGCATACCCGTTCACAAGCGGGGGTCAAGGGAACTCCGGAATACTATAGGAATGTTCTCCGGTATCCTGCCATTCAAAGGAAGTTATCAAAAAGATGATATCCTGATCGATCTTATAAAGGCCATCGGGCAATCTCAAAAAAAAGATTATCGCCACCAGCATTACCTGATCGGTGATTTAAGCAGGCATCTGAAATTAAACAGTGCAGAAGGCTATTTATGCGACATCATCGTCAATCACGAACAATTTAATTTCAATTTGAATTTTGGTGAAGAGATGCAGGCAACTATATTCCGCCTGGCAAATGAATATGAGGTAAATCCTTTACAAATCTGCTGGCAGGATTATGGTCTTCAACAACCGCTGCAACTTCATTTACATTTTCGCCACGACTATTTCAGTAAAGAAGAAATAGAGTTACTGGCACAGCGTCTTCTTTATATTTTACGACAATTCCAGGGATCGCTTGATACCAAAATTGAAAGCATTGATATTATTCCGGTCCAGGAAAAAAATCTGCTTGAAAAATTCAACGATACAGCCGCAGAATATCAAGCGGGAAAAACCATTATTGATCTGTTCGAAGATCAGGTAAAACAATATCCGGAAGATATTGCTGTGGTTCATGGACAAACCGAATTGACCTATCGCGAATTGAATGAACGATCAAATCAGCTTGCTCATTATTTGCGCAGCAGGGGAGTGGATGAAGAATCACTGGTGCCAGTATGTGTGGAAAGATCATTGGAAATGATCATCGGGGTTCTTGGTATCTTAAAAGCCGGAGCCGCCTATGTCCCTATTGATCCTGGATATCCCGAAGAGAGGATCAGGTATATGCTTGAAGACACTAAGAGTAGAACGATCATCACCAGTAAACAAAGTAAAGCCAGGCTATTGGCTGATCAGAATTTTGATACCCTGGAAATAGATGCTGATTTACCCGGAGTGAAAAAGGAATCAAAAGAAAATCCCGAAATACCTGTTAGTACTAACCAGCTTGCTTATGTGATTTACACTTCCGGGTCAACGGGTAAGCCTAAAGGAGTCATGATCGCCCATGGCAATGTTTATGCGTTTATATGCTGGTGCCAACAGGAGTTTTCATCCAGCCATTTTGAAACAGTATACGCCGGAACATCATTGTGTTTTGATTTGTCTGTATTTGAAATATTTTATCCCTTAAGCGTCGGCAAGCGCATAAGGATACTGGAAAACGGTTTGGAGATCGCTCAGTTTCTGCCACTCGATAAAAATGTTTTAACGAACAGCGTACCGACCGTTATTCAGAGCCTGCTGAAAGAAGGCACAGACTTTTCAAATATCAGCGTCATGAATATGGCGGGAGAACCCATTCCCTTCCAGGTGCAGCAAGGCCTCGACGCCGAAAAAATCGAAATAAGAAATTTATACGGTCCTACCGAGGACACGACCTACAGCACGGTTTATCGTTTAAAGAACGATGCCCCGATCTTGATTGGAAAGCCTATCGGTAATACGCAGATCCACATCGTGGATAAGCAAATGAATATACTTCCTATCGGGGCAACCGGCGAAATCTGCATTGGTGGGGCGGGGCTAGCAAAAGGTTATTTAGACCGCTCTGAACTAACGGCCGAAAAATTTATTGCAAACCGGTTTAGCAAAGAGCTGAACGCAAGATTATACAGAACAGGAGATCTTGGCAAATGGTTGCCAGATGGCAATATAGAATACCAGGGGCGACTAGACGATCAGGTCAAGATCCACGGCTACCGCATTGAGTTAGGCGAAATTGAAACAGTACTCCAGAAATGCGAATTAATAAATGAAGCGGTGGTGTTGGCCCGCGAAGACAAAGAAGGATCTAAGCGGCTTGTGGGCTATATCGTACCTGACTGGCGGGCGGTAAAAGTGCGTGAACGGGAGTTATATCACCAGCAGGTATCAAACTGGAAAGAGGTATATGAAAATGAGTATGAGAAAACCGAATTGAACTGCTCTACAGACCCGGAATTCAATACAAATTGCTGGAACGATAGTTTCGCCGGAGGGCCCATACCCGGGGAACAGATGAAAGAATGGCTGGACGATATCACGCAATTGATCTTATCGGAAAATCCCGAAAACCTGCTTGATATCGGATGTGGCACCGGTTTGGTTTATTTTCAGTTAGCCGGAAAAATCAGGAGGTACATAGGAGTCGATTTTTCAACATCGGCCATCAATCATATCCATCACAGGATCAGCGAAGGTAGCAGATACTACGGCGAAACAAAACTACAGGTATGTGCAGCCCATGAAGTTTCACTCAGTGAAAAAGAACAGGTTGATACGATCCTGCTGAATTCAGTCATTCAATATTTTCCGGGCGAAGATTATCTGAATGATATTATCGGCGCCTATATTTTACTTTTAAAAGGAAAAGGCCGCATTATCATTGGAGATGTACGTGACAACCGATTACTCGAATTATTCAAAGCAAGGTTGCTTCTTCCAAAATCACATGGTTCATTAAGCGTGCGGGAATTTAAGTGGGCAGTAGACCAGGAAGTTCTTAAAGAAGAGGAACTCTGCTTTTCTCCTGAATATTTTTATCGGTTGCAATCGTTGCACCCCCAGATCACTCATGTTGAAATACAATGGAAGAATAGCCTTCATATTAATGAACTGACATTATACCGATATAATGTTGTTATTTATGTTGGCTTGAATAATGAAATCATCGAGCCAGAATGGCAACAGTGGGAGGATAGTCCCCGCCAGCAAATTCTCGATCAATTGCAAGCCGGCGTGATACTGGCTTTAAAAGATGTTCCCAATCCAAGATTATGGAAGGAGAGATCACTGACTCATTCTATGCAGGTTGATTCTAACACAGTAAATGACTTATTAGAAACAATACAAACAGAAGATAAGGAAAGTGAATTTGTAGACGAAATATTGAAAATTGCCCGTGCGAATGGTTACCAATACCGGTTTTTCCTTGATGAAGATCCGCTAAAGATTAATTTATTGCTTGAGCAAAATCTTTCCAAGACTTTTGTTCATCAGGTTTATAGTTCAAAAGGATATAGCAATCGTTCCTCGTATTCGAATAATCCTATGTTTACAAATATCAGTGCCTTGCTGCAAAAAGACATCAGGGCATTCTTGCAGCAGCAACTCCCTGATTATATGATCCCCGGGTTACTGGTTGAACTGGATCAGTTGCCACTAACGCCAAATGGTAAAATTGATAAAAAAGCGTTGCCCAATCCGGACATTGAATTGATCGGCAGTGAGTACGTGGCCCCCCGCAATGTACTGGAATCAAAACTGGCTGACATTTGGAAGGAAGTATTAGAAATAGAAAAGGTAGGGATATACGACAACTTTTTTGAACTGGGAGGTCACAGCTTAAAAGCGATACAACTGATATCAAGGCTGCACAAGCGCCTGAACATTAAAACAGATATTGGAAAGATCCTTTCAAACCCAACCATCAAAGAATTAGCGCATATACTGGCATTGGAAAAACCTAGTGTCTTCAGTGAAATACCCATACTACCGCAGCGGGCGTACTATGAATTATCGCACGCACAAAAACGCATTTGGGTTGTCAGCTACTTTAAAGACGGCTCAACCATATATAATGCTCCGGGTGCGTATTTAATAAAAGGGAACCTGCAGGTCGCCGCCTTTAAAGCTGCCTTTGATAAATTAATTCAACGACATGAAAACCTAAGAACCGTTTTTATTCAGCTTGAAAACGAACCAAGGCAAAAAATTCTTTCTCTGCCTGAAACAGGATTTGAAATACAGGAGATCGATTTAAGAAGTAAATTAAACCATGAGGAAGTCATAAAAAAATGGCTGGAAGATGATGCAGCCCTGGCCTTTGACCTGGAAAAAGGTCCTTTGCTACGGGCAACACTTTTTCAAACCGGATATGAAAAATATATCCTGGGATTCAATATTCACCACATTATCAGCGACGGATGGTCGAAAGGAATTTTAATAAAAGAATTCTTAAGCCTCTACGAAAATATAATAACAGGTACTGAAAGCAAATTACCGGAATTGCCCATCCAGTATAAGGATTATGCTGCCTGGCATGATGCTTCTTATATTGCCCAGCAACAGCATTGGAAGCGTCTTTATGAAAAGGAAGTACCTGTGTTGAATTTTCCTACCGATTTTGAACGCCCCAAAATTCTGAGTTTTGACGGCGCCATGGTGGAACTTTCCGTTGCCGAATCCCTGACACAGAGCCTTAAAAAAATGGCGGCAGGGCAGGGCGCCACCGTAAATAACCTGTTATTTTCCTTATATGGCCTGCTTGTTGCCAAACAAAGCAATCAAAGCGATGTGATAATTGGTTCACTGGTGTCCGGAAGAAGCCATGCCGATTTGGAAAATCTGGTGGGAGTTTTTATCAATTTTCTGCCGATCAAACTATCTGCCAGTAGCGGACTCTGTTTACAGGAATACCTCAACCAAAGTTATCAGTCTCTTACACAAGGGTATAGTAACCAAGATTATCCATTCGACTTAATGGTTGATAACTGGGTTAGGAAACGGGATGTTTCAAGAAATCCCTTCTTTGACACGATGGTCAATTTCCATTCTGAAAATGATTTGCAAAGCGAAGTTCAGTTCAGGGAGGGTCAGGCGACAAATATTGGTGTACATATTGAGCCCCTTGATTTATTAAAGAAAGACCTTTTCCAGTCGGTTTTGGATTTTAAGCTTGATATTGAAATAACGGGCGATCTGCTATCACTCAGTCTTAGCTATAATTCCAGACTATTTTCCAGGGAACGGATGGAATTCTTTCTGGCAGAATATGTTGAACTTCTCACGACGGCTGTCTGCGAACCGCTTCTTAAACTTGACGAGTATTTAAAACTGGCCCCAGAAAAAGATGGATTGCCAACCAATCAATCTGGGGAATCTGCGTTGTTAGCTGCTATGATACCAGTCAATATATGTGCTTCTTTTGTAGCCGAGCCGCTTCAGGAGTCGCTCGAATATTGGAGCAATGAACTTGAGCTGCCGATCAAACTGGCATTTGCGCCCTATAACCAGGTTTTTCAACAACTTCTTAATCCGGAAAGCCTGTTACATAAAAACACAGGCATAAATGTTCTATTTATTCGACTGGAAGACTGGCTGCGGGATCGAATAGATAGCCCCGTCAGGGATCAGATCGGTACGCTTAACCAAACTTATGCAGAGCTGATCGATTCGATCGGATATGCTCAAAAAAGCAGTTTTGTTCCCTTCTTAATTGGCATCGTACCCCTGCAGACTTCACACGCGTTTTCAAATGAGGTGGCTGATTATATCAGCGATCTGAACCAGAAGCTGCATCATTTCTTCGGGAAATTGCCCCGCTTTTATACCCTAGACCTTGATAAAATTGCGTCCCTTTACAATGTGAATGAGCTATTCGACAATAAGGCGGATGAACTAGGACATATACCATTTACAGAGGAATATTATGCTGCAATAGGGACTTTCATCATGAGAAAGATCCGTGCTTACAAAGGGCCTTCCTACAAAGTAATTGCTCTTGATTGTGATAATACTCTTTGGAAAGGTGTATGTGGCGAACTCGGTGCCATGAATGTAAGCGTTGATGAAAACTATGCGTACATGCAGGAATTTTTGCTTGAAAAATACAACCAGGGCTTTTTACTGGCCCTGTGCAGCAAGAATAACGAGGAGGATGTATGGGAAGTATTTGACAGGAACCCACAAATGAAACTTAAGCGCGAGCATATTGCTGCTTACCAGATCAACTGGAATCCAAAACCCGGCAACCTGGTATCCATATCAGCGGAACTAAACCTGGGACTTAACAGCATTGTCTTTATCGACGACAGTGAATTTGAAATTGAACAAACCACGCTGGGCTGTCCTGATGTGTTGTCGCTTGTTCTTCCGGAAGATGAGCCGGGCAGTTTTCCTGATTTCCTGAATCATGTCTGGGCGCTGGATCATTTCCAGGTAACCGAAGAGGATATGAAAAGAAACACGATGTACAAAGCGGAAAAGCAAAGAAAAGAAGAGCAGGTGAAATACGCTTCCCTCAAAGATTTTCTGCAGTCATTGAATATAAAAGTCAACATCCGGTCATTAGAGGAAAAAGATCTCGAACGCGCGGTACAACTAACGCTTCGAACAAACCAGTTTAACCTGAACGGTGTCCGGAAATCACCTGAAGAAATCGCAAAATCTATCGCCCAGCAAAATACAGTTAACTGGATCATAGAGGTAAAAGATCGTTTTGGAGATTATGGAATTGCCGGTTTATTACTCGCCAGGGTATCCCAAAACACGCTAATACTTGAAACCTTTCTGTTAAGCTGCCGGGTACTGGGTAGAAATGTAGAAGAAGTTATATTGAATGAAATAAGGAATTATTGCATCGTACATGGGTTGCACAATGTGCTGGCTCTGTATCAACCAACATCCAAGAATAAACCATTCATCAATTTCCTGACGAATAGCGACTGGCAGTTAAATTCTCAAACAAACAATTATAGCCTTTTCATAAAAACCTCAGAACACGAATTATTATTAAAGTAGAATGAAAAACAAGCCTGTTAATAAAACACTTGGTGCCAAGACTGGAAAAGACATTCTTAATCTATTCAAATCGAAGGAAGGGAAAGCCAATGGACTAAATGGCAATGCACCTACTGATGAAACAGAAAAGGGTTTGTTTGCTATCTGGGCGGGTTTACTGGGCCACGAAAATTTTGGTACCAATGATGATTTTTTCCAGGTTGGAGGAAACAGCTTAAAAGGAGTACAGGTTGTATCAAGGATATCAAAACTTTTTCTGGTTAATATTCAGCTTACAGATATTTTTTTACACCCCACTGTATCGGCCCTCGCCGTTTTTATCAAAGAACAACAAAAAAGTGTATTTCCTTTTTCCGGGATCGTGCCACAACCACGACCAGAACTTATTCCTTTATCATTTAGCCAGGAACGTTTATGGTTTATAGATCAGTTGGAGGGCAGCGTTCAATACCACCTGCCCGCGGTGTTGCAATTGAAAGGAAAACTTGATCAGGTTGCATTGGAATATACGCTGCAATCCATTATCAACCGTCACGAGGTTCTCCGGACGGTTTTCCGTCATAAAGATGGCCAGACATGGCAGCATATAAAAGATAAAGATGGCTGGAAACTATCGTTGATCGATGGCGCTTCCTATAGTAAGAACCAGGAAGAATTACAGAATGCAGTAAATAAACTGATCAAAGAACCTTTTGATCTGTCAAAGGACCATATGCTTCGTGCTTCATTGATCGCTATTGATGAAGGAAATCATGTGTTGGTGGTAACAATGCATCACATAGCATCTGATGGCTGGTCAACATCTGTACTTGTAAATGAGGTTGTAGAGATATACAATGCTCATGTTGAAGGTCGTCCTTCCAATCTGGGTACATTGGAAATTCAATATGCCGATTTTGCAATCTGGCAACGCAACCATTTGTCTGCCGGGGTGCTTGACCAAAAAATAAAATACTGGAAAGAAAAACTACAGGCAGTAGCTCCACTTGAATTAATGACCGATTTTTCCAGGCCCCCCGTGTGGACAAGCCGGGGAGCAATGGCACCATTCAGTATCGATAAAAAACTTACTGAACAGTTGCATTTGCTTAGCCAGCAGGAAGGAGTCACTCTTTTCATGACTTTACTGTCTTCTCTCAAAGTACTGCTCCATCACTATAGCGGTCAGCGGGATATATGTGTAGGCAGTGGTATCGCAGGTCGACAGCAACAGGAAGTTGAAAACTTAATTGGTTTTTTTGTCAATACACTCGCTCTTCGCAGTGATGTAAAAGATGAAGCCTCTTTTAAAGATTTATTACAACAGGTAAAAGCAACTACACTAGGAGCTTATGAACACCAGGAAGTTCCTTTCGAAAAAATAGTTGATGCAATTGTTACCCAAAGAGACCTTAGCAGAAATCCGCTTTTCCAGGTGATGTTCGTATTACAAAACACCCCTGATGTTCCGGAATTGCATTTGGGTGAAGTACAATTATCCAGGGAAGAATATGAACACACAACAGCGCAGTTTGATTTATCTTTTAGTATCACAGAAACTGCTGAAGGCTTGCAGGGAGAATTAGAATATTGTACTGATCTCTATAGTGCGCAAACAATACAGCGTATACTCGGCCATTTCAGGCAGTTGCTCGGGGCCATAGTAATAGAACCACAACAACTCATTGGCAACTTGTCAATAATCAGTGAAGAGGAAAGGAATCAGCTGTTATTTGATTTTAATACAACGCAATCAAAATATCCTGATACCAAAAGTATTGTGCAACTTTTCGAAGAACAAACAGCTAAAACGCCGGCCAATACTGCAGTTATTTTTGAAGGCGATCAACTTTCTTATCGCGAGTTAAACGAACGCGCCAATCAGCTCGCCCATTACCTGAGAAATAAAGGAGTCGGGCAGGAAACACTGGTACCAATATGCGTAGAACGATCTGTCGGAATGATGGTCGGTATTCTGGGCATTTTAAAGGCCGGAGGGGTATATGTTCCACTTGATCCCAGGTATCCTGCTGAACGGATCCGCTATATGCTGGAGGATACATCCGCTAGTGTTGCAATAAGCAGTGAAGAATGCAGTTCGAAGCTGCAAGGC
>JACMLY010000108.1 GCA_014379345.1 Chitinophagaceae bacterium
CGTTACCGTAAAAGCATTTGAGCTTCATGGAGGCGAACCGTATATGACTCCTATTGATTCAAAAGCATACCAGTCCGCTGCTAAATCCATAGAAGCAACTTTCGGCAAGAAACCCGTTCCTGTTCGTGGTGGGGGAAGCATTCCTATCTGTTCTATTCTTGAAAGGGAACTGGGAATTAAAATCGTGTTTATGGGCTTTGGACTGGATAGCGATAATTTGCATTCGCCCAACGAGAAATTTGATCTGGTAAATTTTTACAAGGGGATTGAAACGATCCCCTACTTCCATAAATATTTTTCAGAATGAGGTGGTGAGTGGTCAATGGTGAGTGATGAATGGTCAATTATCAATGATCTATAATGCTAACTATTGCTATTCACCACTCGCAACTCACCACTCACCCCATGCCTGGTAAAGAAAAGCTTCGGATCGATAAATACCTTTGGGCCATCAGGCTGTTCAAAACCCGTACGCTTGCTGCAGCGGCTTGTGACAGCGGCAAAGTTAAACACAATGGTATTTCTGTGAAAGCTTCCAAAACTGTTAGCATCGGGGAGGAATATGAAGTAAAAACGGAAGCAAAAAAATGGGTAATTAAAGTAACCGGCTTGTTAAGCCACCGCGTACAATATGCAGAAGCCATTAATTCCTATATCGATATTACTCCGGCTGAAGAAATTGAACGTCTCCAATTCCAGGCAGCCAGTTTTCACACAGGAAAACGATTGAGTAAAGTAGGCCGTCCCACAAAAAAACAACGGCGCGACCTGGACGATTTTACAGAAAACTAATCTCCGGAGCTAATGGATAACCCTTAGTTTTTTATTTAGAGTGTGGCTTGAGCGTTCCCTTTATCATAGATTCCTCATATTTACGTTAATCATCAGGTTACTACGCTTTAAATCCTGTTAGCTATGAAATATTATATGTTCTCAAAAACAATCAAAGGTCTGCCAAGGTTAAGATGGCTGAATGTATTTGTGCCTTCGCCGGTAAAAGAATGGCTTACAGCTTCCGACAAATCATTTGCGCCTTTTGTAAATAATACACAGCAGTATTCTGACAAACAAAAACATCCGGCCGAGTCGCGCATCGTTCGCGTGGTGGATATAACGCCAAGGCCTTAATCTGATCCATAGTACTTGCAGGAGATCATCAGCACGAGAGCTGCAGAAATTCTATCCCCCATGGGTGTTGTCAATATTTTATCTTTATAGCACAAGTTGCAAAGATGAGAATTGATATTATTACCGTTCTTCCGGAATTACTACAAAGCCCTTTCTCTCATTCCATTTTAAAAAGAGCGAAAGACAAAGGTTTACTGCAGGTGAATACTTATAATTTGAGAGACTACACGACTTATAAGCATGGACAGGTAGACGATTACCAATTCGGTGGTGGTGCTGGCATGGTAATGATGCCTGAGCCGATGGCTAATGCTATCGAAACTTTGTCGAAGGACATTTCTTATGATGACATCATATATTTGACGCCTGATGGGAAACGGTTTGACCAAAGAGAAGCAAATCATTTATCGCTTCAGCAAAACCTGCTTATTATTTGCGGTCATTATAAAGGCATCGATGAGCGTATCAGGCAACATTTTATTACAAAAGAAATATCCATCGGTGATTATGTATTGAGCGGCGGGGAACTGGCGGCTGCGGTGTTGGTAGATGCGATCGGCAGGTTGTTACCCGGTGTACTCAATGATGAGACGTCTGCACTAATGGATTCTTTCCAGGATAATTTACTGGCGCCTCCGGTTTACACAAGGCCAGCTGATTTCCGGAACTGGAAAGTGCCGGAAGTTTTACTCAGCGGCGATCCAAAAAAAGTTGAAGAATGGCGCCACGATCAATCGCTGCAACGCACAAAACAACGCCGACCTGATTTACTCGGCGACTTCTGAACGGTTCTGATGC
Source organism: Chitinophagaceae bacterium (assembly GCA_014379345.1). Taxonomy (GTDB): domain Bacteria; phylum Bacteroidota; class Bacteroidia; order Chitinophagales; family Chitinophagaceae; genus Flavitalea. Next base: position 1,927 of record JACMLY010000108.1, read on the forward strand.
TGTATTAAAGCAGGATGATGATCTGAAGTAATAAATAATACAGAAAGATCAATAAGAAATTACCGGCAATTGTCTTTTTCATAAGGGTAGATTTAATGATCAATTCGGATTGCCTTTTATAATCAAAAAACTGTGCCAAAGCTTGATATTTGGGATAGGAGATATACGCTGGAGGGGGTGAAAAAAATGCAGGTAAAATGCGATTGCTAACAAATCATGCTAATATGCAGCGAATTATCTTAAAGCATTTAAGTGAGTGTTTTAAATGTCCAAACAACGATTACGCATTAATTCTTCTTTACCCATAGAAATTCTGCAAATCCAAGCAAATCCCAAAAGATATTTCCAGTAACCGCCTTTGCCCTGATCCACCGAAATATTATTCTGCCCGGGGTTGCAATTGCATAAAATAAGCTTCTTCTTGATCCGCTTTTAATAATAGAAAAGTTGTTGCTAATAAAAAGATTTTGTAATTCTTCGATTGAATACAATCGAACGTGGGAAGTATCGTCTGTAAAATTAAGTGTCCCTTTCATGGAAGGAAGGCGCATACTTGTCTTCCCGGGATATTCTATGTACATGTACCCGCCGGGATTTAACTTTCGTACTAGTCCTTCCAATACCTTGTCACCATTGTGCAAATGCTCTATTACATGCACAAGCCAAATGGCATCAAAAAAATGATCAGGCAAAGAAGAAAAGTCTAAATGCGTAAGATCCATTTCATAAAAGCCACTCATTACTTTGAAATCATCTGCATCATTGTTATAGTCTTTGTTTAGATCAAGTCCATAGTAATCGCAGGCAGGGAAAAGCGATTTCGTCTTAGTTGCAGAGTGGTTGCCAGTACCTATATCGAGAATCCGGAACGGTTTATTACCGAAAGACTTTTTGAGGAAACTGAACTTGGGATTTTGAAAACGGACCCATCTGTGAAGTGATGAAAATGCCATTACATCTTGTTGTCAATTATACGAAGTTAGTGTATGCGAATACAAGAGAGTGATGCATCATCACTCTCAAACTCATTTTTCGCATTAGTTTTTTAGCTTACTAATCTCTTTAACCTCGCCCTCGCACAATGCTCTTTTATAAACCCTGAGTTCATCGATAACTCCTTTAAACCAATATGGATACTGAGGATGCTCAGCTCTTCCAATAAGCATATCAAAATTATTTGGGGTGAAGGGAACAACCCCATTTATTGTCTGCTTCAATTTTCCATCGATGTACATTTTTCCCTGAGTCCCATCGTAAGTAAACACAATTGTCATCCATATATTTGGTTTGATGTAGTCGATCGAATCTACCACCCCGATTGAAGAAAACTGATTATTGCCATAGTATCCGAAAATTTGTTCTACCGTTGTATCTACCGGGTTTGCACATGGGATACCAAGAACTCCTGCCCTCAAGCCATAAATTCCATCGTTCTGATCCTGAAATCCCTTCTTTAAAATCTGATTGCCGTGACAGGCTCCATGATAAAACCCTGTAAATTTTACCATCGCCACAAGGGAAATCTTCTTCGGGTTTAGTGAAGCGCTATTTGCAACACGCATAAAACTGGTAATACCATCAAATTTGTAAGCGTTATTCGCTCTCCCAAATCTGTCAGGAGTTTTAGCGGCGTTATTAAAAATTATATGATTGTTGTTGCCGCTGGAATCGTTCAGGTTACCACCGTTAAAATTATAGTATGCAACAAGGCTATCCATCAAATTATAACAACTTACCGTATCGGTGATTCTTATTGTATCCTTAAGAAATAAAGTGTCTTTTAAAATAATAGTATCTCTTACAATTTCCATTTCCTTCTGGCAGGAGGATAAATTAGATTGTGCAAAAAATAACATGAATACTATGGGAAGAAGTCCAAAAAATCTGAGGATTCTCATGAAAAGGGTTTTGGGTTACTCAATTGGGTTAGAAGATAAATATAGAAATAAGTATTAGATCTCCTGATTAAATAATTTGAACGAAATCAATTTCTGAATAAATTCAATCACTTTGAGAGTGAGTAAAAACAGGATAGTTGAATATTAAAAAACCCTTAAGCGTAAGCTCAGAGGAAGATGAAAGGAAATTAAACGGAATTTTAAAACCTCGGACAAGGAACCGCTCTGTAACCAACGGGACGCTTGATGTAGATCAGAGAAATTTCTAACCCGCCGCGACTCTGCGAAGCGGTTTTTAATGCAGATATGTTCACGTCATAGGAAGCACCTAACCGGAAACCTCCAAATTCCAACCCCAGGTATGGAATCAACGCATCGTTAACATTATTGAATCTTGTCCAGGCGCCTGCATAAAAACTTGTTGGATTTTCTTCATCTTCATTCAGTAAAAAACCAACAGCGCCTCCAGCAACAATATTTGTTGCACCTGCCTGTGAACTGTATAGCGTACTTAAGTAAACAGTTTTGCTTTTATCGGCTAAAGGGATGGCTCCACCTGCATGCACTGTAATTCGAGGATTTAGCTGGTAAAATCCATCTCCGATAAATGATTCTCTGGGTTTATTCAAATGATAGGCCGAAGCGCCTACATAAAAGTTATTATACCCATCAGAAGAGCCATTGTACAATGCTCCCACAGAAAAATCAAAGTGCGATACATTCACCATTTGTCCATCAATCGGTTCTTCGCTGGGAAGCGTCCACGAACCATTTGCATCGAGTTCTTTTTCGAAATTAAGTTTAGTGCCATCAAGGGTCTTGGAAGAATATGTTCCCTGGAAACCGATGCCTATCTGGTGTAAGCCATCCTCATCAATTCCTTTATGGTAAGCAGTCGACAGAGAAATAAAATTACTGGATAAAAGGCCATTGGCACTTTTATCGGTCATTGCCATCAACCCAACTCCCCATGTATCCAGTTCGGATATCCGATTCTTTAGAATCCCCATATCGAATGAGGCGGTAGAAGTAATGAACGCTTTTGTAATCGCCGGCCATTGATCCCTGTAATTACCGGCCAGCCTGAAATCACCATTGAATTTCCCGGTCATTGCCGGATTCAGTGTAAGAGGAGAAACGAAGAATTGAGAGAAGTTTGGATCCTGAGCCCTTGTTGTTTTCAAGAGCGCAATCATGCCTGCTATAAATAAAAACTTCCTCATCAGCTTACTGGTTATTCAAGAGACATCCAAAATACAAAAAATGCTGTAAGGAACGATAAATATTGAGGCAATTTTTCTAATATAACAATTTGCCTACATCTGTACCTTATAACCATAGGCCAGATCTCCGGCATCACCGAGGCCTGGCACGATAAATCCCTTGGCTGTCAGTTCTTCATCAATAGCGCCACACCATATTTTAACCTGTGGCTCACTCCGTTGCACGTATTCTATGCCCACAGTACAGGCAATAGCCGCTACAACATGAATCTGGCTGGGACGACCTTCGTCTCTTAAATATTGTATGGTTTTAACCAGAGAAGAACCAGTAGCCAGCATGGGATCAGAAATAATGACCACCCGACCTTCTATTTCAGGGGAAGAAATATAATCAAGACTTATTTCAAAAGAACCATCCCGATTGTGTTTGCGAAAAGCACTGATAAAAGCATTGTCTGCCCTGTCAAAAAAATTTAATAACCCCTGGTGTAGCGGCAATCCCGCCCGTAATATAGTCGCCAACACCGGTTGTTCCTTCAGTACCGGGCAAACTGAAATTCCTAAAGGGGTTTGAATTTCCTTTTCTTCATATTCCAGTTGCTTACTAATTTCATAGGCGGCCACCTCACCGATGCGTTCAAGATTACGGCGAAATCGCAACCTGTCGGTTTGTACCTGAACATCACGAATTTCGCTGATCCATATCCCGAGCAGAGAATTTGTTTCACTCAAATTAATCACCATAACAAAAAATTTATATGCGAAATTCGAAGCCGGAATCAAGAAATCTGATTGGAACAAAACTAAAATCTAAAATCAACAATCTAAAATTTGTTTCATGGTATACCGCGCTGTTGGCCTGATGAGCGGGAGTTCGCTGGATGGGTTGGATATTGCCTTTGCAGAATTCCAGGAAATTTCAGGAAAATGGAATGTTGAAATAAAAGCTGTTGCCTGTTACCCTTATGACGACAATTGGACGAAACAACTAACAAACGCTGCTACACTCAAGGCTCTGGATTATCAATTGTTACATGCAGCCTACGGCCATTATTCGGGCAATATGGTAAACAGATTTATCGAAGAAAACAATTTGCATCACCAGGTTCAATTGATTACTTCACACGGTCATACCATTTTTCATTTTCCTGCCAGAAAAATGACGGCCCAATTGGGCGATGGCGCTGCTATTGCTGCTACAACAGGCATCAATGTGGTCAGCGATTTGCGGGCCATAGATATTGCAAGGGGCGGGCATGGCGCACCGATTGCTTCGATTGGTGAAAAACTATTGTTCAGTGACTATTCTATTTTTTTAAACCTGGGTGCGATAGCAAATATTTCTTTTAATGATCCACAGAATTACACAGCATTCGATATATGCCCCGGTGGCAACGTTTTCAGCCTGCTTTCCCCCGATAAAAAAAGAAATTTTGGTAACCATTGGCAATTGGCATCAGCCGGACAAACAGATGAAAAACTGCTTTCATTATTAAACGATCTTGAATATTATCGCCTGCCTTATCCAAAATCATTGTCCACTGATTTTGGAACAGATGTTGTGTACACACTGATCAGGAAC
>JACMLY010000109.1 GCA_014379345.1 Chitinophagaceae bacterium
ATAGTCTTACCACTTAAATGTATAAATTTGAACACAATTCAGCGCATGAGTCGGGATAACCCTGGAAAACTGATTGCTTTTGTTTCAAATAGTGCCTGGTCGGTTTATAATTTCAGACTGGATGTTATCAGGGCGCTGATCAACGCGGGTCATGACATCTTGGTAATTGCCCCTGATGATGAATACTCGCCGGATCTGATTGAGACCGGTTGTCGTTTTATTCCAATTGCCTTTAATAATAAAACTGAAAACCCCATTCAGGATTATCTGTTTTACCGCAGACTCAAAAAGATATATGCTGAAACCAAACCTGATTTCATCTTCCATTATGTAGCGAAACCAAACATTTATGGCTCTCTAGCCGCTGCAGCAAATAATATTTCTTCGGTTGCGGTAATCACAGGCTTAGGTTACCCGTTCGCAAAAAGAAACTGGCTTTTTTATGTAATGAAGTCATTGTATAAATTTTCTCTTAGAAAGGCGAAGGAAGTATGGTTCCTGAATAATGAAGACGCTAAGATTTTTCTTAGCGAGAAAATCGTTGATATCGGCAAAATCAAAGTGATGCCGGGGGAAGGCATAAATACCATCCATTTTTCCCCGGAAAAAAATCGGGTTACCGGTCGCCGTTTTACTTTTATAATGAGCACGAGACTTTTAAAAAGTAAAGGCATCATGATCTATGTTGATGCTGCAAGGATCCTGAGGAAGAAAAACTATGATGTGAATTTTGAGCTGCTGGGATTTTTTGAAGATCATCATCCGGATTCAATTGAACAGTCTGACATCGACCGATGGCAGAACGAAGGACTTATTAATTACAGGGGTTATGCCCGCGATGTGAGGCCTTTTCTTTCAGACGCACATTGTTTTATCTTTCCATCTTTCTACAATGAAGGCATCCCACGTTGTCTTATGGAAGCTGCTGCTATGGAACTTCCTGTTATAACTTCTGCCACACGCGGTTGTCGTGATGTTATCTTAAATAATCAATCAGGATTTTTGTGTAAGGTTAAGGATCCGTTTGATCTTGCAGACAAAATGGAAAAAGTGATAAATATGCCTGAAGCAGACCGGCTGGAAATGGGTAGAACAGGAAGAGAATTTGTTGTTCAGAAATTTGATATGCAACGCGTAACAGAAGAATATTTTAGCACACTTCAGAACGATCTTACAGACTGATCTTGTTTTTGTATTTTTGCAGCACCATGGAAATAACTCTTAAAACAGCAAAGCAACTTCGTTTAACGGAAGAAGAATTCGAACTGATTAAAGTAAAACTTGGCAGGATCCCTAATTTTAATGAATTGTGTTCCTTCAGTGCGATGTGGAGCGAACACTGCAGCTATAAAAATTCTATCAAGTGGCTCAAAACCCTTCCAAGGGATGGTGAAAAAATGCTGGTCAAGGCAGGTGATGAAAATGCCGGGCTAATGGATATTGGAGATGGATATGGCGTGGTATTCAAAATAGAATCACATAACCATCCATCTGCCATTGAACCCTTCCAGGGAGCCGCGACCGGGGTTGGTGGAATACACCGCGACATTTTTACCATGGGGGCAAGACCAATCGCCTCACTCAACTCTCTCAGGTTTGGTAATCTTCC
>JACMLY010000110.1 GCA_014379345.1 Chitinophagaceae bacterium
CCTCTTTAATCCTTCCTTCCTGCCAGGCTTCACATAATGCGATCGGTACAGAAGCAGCTGTGGTATTTCCATAACGCTGAATGTTGTTGTAAACCTGGTCATCACGCAAACCCATTTTGTGTTGTACAAACTGACTGATGCGGAGATTGGCCTGATGAGGGATCAACATGGCCAGATCTTTCGGCTGATAACCGTTCAGGTTCAACGCTTCCATGATCACTTCCGGAAATTTTATAGTCGCTTTTTTGAAAACTGCGGGTCCATCCATGTTTGGAAAATTCTGGCCCTCATCGATCATTGCATGACTCATGAACATATCGGCTACTTCAGCATTGTTAAAATCTGCCAGTTTTTTGTCCGTCCAATGGTTGGCATGGGTGCCCGGGTTGTACATCGCCAATGTTTCGGCACTATCTCCATCGCTATGCAAATGGGTACTCAGTATTCCATTACCTTTTTCCGTGGGCTGCAATACCACAGCGCCGGCGCCATCTCCAAATATCACGCTGATATTTCTACCCCTGCTGGTAAGGTCAAGTCCAAAAGAATGCTTTTCACTTCCTATTACGAGAATATTTTTATACGTACCGGTTCTTATAAATTGATCGGCTACACTTAATGCATATACGAAACCGCTGCACTGATTACGCACGTCCAATGCTCCGATTTCTTTCATCTTCATCGCCCGTTGAACCAATACGCCGCATCCGGGAAAATAGTAATCAGGGCTCAGTGTGGCAAAAACAATAAAATCTATCTCCTGTGGCGTGATGCCTGCTCTTTCTATTGCAATCTTTGCAGCCTCAACACCCATTGTGGTGGTGGTTTCACCTGTGCGATCGGCAAAACGTCTTTCTTTGATGCCTGTTCTTTCCTGAATCCATTCATCGCTGGTATCCATGTATTTCAACAAATCATTATTAGTAAAAACATTTTTTGGTACATACATACCGATGCCGGCAATTTTTGAACGTATCATATAACAAGCTTTACACGGTAAGATAAATAAGGAAAAGTAAACTCACAGTTATTGTGTTGCCGATATTTTCAGAACGTTTCTGAAAAAGTCTTCAATTTCCTTTTCCACTCCTTTCACATCTTTTGATTTTATATAAGAGGCAATGACATGGCTTCCGGTATTAGGCATGGCAGCAGAACGTTTTTTTGCTTCCGGTGTTCCTAACTGGCTAAACATTTCTTTCATCGCCGAAACTTTTACCGTACTATCCTGATGCGTACCATCCTTGTAATAATACAGCATGAGTACGGGTTGTGTCACTTTTTTAAAAGTTTCTTCCGTCATACTCGTTTCAAGCAGTTCCTGTAACACAACGGCAGCTTCAACCCTGTACCGGCTGCTCCAATATTGTTTGTATATAGCTCTTGTATCTTTTGATTCAATGTATTTTGATCCGAGGATCATTTCGGCCACCTGTAGTCCCCAAGGATTATTCAGTATCCATGCATTTTCATCATTGATTTCAACATTAGGGGATAAGAGGATCAACCCATATGCATCCTTGTATTCAGATGCCAGTTTTAATGCAAGTGAGGCGCCGGTGGAAGTTGCCATTAATATTACCTTATTACCGATCTGTTTTCCTATGACCCATGCTTCCTTAACCGATTGCCAATAGTTGTCTACTGTTAATTGCTGCATAGGCTCGGTAGTGTCTATTCCATGCTCCGCCAGCCTTGAAAGGTATAAGTTACAGCTGAATTTTTTTGCAATATTCCGGTGCGCGGGTTCTCCTTCAGCCTGAGATGCGGAAAATCCATGCAGGTATACGATCGAATATTCGGTCTTTTGTTTGCTTGAATCATTTGCCCAAACTATGCGGGCCTGGTTATCGGGCCTGATTTTGTGCATCGACTCTTTTTGCCGGATGTATTGGGAAAGGCTGCCGGCATCTGCAGGCACAGCAGGCAGGTCGGTAGCATACTCAGAAGAGTCCGGTCGGGGACCCATCAAATAAAGAATGATTAAGACCAGGGGAATGAAAATCAACCATTTTCTTTTCCGCATAAATAAATTTGTATGAAATTAATAGCTTTTATCAACCCTTGCAATATGAATACAGCATTATGAACCAGGTTACAGGAAAATATATCGTGCTCATCGGGCTAGGAATGGTCGTTTTAGGAGCTATGGTCTACTTTTTTCACAACAAACTTCATTGGATCGGTCGCCTCCCGGGTGATATCCGGGTTGAAAGAGAAAATTTCCGTTTTTATTTTCCTGTTACAACCATGATTCTTTTTAGCATTTTGCTGACTATTATTATCCGTTTGGTTAGAAAGTTTTTGTGATCATCAAAAGAGAATTTGTATTCATGAATTAATTCTACTTTCATTTTTCAACCCACTGCTGTATGCCCCCCTCTCAGCGCTTTCTGGCCTTGGATGTATTCCGTGGTATGACGATCTGTTTCATGATCATTGTTAATACGCCAGGCAATTACATCAAAACTTTTTCACCGCTGTTGCATGCCAACTGGCACGGGTTCACACCAACGGATCTCGTGTTCCCTTCATTTTTATTTGCGGTGGGCAACGCATTGAGCTTTGTAATGGTAAAATGGGAATCGCTTAGCCAGTCGCAGGTTTTGTATAGGATCTTTAAACGTAGTTTACTGATCTTTTTATTAGGCTATCTTCTTTATTGGTTTCCTTTTTTTCAACATAATGTTGCCGGTAACTGGCAATTTAAACCGTTTGCGGATACGAGAATATTTGGGGTATTGCAGAGAATAGCCATGTGTTATCTGTTTGCCGCATTAATGATCTATTATTTGAAGCTTAAGACCAGTTTTATTATTTCCATTATCATCTTATTAGCCTACTGGCCGGTGATGTACTTTCTGGGACAGAACGCAGATCCACTGAGCCTGACAGGTAATGCTGCCTTACATTTTGATAAATGGGCGTTGGGGGACCGGCATCTTTATCACGGAGAGGGAATTGCTTTTGATCCGGAAGGGATCCTGAGTACGTTTCCGGCAATAGCAAACGTAATCGGTGGAGCAATGGCAGGTCATTTTCTTCAGCGAAAGGGCAAGAGCTATGAAGCGCTTACCAAGTTGTTATTGACAGGGTTTGCGTTGTTTACCATTGCTTATTTCTGGCATCTTTTGTTTCCTATTAATAAGAAATTATGGACAAGCTCATTCGTTGTATTAACAGTTGGATTGGATTGCATCATTATTGCGGCCATCATTTATACAATCGATTTCATGGGTAAAACCCGGTGGACATATTTTTTTGAGGTGTTCGGCAAAAATCCGCTGTTCATATACCTCCTTTCAGAAGTGCTCGCCATTTCATTATACACTTTAAGAACCGGCACGGGCAAAAGCTATTTTCAATGGATATATGATAATACATTCGGCTTTATTGGAGACAAACCAGGTTCGTTGCTCTTTGCATTGGCCTTTATGCTAACCTGCTGGTTGGTAGGATGGTGGCTCCATAAAAGAAAAATATATATAAGGGTTTAGTTTAATTAAATAATAAGTTTCTTCCTTTCCCTTGCCCTCCCGTTGTTTTAACGTACTTTTGCCGCCCGAAAAGCGTTAGTAATACGCTGTCTTTTTTAAGTGCCTTTCGGTCGACCGTCGACCGTTGACCGAAAGGCACTCTGTATTTAAAGTAAATAAACATGAACATCAGAAACATCGCCATCATTGCTCACGTAGACCATGGAAAAACGACGCTGGTAGATAAAATTTTACATGCTACAAAAGTTTTTCGTGATAATCAGGAAACAGGTGAGCTGATCATGGATAGCAATGACCTTGAAAAGGAGCGCGGTATTACCATTTTTAGTAAGAATGCATCGGTTCAATACAATGGTGTTAAGATCAATGTCATTGATACCCCAGGTCACTCGGATTTTGGCGGAGAAGTGGAGCGTGTACTGAAAATGGCCGATGGTGTACTCTTGTTGGTAGATGCTTTTGAAGGTCCTATGCCGCAAACACGCTTTGTGTTGCAAAAGGCACTCCACCTGCATTTAAAGCCAATAGTTGTGATCAATAAGGTTGATAAGCCAAACTGCCGTCCCGACGAAGTGCACGACGCTGTGTTCGAATTGTTCTTTAATCTCGATGCAACTGAAGAACAATTGGATTTTCCTACTATTTATGGCTCGTCTAAACAAGGTTGGATGAATACCAGTTTAGAGCCAACAGATAATATTACGCCATTGCTCGACGCAATTTTGCAATATGTGCCGGAGCCGAAGGTGAATGAAGGAACATTACAAATGCAGATCACCTCGCTCGATTATTCTTCTTTTTTGGGTAGAATCGCAGTAGGGAAAGTGGCACGTGGATCAATTAAAGAAGGTCAGCCAATTGCATTGGTTCAGGCCGATGGGTCCGTAAAAAGATCAAAAGTAAAAGAACTGTACACTTTCGAGGGTATGGGTAAGAAGAAGGCTACGGAAGTGTTGGCCGGTGATATTTGCGCTGTAGTGGGATTGGAAGATTTTACCATTGGTGATACCATCGCGGATATAGAGAATCCTGAAGCATTGCCTGTTATCAGTGTGGATGAGCCGACTATGAGCATGTTATTCAGTATCAACAATTCCCCTTTCTTTGGAAAGGATGGAAAGTTTGTTACATCCCGTCATCTGCGTGACCGGTTGATGAAAGAAACTGAAAAAAACCTGGCGTTAAGAGTTGAAGACACGGATAGTGCGGATAGTTTTCTGGTTTTTGGACGAGGTATTCTTCATCTGGGGATCCTGATAGAAACGATGCGCCGTGAAGGATTTGAATTAACAGTGGGCCAGCCTACGGTTCTCGTGAAAGAGATCAATGGCAAAAAGCATGAGCCTTACGAAATTCTTGTTGTAGATGTGCCTCAGGAATTCAGTGGCAAGGTGATCGATCTTGTTACCCAGAAAAAAGGCGAAATGCTGGTAATGGAAAGCAAAGGGGACATGCAGCATCTTGAATTTGAAATTCCTTCACGCGGATTGATTGGTTTGCGTTCAAACATGCTCACCAATACTGCAGGCGAAGCCGTAATGGCCCATCGCTTCCTCGAATACAAACCCTGGAAAGGTGCCATTCCTGGTCGCAGTAATGGTGTACTTATTTCGAAGGGCCAGGAACGTACCACAGGATATTCGATCGACAAATTGCAGGATCGGGGAACTTTTTTTGTAGACCCGGGCGAAGACGTGTATACGGGCCAGATCATAGCCGAACATATTAAACCGGGCGATCTTGTAGTAAATGCAACGGAAGCCAAAAAACTCACCAATCATCGTGCCAGCGGAACCGATGATGCCTCCCGGATCGCTCCAAAAACATTGATGACCCTTGAAGAATGCATGGAATATATCCAACAAGATGAATGTATAGAGGTAACTCCCAAAAACATTCGCATGCGGAAAGTAATTCTTAACGAAGACGAACGCAAAAAAGTGCAGAAGTCAATGAGTGTAACGCATGCCTGAATCGGTTGAAATACATACATTATAATATCTCTACATGATCTCCCGGCTTGCCGGGAGATTTTTATTTAGCGAACGCAAACAACCCTTTCAATCAAAAGATAAGTTGCCCATTCTGCCCCCCCTGTGGCTCCCCTCTTTTACCTGTGGTTAACTTTGGTGCAGCAAATAAGAGTTTAATGATGCCAGCGTTTTTTAACCTCAGAGGAAAAGGCGGGAGGCACAGACGCATGCAGGAGGAGTTCGAGATTTACACGGGCAGACTTTAGATTCCATAACCACGCTCGGATGCCACTTTTTTTTCAAGACTGGATTATTTATTTATAGGCAAAGCAGCTTTCCCTATTAAAGGAATTGTCTTATCTAGCTGCAAGAATTTGCGGGTAATGATAATTTCCTGCGGGTTTTTGCTGATTTAGGATTAAATTGGACAACCAATCGGGGCAAGGTGAATAACAGATAAGGAATTCCTCACGCCGCGGTTCTACAATAGGTAATTGACCCGCATTTTTCCGTACCCTCAGCAAAACAAATATTAGATGTACTCATTGACAGGCCGTATGAGAATGGAATGCAAACATTACCTGTAAGGGTCAACGTTGGAAATGATAGCAAAATAAAATATGTTTTTTAACAACCACTAAAAACTGCATTATGCAACTCTTTAAACCTATCAGATTGCACAAAAGAAAAATGTTCTTTTTTCTGTTTTGCAATTTATTGGCTGCATGGTCCCTTGCCCAAGTAACTGTTTCGGGAAAAGTAACGGATCGCGGCGGCATCGGCTTACCGGGCATTTCAATTGTTATTCGAAATAGTTCTTTTGGTGGAGCAACCGACGCATCAGGAAACTATTCATTTTCAGCTGCATTAAAAACCGGCGATTATCTTCTTGATTTTTCCGGTATCGGTTTTTCTTCCAGGGAAGTTGCATTAAAAATAGGCACTGCCTCTACTTATTCCGTCGCTGCGCAATTGAGTGAAGATGCTCTGGGATTAGATGAAATTATTGTGACCGGTACCTCGGCTGGCACTACGCGCAAACAATTGGGCAGTTATATAAGCACCATTAAAGGTGATCAACTCACAAAGGGAGCAACGGGAAATGTGCTGGCGGCCCTGCAGGGAAAAACTGCCGGCGCACAGATCACCCAGAATTCCGGCGATCCTGCAGGAGGAATTTCGGTAAGGTTACGTGGCATCAGTTCTATATCGAGTGGATCGGATCCCTTATACATAGTAGATGGCATTATTGTGAACAATGCCACCAACAGGGTTACCAACACGCAAAGCGGTTATGACGGTACCAGTTTTGTTGGATCGATCGGCCAGAACCGGTTAGTAGATATTAACCCTGCAGATATTGAACGTATCGAAGTACTCAACGGCGCTGCAGCATCTGCCATTTATGGATCCCGGGCAAATGCCGGCGTGATCCAGATTTTTACAAAGCGCGGTGTATCCGGAGCTCCCCGGGTAAATTTTTCTTCGAGTGTTATGGTTAGCAAACTACGGAAGAAGCTGGATGTGAATATGGCTCCCACTAAATTTGGTGGCTCTATTGATGTTTTTACACAAGATATTATTTCAACCCTGGGTACCCCGGCGGTATTACCAACAAATACAACTGCTGTTACCCGGTATGACTACCAGGATTATATTTTCAGAACTGCGATAGGTACCGATAACAACGTGTCTGTATCAGGAGGAACTGATAAAACCAAATATTATCTATCCGGTTCTTATTTCTTTAATGAAGGCATTGTGAAGAATACGGATTTCCGCAGGTATAGTTTCAGGGCAAACATCGAACAGACATTAAATAAATATCTTTCCTTTAACCTTGGGTTAAATTATATCAATAGTGCAGCGGACGAAAAGCCAGATGGAAATTCGTTTTTCTCTCCAATGAATTCAGTAACGATCATTGGGAATTTCCATGATTTGTTTACCAGGGATGCGTTGGGAAATATAAAGGCTGTAGGTGAACGAGGGCGTGTGAATCCTGTATCGGTAATAGAAGATATTAAGCAGCGTCAGGAAACAAATCGCATACTGGCGAATGTGGGAATGAAGCTTAAACCTCTTAAAGGATTGACTTTTGATTATACTTTAGGCATAGATAACTATAATCAGAATGGTACCTCTTTTATTCCTCCGTTCGCATATAATGTGAGCACAGGATTCTGGGGTGGTGGGGCAGCACTCGATCCTACCTTGAACGGATATGCCGGCACAGGTAATGATGTTTTTTTTCAGATCAATCACGAACTGAATGGAACTTACCAGTTCGATATAAGCCCGGTCGTAGGTTCTACGACCCAGGTGGGGTATTCACTGCAATACGAAAAGAACAGGTATTCATTGTTACAGGGTAGAGGCTTGGCACCATTTGTAGAAACAGTTAACGGTGCCAGTACCGCTTTGCCATCTGTTGATGAGCGCAGCGAATTATCGGTTTCAGGAGCATATGTTCAACAAAATTTCAGGTTTAAAAACCAATTGTTTATCACAGGAGCTGTAAGGGTAGATGGATCTTCCGTTTTTGGTGAAAATCAGCGTAACCAGGTGTATTACAAAGCCAGCGGCAGTTATGTATTATCAGAATCCGAATTCTGGCAACAATCCTTAAGCTGGTGGAACTTATTAAAACTCCGGGCTGCCTATGGTGAATCGGGAAACCTCACAGGCATCGGAGCCTATCAGCGTTTTAATGCATACAGTACCAATGCCTACCTTGGACGAACTTCCCTGGTGTCGAGTTCTGTGCTTGCCAATGAAAATGTGAAACCCGAACGTCAAAAGGAATTAGAGATCGGAGCCGATATGTCGTTCATGAATAGTCGCATAGGCCTGCAGTTCAACTGGTACAAAAAACGAGTAGAAGATCTTTTAATTAACAGGCAGATAGCACCTACTAATGGGTTTTCCAGTTTACTCGACAATTTCGGTTCTTTGGAAAATAAGGGAATTGAAATAGTACTGAATATTGCACCGGTTCGTAACAAGACAGTGCGCTGGGACATTACAGGTATTTTTAACAGGAACCGCAATAAAGCTTTAAAGATCGGCCAGGCCTTAACATTGCTCAGCACGAATGCAGGGGCACCGATTGCGATCCTTGAAGGGCAGCCCATCGGCATATTTTACGGAACTTTCTTTGCCCTTGATGCAAGTGGCAATCAGGTCAAGAATACTATTGGACTTCCACAGATCGAAAAAGGAACACAAACCAGCGCATTGGTATATACCACCCAGCGTGATGTCAATGGCATTCCATCGGGAACTACATTGAGAAAGATTATCGGCGACCCAAATCCGGATTATACTGCCTCATTGGTGAATGAAGTAGGCTTCAAGAATTTCAATCTCCGCATACAGTTCGACGCAGTACAGGGAGTTGATGTTTTTAATGCTGATTTCAGAACAAGGCAGGGAGTAGGAAATGGTGTGGTTGCGGAACAGGAGCATAAGGGAGAATTGCCCAGGGGTTATGTTAATAGTGTTTACCAGATAGAAGAATGGAGGATTGATGACGGTTCATTTGTGAAGCTGCGCGAGATCTCACTGAGTTACAGCCTTGGAAAAATCAAAGGCATTAATGATGTAACCCTCAGCTTGAGCGGACGTAATTTATTTTCCTGGGATGATTACAAGGGATATGATCCTGAAGTGAATGCAGGCGGACAAAGTACGATTCTCCGCGGTATTGATTTTGGTGCCGTTCCGATCCCGAGAACATTCAGCTTTGGAGTGGCAGCTAAATTCTAACTTCTAAATCAAACGAAATGAAAAAGCATATTATAAGCAACTCATTAAAATATTTACTGGCTTTAATTATTGTTGGTACCAACAGCTGTAAGAAAAATTACATTAACCCATCGGCCGCTACCGATCAACAGGTGTTCAGTTCCCCTAAGGGGTTGACCGGCGTTGCTACAGGCTTACAGCGTGTATACAGTGCAGGTAGAGCCAGTTCATTGTACAATCTCATTACAGCAGATGCATTTCTGACCAACCAGGTTTCCATTCTTAACCAGGGAAATACCGCTGAATACCAGCTTTTCCTGGGTGGTGGATCGGTTGATGGCACCAATACTATTTTAGGTGGACTATGGACCAGTAGCAACAAGATCATTTATGATGCTGATCTGGTGATCAGTAATGCAAAAAATCTTGCCGACAAGCCTTTTGCCGGGGGACTGATTGGATATGTGTCCATTTTTAAAGCCTTGTCGATCGGTAATATGGCTATGTTTTGGGAACAAATACCCGCGGGGGTCGGTGCCAACATCACTTTCGTCAACCGCACTGAGGGTTTTAATAAAGCGATTGCCGTTATTGATGAAGCGATTGCTGCCCTGAACGTAGCGCTTCCCAGCGCCGCATTTCTCTCCAGCATCCCTGCAGGAGTTGATATCGTAAATACTCTAAATGCCTTAAAGGCGAGATATTCTTTATTCACTGGCAATCATCTTCAGGCACTGACTTCAACCAGTGCCGTCGATCTTACGAAGAGATCTACATTAAACTATGATGCCATAAACCTCAACCCGATTTTTGAAACAGTGACATCAACAAATAATGTTTATGCAGTCATTGATTCGGTCATGGGATTGCCGGCGGCTGTGCAACCAAACATCGCTGATCAACGTGTTCCGTTCTATATTTCAACCAATGCCACTGCTCCGCGTTTCCGCGTGAAAGGTTTTGGTGGAACAACCACTGCAGCATTTCCCGCTTATCTGCCGGGAGAAATGATACTTATCAGGGCCGAAGCATATGCCAGGTTGAACCAATTGCCCCAGGCGGTGGTAGAGCTGAATAAAATTCTTACTAAAAAACCTGCGGATGATCCATTTGGAGTGGGTGCAAATCTTCCCGCGTATGCCGGACCGATGACGCAGGCGGATATCTTACTTGAAATTTACCGCCAGCGCAGGATCGAATTATTTATGTCGGGATTAAGTCTTGAAGACATGCGGCGTTTTGGAAGGCCAACGACAGAGAGAAGAAGAAACTTTTTTCCGTACCCCTTCCGGGAAAGAGATAATAACCCGAATACCCCACCGGACCCAGCTTTTTAATTGTTGAGTTTTGTAAAAAGAGCCTCCTGTTCAGGAGGCTTTTTTCGATTAAGGAATGACATCCTTGCTTATGATTGTAAATATTCATGCAATTCTAGGGATGTCATCCCTTTTCTGATTCCAAAAATGCTTTATTAGTCATTTCGTTTTACTTTTGCACAAAGTTGAAAGAAATGAAAAAGGTGTGGCTGATATTCGTCTTTATTTTTTCACTGATCCTGATAGCAAAACAATCAAGTTCCCAATGTTCGATATGCACCAAGACTGCCCAGCAATTGGGTGAAAAAACAGGCAGGGGCTTAAACGCAGGAATTCTATATCTGGCCGCGGCTCCCCTGCTGATCGTTGGGTTTATAGGTTATCGCTGGTGGAAAAATAATCGCGATGAATAACGTATCGGGTAAGGCAGGCATCGCGAACGCGATGATCATATATGTTGCTCTATAAAATGATACATATTAAAATCTCCCTGCTGCATCGATTTTTCTATCATCTCCTTTAACTTATTCTTACTGATGTTTTTCATTTTTTTATTTTGGATAAGATGAAATGCCTGTTCGGTTAGCAACCAATATTTTTTATCATTTCCTTTTTGTTCTGCTAGTGATTTTTGAATACTTGATACCAATTCATGGATACCCGTTTTTTCGGAGGCTACTGTTTTTATGATCGGAATTTCAGCATGTTCTTTTTTTATTGACGGCGATAACATGAGGTTGAGATTATGTACAAACCGATCAGCTCCCGGCCGATCGCTCTTGTTTACCACGAATATATCGGCAATCTCCATCAACCCTGCCTTCATCGTCTGGATCTCATCACCGCCTTCCGGAACCAATACCACTACGGTGGTATCGGCAAGACCTGCAATCTCAACTTCGCTTTGCCCTACGCCAACGGTCTCCACGATAATATAATCAAAGTTTGCCTGCTTTAAAAGATCGGTGATCTCGATAATCTTTGGATGAAGTCCGCCCAGTGCTCCACGGGTAGCCAGCGAACGGATGAAAACATTCGGATGATTATACCAATCGCTCATACGGATCCTATCTCCCAGCAAAGCACCAAAATTGAAAGGCGACGAAGGGTCAACACATAGAATACCCACCCGGTAATTGCCGCTAACCAGTTCACCTGTCAGGGAATCTACCAGCGTACTTTTTCCTGCACCGGGAGGCCCGGTTATGCCAATTACTTTGGAAGAATGATCTAACTGGAGTGACTTCATTAATTGTTCATAGCCCTCCGCTTCATTTTCTATTAATGAAATACACCTGGCCAGAGACCTTGTATTTCCTTGTTGTAATTCAACTAACAATTGCTGCCACATGGGAAGGGTTTAAAGTTTCAAGTTTAAGGTTTAAAGTTTGCCCAACAAAAAAAGTATAATTAAAATAAAGCTTTTAAACCAGCGTAACTTTAAACCTTAAATGTAATGTACCACCACATTGTGGACTAAAATGGGGGTCGTTAAGAATCGCTTCTTTAACCTTTACAGTTCTTTGATATCGCGCACGAATGTGCCTATAGGGGTGGTTAAAGTTGCCAAAATATCTGGGAAGGGTTTAAGGTTTAAAGTTTAAGGTTTAAAGTTTGCCCAACAAAAAAGTATAATTAAAATAAAGCTTTCAAACCAGCGCAACTTTAAATCTTAAATGTAATGTACCACCACATTGTGAACTA
>JACMLY010000011.1 GCA_014379345.1 Chitinophagaceae bacterium
AGGGTAAAGATGGCATTTGAGGAAACGCAGATGTTTATCGGTATTTTTGTCATCTTAATTTATGTACACACTAAAAAAATCACTTGGTCAGCATTTTCTGAAAGATGAAAATATCAGCCGGAAAATTGTACAGACCCTGCTTGAAAAGCCGTTTGCACGGCTGGTAGAAGTTGGGCCGGGCGGTGCGGCATTAACCAAATACCTCCTCGAAGTTCCCGGCATTGATCTCAAATGTGTCGAAATAGATGATGAAAAAGTGCAGTGGCTTGAAAAGACTTACCCCGTATTAAAGGGCAAGATCATTCATGAAAGCTTCCTGGATATTAATCAGCCTTTCGACGCACCCTTTACTGTTATCGGGAACTTTCCTTACAATATCTCATCTCAAATTCTTTTTAAGGTGCTCGACTGGAAGGAAGATGTTGAATGTGTAATCGGGATGTTTCAGAAAGAAGTTGCGCAGCGTATTGCTTCGGGACCTGGTTCAAAAGTATATGGAGTAACGAGTGTTCTTATGCAGGGGTTTTATACTGTAGAATATTTGTTTGAGGTAGATGAAAATAGTTTTACACCTCCGCCAAAAGTAAAAAGTGCAGTGATCAGGCTTGTTCCTCTAACAGAACCGGTTGCAATGAAATCTGAACGTTCATTTTTTGTGGTAGTTAAAACTGCGTTTAGCCAAAGGCGTAAGACTTTGCGAAACGCTGTGAAGGCATTGTTTGATGCGGAAATATTATCTGATCCCATTTTTGATAAACGGGCTGAACAACTTAGTGTAGCTGATTTTGCAGCATTAACTTTTAAATTGAAATAACAGGTGCAAAAAGTAATTATTACTGCCAGTTCTCACCCAAATCTCGAAAATAAGCTAATTGAAAAAGGGTTTACTGTTATCGTAAATAATTCGATCACGTACAGCGAACTTGAAAATGAAATACAGGACGTTACCGGCCTGATTGTGACTACCAGGCTGAAGATCGATAAAAATATGATCGACAGGGCACGGCAGCTCAAATGGATCGGTCGCCTAGGCAGCGGTATGGAACTCATCGATACGGTTTATGCTGCCGAAAAAGGGATCGTCTGTGTTAGCAGTCCGGAAGGCAATTGCCTGGCGGTTGGTGAACACGCCCTTGGGTTATTATTGGGTATTATGAACAAAATAAACAGCAGTAACAAGGAGATAAGAGAGGGCAAATGGATAAGGGCGGCAAATCGCGGTACCGAGCTTTCGGGTAAAACGGTCGGGATAATCGGGTACGGGCATACCGGCAGTGCTTTCGCCAGTCTATTGGCTCCATTTAGTGTTACCGTGTTGGCTCATGATAAATACAGATTTGGATTCGCTCATGATTATGTGCGGGAAGCCAATCCTGAACAGATAGCCCGCTATGCGGATGTGGTTAGTTTTCATCTACCGCTCACTGCGGAAACCTTCCATTACGCCAATGATGATTTTTTTAATAGCCTGCAACAACGACCGGTGTTGTTAAACACCTGCCGTGGGAAGGTGCATGATACAGGGGCTATAATCCGTGCGCTGGAATCCAATAAGATCTCAGGGGCAGGACTCGATGTGCTTGAAAATGAAAAGCTTGAAACGTATTCTCCCGCGGAAAAAGATGAACTTGACAGGCTTCTTGACCATCCCGCGGTCACTATTACTCCACATATTGCAGGTTATAGCCATGAGGCTTTTTACAAAATGTCGGAGTTTATTTTAAGGAAACTGGGTATTTCCTGAATTTATTTTTTAATAATTCAATGCGCGTTAAATAGAAAAAAAAGGCTATTTTTGTCGTCATAAATAATGCAACGCTTCAGCTAAACTGGGGCGTTGTTCTTTTTTTTAATACCGGAAGAGCTTGCCATTAACTATCTACAGGTAAACTCTGCCGTAAAACCAAGGAGGTTAAAATGAGCAGTGTTTTATACGTTTCAAAAGAAACACTTGAACAAATGAAGGACGACCTGTTAAAGATGAGAACAGTGGCTCGTCCAGCCGCTGCTGCCGCTATCGCCGAAGCCCGTGAAAAGGGAGATCTCAAGGAAAATGCAGAATATGATGCGGCTAAGGAATCCCAGGGTCTGTTGGAAGCAAGAATAAAAAAGATGGAAGCTGACTATGCCAGTGCCAGGGTGTTAATTGCTGAAAATGTAGATACAAGCAAGGTTTCTATAATGACCAAGGTGAAAATCACCAACATGAAAACAAAAAAGCAGGTGACATACCAGATCGTCTCTGAAATGGAAGCTGACTTGAAGCAATCAAAAATTTCTATCACCTCTCCTATCGGGCGGGGCCTGCTTGGCAAAGAAGCCGGCGACGTAGTTGACGTGGAGGTTCCCGCCGGAATGCTGAAGTTCAAGATCGAAGATATATTCGTGTAACTAAATTCATCGAAACATATTGGCTTAAAACCTTAGTGCAAGGTTATTCGTCTATCAAAGATATTGAGTCAAAATACAGTCTGTTAGATAAATGCCTTGCCTGCCAATATTTGTTTCACTACTATCTATATCTGTTTCACTAATTGCTCGTCCAAAAAATTCTACTAATCTCGTTTTCGTCCTGAACAAGAAATTTCAGATATAAACGCCGAATTTATGAGCCTTTTTTCACAAATTATTTCCGGAGAAATCCCATCATATAAAATCGCAGAGAACGACTTATTCTTTGCCTTCCTGGATATTTCACCGTTGGTTCCGGGACACACATTGGTTGTTCCCAAAACCGAAACTGATAAGTTGTTTGACCTGGATGACGAATATCTTGCACAACTGCTGGTCTTTGCTAAACCAATTGCCAGGGCAA
>JACMLY010000111.1 GCA_014379345.1 Chitinophagaceae bacterium
GTGTTCGTTGTTTATACTCGTCGTGCCTTTGGTCACCCCTTCACTCCCCACACATAATGCTAACCCAGTCACACGACGAGAAGACACAACGAACACAAAGATTAGAATAGCTATCAACCGGACAACAATAAATCGAAATATTTGACTCCCGGTTTCAAGTATAAGAAATTCCAATTATTTATTATTTGGGCATTAAAAATTGAATATTTAAACACACTTGACTATCGTTATTGTATTGATTATATCAACGCACTCATTTGAACAGATCCATCATCTTTCTAACGGTATCTTCCATTTTAAACACAACCTGCCGTTCATAAACGGTATCGTTATTCTGCAAAATCTCTGCCGCCTTGCTGCTCATCTCGTCTTTCGATGCAGTAATATTCCATTGCTTAATACTTTCATGCATTGGTTTTGTGAAGCTGATCACATGGCAACCCATGCTTAAAGCTTCAAGGCAAACGCCGGACAATCCTTCATACGATGAAGGGTGCAAAAATATCTTTGTTCTTTGCATTAGTTGCAAAACGGCGTCATGCGGTAGTTCGCCGGTAAGGGTGATCATATCCCTGAGCCCGGCATTTTCAATGAGTTGCTGCAATTTCTCCTTTTCAGGGCCATCGCCGACCAGCAGGCATCTTACCAGCGGCAATGACCTCTTTATCTCTGCAACCACTTCAATAAAAATATCATATTGCTTCAACGGAATCAGCGATCCTGCTGCCAGAATATCAATGTCTTTTTCTGCTTGCAGAACAAAAGCCTGCATCATATTGTTGCCGTGCGGAATCACAAAGCCAGGCCTGGTACCGTGGTTACGTTCAAACTCGTCCTGTAAAAAATCTGATAATGCCACCAGTTCATTCTCTTTCAGCGATGTCCTGGCTGGATATTTATTTGCTTTTTTTGCATCCTGGCCGAGTAGCCAGCAGCAATGCGCGATTTTATTCCTGCGTCCGAATTTTTTGCCAACAAGGGCACACTCGCCATACCAGAAACTGAGCAACCCTGTGATTGCACTCTCATTCATGATCTTTTTTAATGCAGCATACACTTTTTTTCTAATTAATAATTTTGCAATTCCTCCTTTATTTTGCCCGTTAAAGCCGATCACTGTTGTGTCGAACCATTTATAGTTTCCGGTACGGTAGGGGTATTGAAAACTCAATACAATTACATTCAGTTCCGGATACAAGCTTTTCAAACATCTTATAAAATGCTGATGCATGGGTAAACAGGTACTATCGGCTTCTGAAGAAGGAAAGCCTGGCGTAAGAATAACAAAGGAGTTTTCCTTATTGTTCATTCAGCGAAATGATTTTATGACAATATGAAAGACTTCTGGTGTCGTGCGTGATCATGATCACCAACCTCCCGGTTTCAGCCAGTTTTCTGAAATGTTCCAGCAGGATAATTTCTGATGCTTCATCCAATTCGTTAAAAGGCTCATCAAGCAAAATAACTACCGCATCTTTGTACAATGCTCTTGCCAATGCAATACGTTGCTGCTGCCCTCCACTGATATTCTTTCCATTCTCTGTTATTACTTTTTCGAGTTTTTCAGGGAGGCTTGAAATAAAATCATCCAATCCTGATATTTTCAATGCAAATTCCAGTTTATCCATGTCGTATCCTGTCTCATCAAGGGTTATATTCTTTAAAATGGTATCGTGAATAAGAAAGGGTTGTTGTCGCACGTAGGAAATAAGTGGCCAATACTTTTTTAAACTTTCATTCTCCATTACAATCCCGTTCACCAGTATCTGACCTTTTTGTGGAGCAAGAAAACCCAACAGCAGATTCAAAATAGTTGTTTTTCCCCTGCCTGACCTGCCGCTGATGCCAACCAGTTCACCCTTGCTTATGGAAAGATCAAAATTATTGAGCACAGGCAATTCCGCATGATAGAAACTTATATCCCGGAATATTATCGAATCAATAGCATCAGCTCTTGACTTTTCGTTAATTGTCTTTCTTTCGTGGCCTACCCAGCTAAGGTCCTCTACCGAAATTTCATACGCTTTGATCTGCCCGGTTAAATTGATCACTTTTACAATACCAGGTATGATCTTATAGGCAGCCGCCATGAACGCCCCGATGATTATAAATGCGGAACTATTATTGTTACCCGACCATTTTGCAATAACAATCAGCATAAATAATCCCGTCACCGCAAATATCTCAATAACCCGGGAAGGCATGTTCTGCATACTGAGTGAATCAAATAAGTACTTACTGAACCTGCGTCTGTGGGTGATAAAGCGCTGCAGAAAAAAATCGGTCCTATTATAGATATTCCCCTCAACATATCCTTTGAGCGCATCCAGAACATATTGGAACGATCTTTCGTTACTCGATTGCATCTGAAGTTTAGTAGCAGTGAGTCTTTTTTTAATAAAGTAAAATACAATAACAACAGGCGGTAATAAGATACAAATCAATAACAGAAACAGTTTTGCATTGAACAAAAGAATGGCAATGATTGTTAGCGTTATCAGAAATAATTGAGTAAAAATTTGCAAGATGCCCGAAAGAATATATTGACAGAATTCAAATGGCTGAAAGCATATTCTACGTATATGAACGGAAGAATCGGTATTTACATAGTCCTCAAATTTCCCATCGAGGTATTGCAGCAATTTAGCTTGTGAAAGCCGGGTGGCAACATGGCCGATAAATTTACATTCTGCGCGGTAAATTAAAAAGCCCGCCAGATTTTTTATACTAAAAAGAATGACCAATGAGCTGACAAGGAACAGGGAATCATTATCGTGCAGCCAGGAAGGCAAAAAATTATACCTGGTTGTTCCTTCCGGTTGTATGTAAAAGTGAACTACAAAAAGCAAAAAGGCAAGAAAAGCAGTGTCAGCAATACTAATAATTATATCAAGAAAAATATAAAGGCCTAACTTTTTCCTTTCAGTCTGACTAAGGATAGAGATGATATTTTTTATATAGGATCTCACCGGAGTCTAATACACATAAAGTAACAGAATACAGAGGAACCTTATCATAATGAGGAATTTCTTCAACATAGAATTAAAATATTAACCGGATGCAACTAAAACATAATTCAGATTGCCTTTAAGATGTTATCTTCCGCCTTTGGCGGGATATTAGCAATAATAACGTAGAAAAATGTGATTATGAAAAGTTCAATTAATCTGCACCCTGAATATGATCAATTAAATTCGTTGTATAAACTTGAGGAGCGGGGCAACAAATTCTATCTGCCCTCCAAAAGTTTGCAATCGCTCGAAAAATATTACGACAGCTTTGTGCCTACCAGTAAGCAGCAGGCTCCGTCGATCATTTCGTGGTATAATAGCCTGTCCAGGTCTGAACAGGCGGATATTTTGGTGGTTACAAAACCTCAATAAAAAGTCCGGACCTAATATTTCTGTAGAATCCCATCCTCAGTATTTCCTGGTTTTTCGGTTTTTCCACAATAATTTGGTAATAAAACCTGTTAACCTCATGGGTATTAGATTTTACAAATATTTCTTATTACTTTATGTAAAACATTTTGAAGTATGCAGGAGAAATCAAACCGTAGAAACCTGAAACGCAAATTGTCTCAGGAAAATTCATCAAAGCCCGAAGTACAATTGACGGCCAGCAATCAACAGGCAAATGGAGCTTCAGATCAGATAACGAATCCACAGGCACAGGCAACGGATGAAGCGATCGATGTATTAAGCTATATGGGTTTTAAACTTTAATCTTTCTGTATGGACAAAGATCAAAAAAAAGATTCCGGGGCAAGAAATACCGATTCAAATCAGGAACGAAATGCTCCCGAACAACCTGATCAAAAAAAAGTAAATCAGCATCAGCAATTAACCAAAGAAGATTTGCCCGAAAGTACCAACGAGTCAAAAGGAACTATGGGAAGCGGTCAACGTCAGGATTCTAATTGACTCTAATCCTCCTAAAAAACGCATTGCCTGGGAAATTGATTTTGCCCGGGACTTATAGTGATTTAACTTCTTAAAACCCATTCACTGGTTTTCTTGGGTTCATCAGCTTCCCAGTTATTGGTCTTCTGTCTAAGTATTTCAGATTAAATAAATATTAATTTTTCATCAACCTGGAACTGTACACTTTTTGTCCCTTGTTGTTTTTCATTACAAAGAAATAAAAGCCCGGTGACATTTCCGATCCTATTTGAACGTTTGCATAGTTAATGCCCGGATGGATCTGAAATTTGTCCTGCTTTATCTTTGAACCCGCAGTGGTGTAATACTCCACACTGTATTCATCACTGGTGGTTCCGTATATCTGAAAATTGATGGTATTTTTTACAAGTGTGTTATGCGTAATGCTTTTTTGAGCGGAATTCGGACTGTTGAGCCGGATAATTTTCGAGTACCTGACCAATCCTCTTGTGTTCGTTTGCTTGAGGCGGTAATAGCTGTTCCCGCTGTTTTGTTCAACGTCGGTAATGGTGTAGTTATTGATTGTCGTTGAACTTCCAGGATGCAGGGTTTGTAAATCTTTCCAGGTTCTCCCGTCTAAACTTTTCTCTACAGTATAATTTCGGATATCATCTTCATTACTTGCCGACCATTCAATCCTGGTAAATTCACCGGCAGGTTTAGCGGTAAATGATAAGATCTTTACGGGCAACAACGTGTATGTTTGAAAAAATGGTTTAAAATAGATACAGGTTTGCCTGATCTCCTCGGCGCCATAAGTTGAAATGGCACCATTACGGTAAAGCAAAGTTGAAATATTCATGAAGTTCATTTGGAACATCGCTTCCAGATGGTTCGTATCGATCAAAGGAATATTAGAGATTGTTGAAACCGCTTTACTTCTTACTCCGTCAAAACTTACATGCAAAATAGTGAATGGATCTACCGCAATACTGCCGGGAGTGGCTGCTTCAATAAATTCCTGCAGATAAGCGCCGTCCCCGTCTACGTCTACTCCTGTTACTGCGAGGCAGGCCAGCATTGTATCATTTTCGGTGCCTGAAACCTTAAAGGAAATTTTCCAATCGATATACGAAGTATCATTGGCTGCTGCACCCACATAGGGTTGAAAAGCGTCATAATAGCCGATGCCTGTACTGTCATCAATATTATATAAAGTTGCTCCGCCATATAATCCCATTATCTCTATATGCGCATCAACACCTGGGATCACGTTTTGAAAAAGGTAAACTGCTCCCTGTTGGCCATCAGTTCCGGTTAAAAGAACTGGGCTATGAAACTTCAGGGTCGGGGCATCACATTGTGCGCGGCTTTCAATAGTGAAAAGAATTGCAATCAGTAAGGCAATCCCCGCTAGGAGAAATCTTCTGTTTGGTATTGGAAATGAATTGTTCATAGTATACAAGTATTTAGGGTACTCTATACAACCCAAGTTTCGGACCGCTTGCTAAAAATGTGATAAGCAACCATTTGGCTAAATTTTAAAAGCCGGGGATTTCCCAAAATGAGAGTCAAAATCCGGTCTTGGGTAAAGTCCAACGATCTAAAATTTTTTGAAAACTCTAAAATATCATTGCGCTTCAAATTGAAGGTTTTTTTGCCACGAATTACACGAATTATCACGGATAGCATTTGCGCAGGAGAATGTACAAAAATACACGAAGGAAGGGCATACGGTCAGGCACATTGAATTAACTGGCAAGGGTCATGAGTGGGGTACAAGCTTTCATGTAAATGATTCCATCTGGTCTTTTTTCGCTAAGTATAAATTACCGTGATACATTTTACTTTATGCTTATTTATAGCCTGCGTTAGCCAGTTTGATAGGCGGCAAAAACTTGAATTTCGGTATGCTGTATCTTTGCCCGCCGTAAAAGATGCCAGATTACAATATACTTCCTGAAGATGAGTTGGTGAAGTGCCTTCGATCTGGTGATGAATTTGCCTTCACTGAAATCTATAATCGGTTCTGGGAAAAACTTCTTGCAATCGGGTATTATCACACCCGTGATAAACAGATGGCAGAAGATATTGTTCACGAAGTGATGCTAAGCCTGTGGACAAGAAAGGCTGCCCTTGAAATTCATTCGCTGTCTGCATACTTAGCCACTGCAGTCAAATTCGCTGTGTTTAAAACAATTGCCCGTGATAAAAAGCGCAGGGAATTGTTAGCAGGAAAAGGAACGGATGAATACCTCTCCGGAATAGAAGACAGACTTGATGCCCGCTTGCTACAAGAATACCTTCATGGCGTAGTTGAAGAATTACCTGAAAAAACACGTCTGGTTTTTACTTACAGCCGTGTGGCAGAACTATCGGTAGCTGAAATAGGAACGAAAATGGGTCTCTCCCCAAAAGCTGTTGAATACCATATGACTAAGGCCATCCGCGCTCTTCGAAATACTCTTGGAAAAATAAAATCTTTTTTTATTTAGGGTATTGGTCGTTCAATGGTACTTAGTTGTATGACCGAGCAATATGTAGAAGAGCTGATCCGGAAATATGCGGATGCAACCGCCACCGACAAGGAAGTTCAGCAATTAATGGAATGGTACCGGCTTTCTCACATTGATCAAGTGTCATGGCCATCTGGAGATCCTGGCGTAAAAGCAAAATTGCATCACCGAATGCTTGAGCGTTTGCAAAACGAAATCATTCCGAAACGCGGCAGAATAATTCGTTTTTCATGGCTGAGAGCCGCTGCTGTTGTACTTGTATTTCTCGGGGCCGCTTTTATCATACGCTATTATTTTCAGCCCATTCCAAACAGTTATACCACTGTAATAAACCCTTCTGGAAAAGTACAATTGGTCAGGTTGCCAGACAGTAGTAAAGTCTGGTTAAACGCATCAACCACTTTGCGGTACCTTACCCGGTTTAAAGCCGATCGTGAAGTGATCCTGGATGGCGAGGCGTACTTCGAAGTGACACATGATGCGAACCATCCATTTAAGGTTGATGCAGGTGGCATCAAGACAACCGTTCTCGGTACCTCGTTCGATATCAAAGCATATAAATCAGGAACTCAAACCAGTGTTTCTGTCATCAGTGGAAAAGTAAGAGTGGAGAATAATTCGAAACAACTCGCCGTATTATTGCCTTCAGATCAATTGCAGTTCCACCGAAAAAACCAAATAGCCAAAACAGCTCCCATAGATATAAACGTTGTTCTTGCCTGGAAAAATGGAATGTTACAATTCCAGGGAGAAACTTTTGCCGAAATAGCGGCTGTACTCGAAGGCTGGTACGGTATAAAAGTGGTGTTTGAAAATGCCGCAATATCTGACTGCCGGTATTATATGTCGGTCGGAAATACCACTACAATAGAAAACCTTTTGTCGATGCTGGCTAATATAACCAACATAGAATATGTCTTCAATAGAGACCGAAGTATCGTTACGATCACAGGCAATGGTTGTCACTAATCTGCTATCTATTTAACCCGTTTAACAAATCAATGATGCAAAAGATTTTCTTCACCCTTGTTCTTTTCATTTTTATTTTTTCATTTCCTTTCCACGCCATGGCGCAACGACTGGAAAATACCAGGATCAGCCTTCAATTAAAAGACGTTTCATTAAAAGAAGTGATAAGGCAAATCGAAAAGCTCACGACTTTTAAATTTGTAGCAAATGCTGAAGATATCGAAAGTCAATTTCATTTCAGTATCGATGCGGTCGATCAGCCTCTTAATAAAATCCTTGAAAAAATATTTGCAGGGAGAAGCCTCGAATACAAGCAGGTTGAAGGAAATATTCTTATTAAAAAATCTGTCGGAAAAAAATACACGCCTGTTTCCGGAAATAACGGAAATAATGAAAGTAGTGGCAATATGAAATATTCTCTTCACGGAACTATTAAATCCGGAACAACCGGCGAAACATTGATAGGAGCCACTGTAGCAGTTTGGGGCACCTCATCGGGAACGCTCAGTAATGAATATGGATTTTATTCTCTCACTCTTCCGGAAGGAAATTATTCTGTTTTAATATCGGCTATTGGAATGAAAACAAGACAGGAACAAATTGTATTGAATAAAAATATCCGGCTCGATATTTCAATGGGAGAAGAAGCCAAAGATCTCGAAGTAGTGACGGTTACAGCAGCGGCACCTGGCAGAAGTTTAAGAAACCCGCAAATGAGCGTCGAAAGGATCAATGTGCAGGAGATAAAAAACATACCTGTATTATTCGGCGAAAGAGATGTCATGAAAACCATTCAACTTTTGCCAGGCGTTAAATCGGCAGGAGAGGGAAACAGTGGGTTTTATGTGCGGGGAGGCGCCGCCGATCAGAATCTGATCCTACTGGACGAAGCGCCCGTATACAACGCATCTCATTTACTGGGGTTCTTTTCCACTTTCAATTCCGATGCGATCAAGAATGTGACCTTGTACAAAGGCGGAATGCCGGCTCAATACGGGGGCAGACTGTCCTCCGTGGTTGATATTAAAATGAACGATGGTAATAACCAGGATTTCGCAGTGAGCGGGGGGATCGGTCTTATTTCATCGCGGCTGAGCATAGAAGGCCCGTTGCAAAAAGAGAAGTCTTCCTTTTTATTATCAGGCCGCAGAACCTATGCAGATCTTTTTCTTAAATTATTAGGTGATTCTTCCCTGCGTAAATCCCGGCTATATTTTTATGACCTGAATGCAAAAGCAAATGTCATTCTGGGCGAAAAGGACCGACTATATTTATCGGGTTATTTTGGAAGAGATGTGCTAAGCCAGGACAAACTTGCAGGTATCAATTGGGGTAATTCAACCGGTACCCTGCGATGGAATCACATTTTTAATAAAAAGCTATTCTCAAACACTTCCCTGATATTCAGTAACTATGATTACAAAATAACTATCAACTCCGAATCCACGGATTACCAGATATTGTCACAGATCAGGGATTGGAATGTAAAAGAAGAACTTCAGTGGTACATAAATGCCACCAACACTATAAACATTGGAATCAATTCCATTTATCATACAATAAAGCCCGGTGAAATATCTGTCACCAGCAATCAGGGAAGCATATCGCAAGGTTTGCCTGACCGCTACTCCCTTGAAAACGCTTTTTATTTCAGCAATAACTGGAAGGCAACTGAAAGACTGGGAATTTCTTATGGCTTGCGAGTTTCTGCGTTTACAATTCTTGGAAAGGGTGACTACTACACTTTAAATAGTGACGGGAAAGTGATTGACACTTTAAAGTATCGAAGTGGAGAAGTGATCAAAACCTATCTAAACCCCGAACCGCGTGTATCGGTCAGTTATCAGTTGAACAATACATCGGCGTTGAAGGCATCTTACGTTCGTAATACGCAGAATTTGCATCTTATTTCTAACTCGACCTCCTCTTCTCCCACAGACAAATGGATCGCCAGTACTAATATCATTCAACCCGAAATAGCAGACCAACTGGCCATTGGGTATTACAAAAATATTAAGGACGCGCAATATGAGCTTACGGTAGAAACATATTATAAAACGATGCAGAACCAGGTTGATTACCGAAACGGCGCCGAGGTATTTACAAACGATGCGATAGAAACGCAATTGCTGTTTGGTAAAGGCCGTGCCTATGGTATTGAATGGCTTCTGAAAAAGAAATCGGGCAAATTCAACGGCTGGATAAGCTATACACTTTCTAAAACGGAAAGAAAAATTGACGGGATCAATAATGGTGATTGGTACAATGCGCGCCAGGATAGAACACACGATATAGCCATCGTAGGCATGTACCAGTTGAATAAGAAATGGATACTTTCCGCCAATTGGATATTTTATACGGGCGACGCGGTTACATACCCAAGTGGAAAATATACTGTTGATGGAGAAGTATTTTTTTATTACAGTGAAAGGAACGGGTACAGGATGCCCAATTACCATCGCCTCGATCTTGGCGCCACTGTGCAACTAAAAAAGCGAAAGAAGTTCTCTTCCGAAATGAACTTTAGTTTATTCAATGCTTATGGAAGGGCCAATGCCTACCAGATCAATTTCAGGAAGGGCAAAGACGATCCTGATAAAACAGAAGCTGTTAAAACATCTTTATTCACATTCGTTCCTTCCATTTCTTATAATTTTAAATTTTAAATATGAAGATGATTGGTAGATTGATATGGCTTATGATGATCCCTTGCCTTCATTCGTGTAATAAAGTGATCGAACTAAAACTCCGGGATAGTGAAATAAAATACGTAATAGAAGGCGTGATCACCAATGAACCGGGTGTATGCAGGGTATATATAAGCCAGACCAAAAATTTTAATCAGAACAACCAGTTCCAAAAAATAACCGGCGCCACGGTAAAAGTGAAAGATAACGGCCAGGAAATGAGATTGGCAGAAGTTCAGACTGGCATGTATGAAACAAATCTCATTAATGGAACTCCGGGGCATGTTTACGAATTGTCGGTCGAAATCGGCAGCCAGCGCTTTACCGCCACATGCACAATGCCTCAACCGGTTTTAATGGATTCGCTATATATTTCACGCGGCCCTTTTGGGCAGTTCAAATTTGCCACCGTTTCATATTCTGATCCTGCAGGTCTCAATAATGGGTATCGCTTTGTTCAATTTGTAAATAATGTTAAAGAGCCTACTATTTTTTGGGAGAACGATGAATTCACAGACGGACAGTTCAATATCCTGCAGCTTGATGCTTCTGCCGATGAAAAAGATGACCCGCGTAATATTAAAACAGGCGATAAGGTAACGGTTGAAATGCAATGTCTCGATGAGCCTGTGTACAGGTACTGGAACACGCTTCGAGCTGGTGGTGGCGATGGAGATGGCAATACTGCCGCGCCGGCTAACCCCCTGACCAATATACAGGGAGGTGCTCTGGGTTATTTCAGCGCCCATACCGTAAATCGTAAAAGCGCAATTGCGCCATAATGATCGGGCTAAGAGATAAACGGGATTGGGTAGGGTGCTACAAGCAAGCGCTACGAAAGAGATAAAGAGTTTAGGAGGTGGTCAACAATCAGCGTCGCAAAAGAGATAAAGAACACTGATAAAACAAATCCCTCTTTGTCCCTTTCGAACCTTTATCTCTTAGCCCAATGTATTAACTAAACATACTTACACTATATCAGGGTTTATACT
Organism: Chitinophagaceae bacterium; assembly: GCA_014379345.1. GTDB lineage: Bacteria > Bacteroidota > Bacteroidia > Chitinophagales > Chitinophagaceae > Flavitalea. The sequence continues at coordinate 11,046 of JACMLY010000111.1, forward strand.
GATTCACAGAGAAGGTCCATTTTCTTTTTCCATTCTAAATATTACTTTTACCCCGTGTACAAATATTTGAACAAACCCCGTTCAACTATAACCCTAAACCTTAGCTACCCATGCCCCGTAACTTCTTTTGTATTATTGTGGCACTTATCTGCCTGAACAATACTGTTTCTGCAAATGATTATGAAGATGCCTGGAAAGCATTGCATCAGAATGACCGGAGATCTGCCAAACTGTTGTTACAAAAAGCAATGCGCGAAGCCTCCACAAGTGTCGACGCATACCTGACCTATATTTACCTGCAAAGTTTTGAAGGCAAGGAATCGGATGTCAAGGATTTTCTGAGTACTGCGTATGGAAAGCTCGGCGATGCCAACCCGTACATATATTCTTTATGGTTTAACGGATCTGTGTTGGGAGATTATGGTAAAAAAACAAATGCTCACCAACTACAACTACTACAAAAACTTTTGAATGATCCGGCCATCAATGGTTCCATCAAATCTGCGGCTCATTATGTTTATGCAACTCATTACCAATACAGCAATGACTTTATGAATGCCCGCAAGCAATGGAGCCAGATGGAAACTGTAGGGCCTCTATGGCAATTTGTTGGTCCGTTCGATAATTTATCAGGCAGCGGATTTACAAAAAATTATGGCCCATTGGAGCATCCTGAAAGCAATGCAAAATTTACTTCGGTAAATAATGCCGCAGTAAATTGGTTCACACCCGTTTCAACAAATGAGGAAGGGTGGACTTTCCCTTTTGCACATATACGTTACACGACAGCGATTGTATACGCGCAATCTTTTATCCAGGCCCCGGCCGATATGAAGGTATTACTGAATGCGGGTTCAAACGGGTCTTTAAAGGTTTGGGTGAATGATCAGCCTGTTCTTTCCGAAGCAAAAGAACTTGTTACAGAATTGGATTATTTCAGCAATCACGTTCAACTGAAAAAAGGATACAACCGTATACTGGTACAACTGGGATATACAGACAATAGCTTTCCGAACTTTATCATACGCCTGACAGATGAAAATCATAATGGGTTAAAAGGATTGAGTTACACATCTTCAGTGCAATCATATCCGAAGGCAGCAGGCACAAACGCACCGACAAAATCACTCCAGCATTTTGCAGAAGCGTTTTTTGAAAAAAAGATACAAACAGAGCCGGGAAATTTTTTAAACTATATTTTGTTAAGCCAGGCCTATCTACGCAATCAGAGGATCGCCGAAGCAAGAAAAATAATTACGGATGCCCTGTATCATTTTCCAAATAATTCTTTACTGCGCCTGCAGCTAATGCAGTGCCTGATAAAAGATGGAAACAATACCCTTTTACAACAGGAAGTTGAAAGAATGAGGGAAACAGATCCCGAATGCCTGCTTACTTATAAAGTAAATATCGGGCGTCTGCAACAGGAAAAAAAATATGAAGAAGCCATGGAGGAGTTGGAAAAATCTGTAGCGATGTTTGGTGAGAACGCTGAAACGATAACCACACGCATTCAGATTTTAGGTGCACAAAACAAGATGGAAGAACTTGTTGCCGCCTTACAACAGGGTTTCAGCCGCTACCCGGAAAATAGCAGCATGGTTACAATGATGTTCAATCTCACAAAAAACCTGAATAAAGATGCAAAAGGAGCCATCAAGCTCTATGAGAACTTCTTGAAAAATAATTTCGACTATACGCTCATTACATCACTGGCTACAGAATACAACGAACAGGGCTCTCCGGATAAAGCGCTTGAGCTGTACAAAAACCTTCGGGGATATTTCCCATACGACCCGGAGCAGTATATGAATATTGCACGCCTTTATTACGATAAACAGGAGTATCGCAAAGCTTTTGACTATACGAAACAGGCGCTGGCCCAGGCCCCATACGTCGCAGCCTATTGGGAAAGCCTCGGGCTTGAACAGCAACAGCTTCATGAGAACAATGCAGCAATTGAAAGCTACCGGAAGGCACTTTATTATGACGCGAACAACTATGGAGCCCGGGAACAATTACGCGAATTGCAAAAAAAACCTGCCGTATGGAAAGCGTTTCCGGAAACAGATGTGTATGCACTCATCAAAAATCCGCCGGCAAAAGAGTACGATTATAATTTCTATTACCTTCTTGACGAAAAATCTACCGTTATTTACCCTGAAGGAGCAACGGAGCTGTATGTAACGACGGCTGTCAGGATCATCAACGAGAAAGGCATTGATGCCTGGAAACATACCAGCTTACCGTACAACCCGAATCAACAATCCCTGCTGGTAGAAAAGGCCGAAGTTGTAAAAAAGAACGGCAATAAAATGAAAGCCGAACAGGATGGCGGCGACCTTGTATTCACCGGACTTGAAGCCGGCGATGCGATCGTGATCCGGTATAAAATTCAATATTATGCGCGTGGAAGACTTGCCAAAGAATTTTGGGATAGGTATACTTTTAATGCCTTCGTTCCTATTGAACTGGGCAGGTATTCATTATTGGTGGCGAAGAATACACCCATACAATACAAATTACTGAATGGTAATCTTTCACCCGAAATCAGCACGTATGATGACTTCACGCTGTATACCTGGAATTTAAAAAATGCTCCGATCATCAAAGAAGAAGCATTTATGGCGCCATCAGGAGACGTTGCACTTTCATTGCATCTATCCACCTTACCGGCATGGAGCCAAGTAGTGGCCTGGTACCGCGATCTTTCCAGTTCAAAAACAGAAGAGGATTTTGAAGTAAAACAAGTGTTTGAGGAACTCTTCCCTTACGGTACAGCAAAATTAACCGAGCTGCAAAAAGCGAAAATTATTTACAATTATATCACCGGTAATATCCGTTATAGTTCCGTTTCCTTTCGTCAAAGTGCTTATGTTCCTCAAAAACCTGCCGTTACGATTAATACCAGACTGGGAGATTGTAAAGATCTTTCAACGCTCTTTGTCGTGCTCGGAAAACTGGCTGGTTTAAAAGCAAATCTTGTGCTGGTCGATACCCGTGACAATGGACGCCATGAAATGGAATTACCCTCCGTTGAATTCAATCATTGCATAGTAGAAACAAAGCTGAGTGGGAAAGAATATTTTCTTGAGCTCACAGATAATGATCTTCCTTTCGCCAGCTTACCATATAATCTTTACCAGGCGGCTTATCTCGTGATAGGTGATGATACGACGAGGGCAAAATTATGCTACCTCCAGGCAACGAATCGAACAAAAGATAAAGTGAAGCGCGATATAACGATAACGATCGGGCAAAATGATATCGAACTTTCTGTAAAAGCACTTAAAACAGGCGCATTGACATCAGGGCTGAGGAGCGACTACTCAAAACTCAGTAATGAAAAACAAAAAGAAACCCTGGAGAAATCGTTAAGCGGCAGTTTCAGCAACCCTGTCAGATTAGCCAGTGTCAATTTCCAAGGACTGGAAGCGCCAGGCGATTCTGTTCTCTATGATTATAAATACAAAGTTAATAATGAAGTGGCCGAAGTGGGATCAATGAACATGATAAAAATTCCTTTCGGTGATGTGATAGCCAGTATGGATAATTTTTCGGTTGATGAAAGGCAATACCCGGTGGAATACTGGCGATATGAAAACACGGACGAGTATGAAACGGTGATCAACATTCAGGCGCCAGCCGGCAAGCAATTCATTGAAATACCAAAGAATGAACAATGCAGTTTTAACGGGAGTAATTACAGTTTGCAATTTGTAAAAAAGGCCGGCAATCAACTTCAGATCATCCGCAAAGCATCCATTGTACGTGATGATATTTCGCCTGCTGATTATGTTGCAATGAAAACATTTTTTAATAAGATCGTAAAGGCCGAATCGAAATATATTGTGTTTAAATAGAAAGCAGGATATTCTTCGTGTATTTGTGCCCTCCTTGTGTACTTAGTAGTTTCCTTTGTGTCTTAGTGCCTTCGTGGCAAAAGAGGTCGCCAACAAGTCACTAAGACAGAAAGCCGAAATGATTTTTTAACTATTTGTTTCAAGGCTTTGTATAATAAAGACGATAAAAAAAATAAGTTATGCATCCCCTCCTCATTGCAATAATGTCAACACCCTCGCGGCAGCTGCTCTTATTTGTACCATATCTTTCTCAATGTCTGCTTCATTAAGAAAGTAAAAAGGTGTAAACGTGGGCCGGGTAATTCTGTTCAGATCCCTAAATGGTTGGCCGGCCTTCCAGGTGGCATTGGCAAATCTTGCAAATAGCAATTGATCTTCTTTGCTCATTGAACTGTCCAGTAATGATTTCAGGATCGCAGATGGGACCTGATTCTTTATTGTCACCAGGTAATTCAATGCAGATTCCAATGCATAAAACCCCGCAACAGAAGTTGCAATTTTCATTTCTTTTGCTGTCTTTCTGATTACAGCAGTATCATCTGCTACTGTTAGAAAAGGCTCGCGCGGCGAAACCCCTGGTGAGTCATTCGAAGAATGTAAAAAGACAGCTAATTTCTCTGCATAAAGAGTGTCTTGTAATAAGCTTCGCAAAGTTTGCATTTGCACAGGCATTGCACTGTCACTCACTGACTTCATTGAGGATAGCAGCATTCTTGCCGAATGAAATATCTGAAAATAATCCTTATCTACTTCATCCTTACTTAATGAAGAAGCTCCCATAAAACTGGCACGCGTGATACGGCTGATATCTCTGAAAGGCTGGCCGGCTTTCCAGGTAGCATTTGCAAAGCGGTTAAGCAGAAGAACGGCATTTGAATCGACGGAACCCTCTGTGATTTTTTTCAACCAATCTACGGGGGTGGTATTGGTCTGAGCGCTGAGCAAGCCAATTCCACATTCCAATGCATAAAACCCCGCCAGTTTTATCGCAATTTTTTCGCTGCGTGCGGTTTTAACGATGATTGTAGTGTCATCAGCGGGCGTTAAAAAGAGAGGAGCCGCCTGGCCTGCACCAGCATAGTAAGATGAATCCGCTGCCTTTGCTATTGATTCGGTAAAAACGGCATTTCTTAACAGGAAATCGATCGTTGCAAGTTCACGGGCCATCTGAATAGTTTCCTGTTGCTGATCTTCACCATGCTTACAGGAATTTATAAAAATAGCCGCGGTAAATAAAATGGCGAATTGTTTTATTTTGATTGTGTTGTTAAAATGTTTTTGCATAGAATTATTTTAATATTCGTTTAAGAACATGGATAAATTTTGAACTACGAATGAAAATTTGCCTTGCTCTACAGATTATTTTTCACCTTATGACCATTCAAAGTGCCTCGGAGATGAGTGATCAGTTCTTCATCAATATCGCGCCTTGGAATTGGAGTGGCGATCTGGTTATTTTGCCAGATCAATATCCAATTTTTTGTCTTTGTTACTTTATAAACTTTATTCCAGGATAGCTCAAAATTAAAAGATTGTCCCTTCATCAATAAATAATCATTGTCAAAATGGTATTCAATGGCCTCACCCATTCTTTTATTTAAAGCAAAATTTCGCTTTGCGCCAAAAAAAGTGATCAAAAATAATCCCGTCAATACAGCCAGGGGAACAATCGCCTGGGACCACGAGGCCTCCGGCAACAAGACCGCCGTAACGATTGATAATACCAAAAATAAAAGCAGTATCCCAATTAAAACTTTCGTGGACGTTTTACTATACAGCAAGGCAAAAGTTGCGTTTACAAAATCTGTTTCGGTTATTGTTGATTTGATATACATGCAAGATAAAAGATATGGGGATTAAAGATATGTCCAAAGCATCTAATACCTCAGACCAGGCTTTTTGTGAGCAAAACAACAAATAGAATGATAGCAATGGCACCTATTCGAAGAATAGTTTTAATATCGAGTCCATAAACTTTAAAATTGGGCTGGTTTTTACTTTTTTGGTATAGAATGAGCAGCACAAAACTTACCCCGGCAAGGCCAATAAGATAATTAATTGTTTCAGCGAGTTTGTCTGCCATGATGATTTTGATAGTATTTTATTCTGCAGAACAAATATGCCACTGTTTAATCAAAAATGATAAGGGTGAAAAGGGCAGGCAAAACTTGCTTTTCACATACAAAGCGAGCCCGGCCACTATGACGAAAAAAGTGATCAATGTTGCCAGCCTGCAGGCGGGAACTTATTTTAACAGAGAAAATGATAATCGCAGTCAACCTTTAGCGAATACGAGGGTTATTCCATTATGAAAAAAATATTTTTAACTGCCGAATGGCGCAAACTCATTATGTTTAATTATTCTGTTGACCCTTCCATATTGACTCCTTATCTACCCTACAAAACAGAATTGGATTTTTACAAAGACAAATGCTATGTGAGTTTGGTCGGTTTCGGGTTTATCAATACCAGGCTAAAGGGATTTGCCATTCCTTTTCACAGAGATTTTGAGGAAATCAATCTCCGGTTCTATGTTAGATACAATGATGACGGTGTATGGAAAAGGGGGGTCACATTCATAAAAGAAATTGTTCCCAAAAGAGCCCTGACGATGGTGGCCAATTCAATTTATAATGAAAAATATGTTACCCTCCCTACCCGGCGCCACTGGATAAAAAACACCGATTCAATGAATGTTTCCTATCAATGGAAACACCAGGGTGACTGGGATTTTGTGGAAGTTAAGGCCTTGTCGACCGCCTCGATGATCATGCCTGAATCTGAGGAAGAGTTTATTACCGAACATTATTGGGGCTATACACAACTCGATGACCGAATGACCTCTGAATACCAGGTTGAGCATCCCCGCTGGCTGGTATATCCCATTTTACACCACACCATTCAAGTGAGGTTCGGTAGTTTATATGGTGCAGAGTTTGGAACACTAAAAGATGCTATTCCTGATTCTATTGTACTGGCTGAAGGCTCTGAAATTTCTGTACGCAGTGCCAAAATAATCAGGTAACAAACTGAATGACCAGATCACGTATCCGCTTCAGTTTCGCTGATCTCTATTTTGATACAGTAGGAAAAAATTGCCTGGATCTTTTTGTGGATGTGTTTACGTAGCTTATACGACACTGAAAAAAATATTTTTTTGCATTGCGGATCAGGTCTGTGGCTTGTAAAAGAGATGGATGAGCTTTTAGCAGGGTCCTTAAAAAACAGGGTTAATTATTTTTTAAAAAATCAATCAGTATTTTATTTAGTTCCTCCGGTTTTTCCATATTCAACATATGAGCTACTCCTTGCATCACTATCCGGCGTGCTCCGGGAATATTTTTTTCCAGGTACCGGGCGGTTTGGGTAATATATGGAAGGTCTTTATCGCCGTCAATAACAAGAACCGGGACTTTCACATTGCTCACTCTTTCAATAGCCGGAGGATTATTTTGCAAAAGGGGCCAGCCTTCCATTTTATGCAATCGCAGGTTTGCCAATGATTTGTCATATACATATTTTGACACAGGCGCCTGCAAACTATCACCGGCGCGATATATTCCTTCTGCCCATGCCCTGGTAAACTCAAGAGCCGCCCTTGGAGTGTCCTTTGCGTCGAGTGCCTTGCTAAACTGATGATACCAATTCATGCTTAACGAATCAATGCCATACTTTTTATCATACCCATTAAGACCGGGCGAAATTAAAAAAACCTTTTCTACCCGTTGGGGATAGGCGATCATAAAATCCTGCGCTACTGATGCACCCATAGACAGTCCTGCCACAGACAGTTTTTGTATATGGAGACTATCCAATAATATTTTGACGACTTCCTGCGCCAATAACGTCGTGTCATTACCCGTCGTCTTGCCATGGAATGGCAGATCAGGGGTTACCACATCATAATGCAAGGACAACACTTTTACTTGTTCTGCCCACATGGAATGATCCTGTAAGCCTGCATGTAATAGCAACAAAGTATTCCCTTTGCCAATCCTCTCATAATAAACATTCCATTTCCCTGCTTTGATGTATCCTTTTACAGAAGGTTGTGGGCTTTCATCACAGTTCATCCCTCCAAAAACCAAAAACAAGAAAATAACAACTGCTGCCTTTTTCATACATATGAATATAAATCAGAAAGGTACACAAGGACACGAAGAGAATACATCAAGAACACAAAGTTTATGGTTATTAACCGGACAACAATGATTTGGCTATACTCGTCTCGTTTACGCGCAACGTTGAAATTGACATGGGAAATATTTTTTTGTTTCTTTGCAGATAGATTTCCAAAATTATTATACACGATGCGATCTGGCAATAAAATTCTTCTCTGGTTGTATTTCATTTTTTTGGGCCTGGGCCTATCGCGTTGCCATCAACCTGCGGACAAAGGACCAGTCACTAAGAGTCAGCACGATCTGGTAAAAATTAATGACACTGTTGAATCAAAAATGGTGTGGATGCCAGGCAATACTTTTAACATGGGTTCGTATGATCCTTCATTTACTGATGCCCGTCCTCAGCACATTGTTTCAGTAAAGGGCTTTTGGATGGATGACCATGAGGTGACCAATGCAGAATTTTTAAAGTTTGTGAAAGCCACCAACTACAAAACAATAGCGGAAAGAAATTTGGATCCCAAAGATTTTCCGGGCGTTCCTGTAGAAAACCTGGTACCGGGTTCTATTCTTTTTGTTTCCCCCAAACATCCGGTTGCACTTGATAATCCCGCCCAATGGTGGCGTTATATTCCGGGAGCAAGCTGGCAACACCCGGAGGGGTCTGCGAGTTCGATTACAGGGAAAGAAAATTTGCCCGTTGTACATATTTGTTACGAAGATGCTGTTGCCTTTGCCAGCTGGGCAGGAAAGCGATTGCCCACAGAAGCAGAATGGGAATATGCTGCCACTGGTGGCACAACTGTGCAGGAATATTATTGGGGTGTGGAATTAAAGCCCAATGGGCATTGGATCGCAAATATTTTCCAGGGTGATTTTCCGATGAATGATAAAGGAGAAGATGGTTTTATAGGCATTGCCCCTGTTAAATCATATGCTCCTAATAAGTTTGGTTTATATGATATGGATGGAAATGTATGGGAGTGGTGTAATGATTTTTACCGGCCAGATTACTATACAGTATCTCCGGTTGCAGATCCCAAAGGACCTGCCGACAGCTACGACCCCGATGAACCCGGCGCAATAAAAAGAGTGCAGAGAGGCGGTTCTTTTATTTGCAGCGACCAATACTGCCTTCGCTATAAATGGGGAAGCCGCGGTAAAGGGGAAGTGAAAAGTGCTTCCAATAACCTTGGGTTCCGGTGCGTAAAGGACGGCGATTCATCGATGAAAGCCGTTCAAACGGTAAGCTCAATACAAGTTTCTTTACCCATATTTACTGATCCGCATCAAGTTGCTAACACACGTGCAAAATGCATCAGACCTTCGTGCTGTAAAACAATTCTCGCGCTACACTCTTCGCTTCGTAGCGTTCGATAATAAACGATGAAAGAATATCTTATTTAGCCAACGAAAATGTTTCCTGTAGTTAAAATAAAAATCGGAATATTTCTTTTCTGTCTGAATGCCATCAGGGAAGATCATGTATTACGGGTTTTTTTGTTCTGCACAAAAACAAATCTTGATAAACTCTGGATCATTTATTAGATTTATACTGATACTCTCCGGTTATTAAAGTATTGAATGCAGCACCATATTCCCTTTGATCACTACTATTACTAACCCGATTAATGAGCAAGCTTATGGCAAACCAAACTACAAACGGCACCTGTTTTGTTATCATGGGATTTAATAAGAAAACAGACTTTGAAACAGGTCGTACACTTGACCTGGACAAATCTTACCTGAACATGATCAAGCCGGCGGTAGAAGCTGCAGGACTTAAATGTGTACGCGCAGATGAAATTGTGCACTCCGGAATGATAGATGTTCCGATGTACGAGCAGTTACTCACTGCCGATGTGGTAGTTGCTGACCTTTCTACTTCGAATAAAAATGCATTTTATGAGCTGGGTGTTCGGCATGCGTTGCGTCCTTACACAACTGTGGTTATCTGTGAAGACGGAATAAAATCGTTCCCCTTTGATGTGAATCATGTTTCTATTCGCACCTATCACCATCTGGGAGAAGATATCGGGTTCAGTGAGGTGATGCGATTTACCAGGGAACTGACCAAAGCCATTGTGGAGGTAATGAAAAAAACTCCACGTGATGCCGATAGCCCCGTATATACTTTTCTTACAAGACTGAAAGCTCCGGAACTTGCAGCCGCGGTGGAGGATGTGGTGGCGAAGGCAGCAGAACTAAATGCTGATAATGCTGAAACATTTCAACCTGCTGCTACAGATATTGCACAAACACACCATTTACTGATTCAACAGGTGGACGACGCCCAGAAAAGAAAAGACTGGATCATGGCAAAAAGCTTATTATCTACTATCCGTACACTAAGGATTTCACAAAAAAACGAACAAAGAGAAGATCCTTATATCCTGCAGCGATTGGCGCTGATAACTTATAAAAGTAAATTTCCCAATGAAACGGAAGCACTCCTGGAAGCGCATGGTTTGCTGAATTTACTCGATCCGCAAACGACTAATGATCCTGAAACCCTGGGGTTATGGGGCGCTGTCCATAAAAGGCTCTGGGAAGTAACGGCGAAATCGCAATATATTGATGAAGCAATTCGTGCGTACGAACGGGGGTTTTATCTGAAAAACGATTACTATAACGGAATTAATTTTGCCTTCTTACTAAATATCAGGGCTGACCAGTCTAAGAATAAAGCTGAAGCCATTACAGATTTTGTACAGGCACAAAGAGTTCGTAAAGAAGTGCTATCGATCTGTGAGCAGTGGGTAACTAACAATCCGGCTCCCGCGAATAAGAATGCCGGATCAAAAGAAATGAAAGATTACTGGAGCAGTCGTTATTGGGTTCAGGCCACCATTGGTGAAGCTTATACAGGCCTGGGAGAGGCGGAAAAAGCAGAAAAACAATTATCGGAAGCGTATGCAAATGCTTCTGAGGATTGGATGCGCGAATCGACAGAAACGCAAATTAAAAAACTAAAACCGCTGCTCGATAATTCTCCGTTGAAATTTATTAAAGAAGGCAGTGAGACAAATCCTGCATCATGAAAAACACGATAATAAAATGTTATGGTCCTGCCTTCTAAGGAATACTAACCCTGAAAAGCAGTTGGGTTCCCGTTTTCATCAAACATCTTGAGCTTATCATCAACCGGGCCATCTGCATTTTTATTTTTGGGACTGAAATGTCCCACAATCCATTTTTTATCCTTGCCTTGCACGGTCTTATCAGACGAGGCATCAGATGTTGGTTTCCCGGCCGAATATTTTTGCTGAATATCCTTCAGGCTGGTCTGGCTTTTCATCGCTGCATTGACGGCATCAGAGTTTGCCTTCATACGCTTAGGGACAAGTTCAAGATCCTTATACTTATCCTGGAATTTTTTAGCATCCATATCTTTGGTTTTACATGTTCAAATTACGAATTTTCCCTGAGCTCTACCAACCCAGGCCCAGACAGGTATATTGACGCAGGATCTTCATCTCGATAGCCTGGAACAGGGTTCTTGTAAGCCCATGTGGCGCATTCCGGGCATATTCTTTCTTTGCCTCGAACAGTGCAAGGGCAGGAGGGTTTCCACCCGAGATCGATTTCCAGAATGCATCATGCATAGGTTTGCCAAAATAATTGTAAGGCGCTTCACCCGGTGAATAATGTGTTCCGGTACATCCAACAAACGCAAGCGCTCCCGCCTTCAGATAAGCCAGGGCAATCGATTGTTCGGGTGTCCGTGGGCGTAATGCCACGGAAGGCGTTTTCCTGGAAGCGGTCGGCTGAACCGTTAAGGCTCCCCAGCAACACCCTGTAAAGATGACGGTACCGGGTGTGGATGCCGGAATATTATTTATATCGATGGCCTCAAACATCGAGCCGCCACGGCGCTCGCCCCAATAGCGGGTGCCGTCGTGATCCACACCGTGCAACATATAATAGACTGCTCCCTGCGCCTGCTCAGCCCCGATAGCGGTGGGGCCGCATTTCTCAGAAATTTCCAACGGCGCTGCCTGCCTGCTGGGTATGGTATCAAAAATCTCATTTGCAAATGGCCGCGCGAGATTCCTGATGCCGAATTTCAGCGTTGCTGCAAACAGCGGTGCATTCAGTGCATTGACCACCAATTCGGCACTTTTTCCGTCGGGTATCCTTGACACGGGAAGTTCAGGTAAAAGGTCGCCGTCAAGGTCACCATAAGGGTCATCGCTCCACACAATGAAATTATCATCATCTTCATCGTCATCTCCTTCCTGTATGAGGATGGCCCGCATACCCGGATCCAGTACGTCTAGTTGCATAGAAGGAACAATATCATATCCGCCGATCAGCACCACACCACGGGTAGCAGCATTTATTTTTTGTTGAACAAGGGGGATAATTTGCCGTATATCGTTTGTAGCAGGAATATTCAAAAATGTAGCCCCCTGCACACGCTGAATCCATTGTATCACATGTCCGGCTTCCATTTCCCCGATATTTATTTTCAACCGGTCATTGCAGGTTACAAATAGGAGTCCTTCAAAACGCGATCCTGTTTGAGGTGGCGGCACGGTTGCGGGTGCCAGTACTATATCAGCTGCGTTTTTTTTTTGAGGATCCACGTCAATCGTGATCGTTACCCTGGTTGAAGTATTCGGCACCTTAGCGGTTACTTCAATAAAACCTGCATCAGTAATTTGTGTAGAGAGTGATGGCGTCACAGGCAACGGAGGTGTCAGGATAACAGTAGCTTTCTCAGCTTCGGTTCCCACCACGTCGCTCACTGTATTAACGCGGAAATCATTGACCCTTCCCTTGGATATCCAGAACGTCAACTCATCGTTTTCCATACCAACGGTCATTATTCCGTTCCGGTCGTTCCTGATAAAGCTGAGATCATTCTTACGTTCTTTGAGCATTTGCAACACCTCTTCATCAGGATGGCCCGCATCCTGTCTGCCACCTGTATGCGCAAAAACAAGGGTATTCCTCAACCAGGTATCCAACAGTTCTTCACTTACACCATTATGCGACGAATGGTGTGAAAGCTTAATAAGGCTATATGGAGCGGCTTCGTTTACCGTTTTGATCAGTCGGTCCATCTCGTTACCAAGACCACTTACTTCCGGTTTCCCAAATTGCATGTCGCCCGCAAGGAGGGCCGACCAGCCTTCCTGCTTGTCGTGTACCCTGATCACAATGCTTTGGTCGTTGATCGCTCCTTTACTTTGTGCATCCACCAGGGCAGCTTCACTATCAGAAAAAATGCTGCCGGCCAATCTGCGGTAAGCTTCAGGTAAAAGCAGGTTCGAATCGACAGTATCTATCAGCCGGTTAATTGTATCGGTGATGGGTGCCACTCCGAGCGATCGCTGAGTTAACCGCAGGTGTTCTGCCGTGGGGCCGAGAATTTTAAGACCGAAATCGCTGAATTTATTTTCGAGCGAACTATAATCTACCTCATCATTACCCCTGTAAAAAATTACGTCGCCATTCTCATCAAGTTTCTTAATCGCGGCCTTGTAACCAGGTAGCAGCCGGGGAGCATCAGACAGAAATAGCTCAAGTTCTTCATCCTTCATGTCTGAACGGTCTTCTTCCATCAACGCTTCTTTGAGTATACCGGCAATGGAGAAACTGTCTTCATCTCCCCCCTGTTCTTCTCCCCACCGAAACACCGGATCAGCAAGCAAGGATATCTTTGCTTTGATGTCGCCCAGGGTCACCAGATCAAAAAGACAACCGATATGATCACTGTGGCAATGGGTGATGATCAGCAGATCAAACACGTAAGGAGGATTTTTTCCAAGTATTTTTTTTAGTTGCATCCGGATGGATGCAGCGTCCCGGGGATGCGCGGCATCAATTAATATTTTCCTGGCACCCTGGGTGATGACGATGCAATCGCCATACTTTTCTGAACCCATGTCTAAAAAATGAATTTCCATGGCAAGACGGTTTGGGTAATTAAATGTTGTGATGGGATCACATAGGGGGCGAGTGTAGTAGATGCGAGATAAAGATAAGGTAAAGAATTGATGAAAAAACGTACTATAACATCAGTGTTTTATGAATTCGGCTGGCCGACCAGGTATGCTAAGACCTAACTGCCGGTTGCACAAGGGAGAAAAAACTGTGACAATAGGCGTTATGAAATCGCTACACCGAAAGTCTGCCGGTATGCAAAAAAAAAGAGATAAAACTCATACGCTCCTGAATCAGGCAAAGATTCGATAATTCTATGAAGGAACACAGGAAAAATTATCTCGAACAAGTTCATTTTGCAAACCATTCATCACTCAAAAATTCTCCAGTATTGCCGAAGCCTGTACACAGGTTTTCAAAACGGTTTGGGTTTTTAAATTCGAAATGGCAATAAAAACTAAGCCTTTGTAAATTCATCGGCTATTTTCATTTGAGGTGAGCCATGTATTACCGAAAGGTTTTTGCTTGCTGAGTTCCTCCCGGGAAAGGCACAACAATATCACTGGCGCATTGTCTTTTTTCATTGTAGCCGTGAAAAAACAAATACAACGTAAGGGTTGAATAGTGATTGGTTTTATGAGAATATCGAAATTTCTCAGGATAGTACAGGACAATAGATCAATTAAGACTTGCTAAATTGGCTACTTTCTGATCTAACACTTCGCTATATGAAATTTACAAAACTCCTGCGGAGTATACCAATAGGTATGCTCATACTTTTGTCTTTATACAGTTTTGCGCAAACATTTCCTGTTACCGGTAAAATTACAGATGCCAATGGTGAACCATTGGCTGGAGTAACCGTTCAGGTAAAAGGAAGTGAAGCAAGAGCCGTAAGCAATAATGATGGATCATTTACTATTAATGCTCCATCTTCTTCTGCTGTTTTAATTTTTAGTTATGTCGGTTTTGCCGATAAGGAACTGTCGATAAAAAACAGCGGCCGAGTTAGCGTTTCAATGGCTCCGGCCGCTGGTACGCTTCAGGATGTGGTGGTGGTAGGATATGGCACGCAAAGAAAGAGTGATGTAACAGGCGCGCTTACCAGTATCTCTGCACGAACTATCCAGGAGCGGCCTGTAACTAACCTGGCACAGGCGCTTCAGGGGAAAGCTGCCGGAATGAATGTGGCCACCAATATAAAACCAGGCGAGCTCCCGGCCATTCGTATTCGTGGTACCCGTTCCATTTCCGGGGGAAATGATCCGCTATATGTAGTAGATGGGATTCCAATTGTATCTGCACTTGGCGTTACTTCATTTTCAATTAACGATATCAATCCGAATGATATCGCTTCTGTTGAAATCCTGAAGGATGCGTCGGCCACTGCTATTTATGGATCACGCGGATCTAACGGTGTAATTCTGATCACAACAAAAAAAGGAACTAAAGGCAGGGTGAGCGTTAGCTATAATTCCAGCGTGTCACTGGATCGGTATAAAGCCCTTACCGACCCTCTTGGTGCAGGAGAATATATTGACCGAATACGGTTGGGATTGATTAATGCCCGAAATTATCAAGCCGCCGCTAATACAAGTATTGATTTAAAGGTTGCTCCGACGGCATGGTATCCGGATCCCAATTTGGATAGGGTTAAATTTCCAAGTAGCGGAGTTACTAATAATTTTACTGAACTGATTAACGCTGCCATGACGGGATACGAATGGAATCCTGACGGTTCGGTTAAAACAAGAGCCACCACTGCTGAAGAGCAGGCATTGGGTTGGGGTGCTACAGTCCCTATATATAATTCGGAGAACATCCGGGGGTACGACTGGGTAGACGAGGCATCCCGTACAGGGATCACCCAAAACCACCAGATTGCACTTTCGTCAGGAACTGATGTTACCCGCTTGTACTTATCATTCGGATATAACAACCAGTTAGGGGTACAAAGAGATCAGGATTTCAGACGCTTTAATGTAAATGCAAACGGAGAGATCACAGCTACGAAATGGATCACCCTTGGAATCTCTATGATTGCTTCCATATCAGAACAAGACTTTGGTTTGAATGCCAATCAGGGAAATACCGGAACAAAAGATCTGTATGGTCGCGCACTTGATCAATATCCCTGGGCAGCCCCGAGAGATTCGGCCGGATTTTTTGTGAGAAATCCAGGTGGCAGACTTGATTTATGGAATCCTCTTGTTGATATTAACCAATCCATTAATAACAGACGCACCTCATCCGCCTTGTCGAATATCTTTACAGAAATTAAGTTCACTCCATGGTTAAAGTACCGCCTGAATTTTGGAGCACAGATAAGAAATTTCCGGAACGGAGCCTGGACAGGGCCTGACGCTACAAGCCATATAAATGCAGCTCCTAACACAGCAGGATATAGCAAAGATGAAAGTTTTTCCTGGGTAGCAGAGAACCTGCTTTATTTCGATAAAACTTTTTCCAGAGCACATACCGTTGGTGTTACGCTACTTCAGTCGACGCAGAAATCCAGAAGGGAAAGCATAAGTACAAGCGTTGCAGGTACCGTAGTTCCGGTTAGCTTATGGTATGATCTGTCATCGAATACGCGGGGCACTCCGACTGGTTATGGAACAAGCTTCACAGAGAATACGTTGATGTCCTATATGGGGCGTCTTAATTATAACCTGTTGAATAAATACCTGCTTACGGTTTCGGGGCGGTATGATGGCGCCTCTGTATTGGCTCCGGGTCATAAATGGGATTTCTTCCCTTCCTTTGCTCTTGCCTGGAAAATGCAGGAGGAGAAATTTTTGAGCGGAATTACCTGGATCACTGAACTAAAGCCGCGTGTTGGATATGGCGTAACGGGTAGTTCTTCTGTGAGTCCGTATACCACTTCAGGCCCACTTAGCCGGAATAACTATGTTTTTGGTGCGACTCCTGCCATCGGATTTTTGCCGCAATTAGTAAAGAATCCGGATCTGGGTTGGGAACAAACAAAGCAATGGAATTACGGGTTAGATTTCTCGGTTGTTGGTGGCCGTGTATCTGGTTCTCTGGAGTACTATGATCAAAAGACTTCAGATCTGCTTTGGGAAAGAAGCATTCCGGCAGTATCCGGTTACGTGAGTAAAGTAATGAATATTGGTAAAACAAGGAACAAGGGAATTGAAATCACGTTATCCACTATCAATGTAAGAACACAAAATTTCACATGGAGTACTGAATTGAACTTCTCTAAAAACAAAGAAGAAATTATCGAGCTTGTAAATGGAAAACAGGATCTTGTTGCAAACCGACTTTTTATAGGACAGTCACTGCAGGTTTTTTATCAATTGGAGCATGCCGGGATATGGGGAAACGGTGCTAAAGAATTGGATGAAATGGCTAAGTTCAATGCAGCTGCCCCTGCTGGCGGCGGCCATAGATTTTATCCTGGCTTTGTGAAAGTGGTAGACCAGAATGGGGATTATAAGATCAGTGCCGAAGACTATGTTATTCTTGGCACTTCACGTCCTGACTGGTATGGAGGGATTACCAATACGGTAAAATATCGTGACCTGTCTCTAAGCACCTTTATATATGCCCGTATCGGTCAAACGTATTTCGGCGGATACCAGGGGCTCTTCAGTAATGGAGAAAATAATTACTGGACATGGAATAATCAGAATGGCAAATGGCCTGTACAAATTGTGGGGCCTACACCAACGCCGGTAGATAATATAAGTGCGGCGATGCAATATAATGATGGGTCCTTTTTTGTAGTCAGGAATATTTCTCTCACTTATGACCTGCCAGCCAGACTAATAAGTAGGGCAAAAATGAAAAATCTTCAGGTAAATGTACAGGTACTTAACCCGTTCATTTTTGGAGGAGATGTTGTAAAGATGGGCATCAATCCCGATGATGAAACTAACTGGGCCTCTGAATCACAGCCTAACAGTTTTGCGACGAATCCGGTAGGGGGTGTGAACAATAATACAATTCTTCCGCAAAGCATTGTTTTTGGCTTGAGGGTAGGTTTCTGACATTACTAAACTTTAATAGCTCTAAAAGAGACGTATGAAAAAATATATTGTATTTCTGCTAATAGTAGTTGCAGGCTTATTTGGTTCCTGCAAAAAATTTCTTGTGGAAAAGCAGGTGTCAAGCCTTACACAGGACTATTTTAACGATGAAAACGGACTTAATGCCCTCATCCATGGTCTTTATGTTTATGCACGTGTAAAGCATGAATGGGATGCAAATGGCGCCAGGCTGATTGAACCTGAAACCGATGCATACATGACTTCGGCGGCAACATTTGCAACAATGAGTACCGCCAATTATGGCACCGATCTAAGCAGTGTTGCCAGTAATGTCAATAATTACCTTGGAGCCCCAAACTCAAGCAACGCACCAATGGGTGCCTATCCCCATATCAATAACTGCAATATTGCGCTGGATGTTATTGATAATAACAAGCCCGGGAAATTTGGTACCGACGACATATTCAGAAAAGCAAGAAGATCCGAAGTTTTATTTTTACGTGCATGGGCCTATCATCTGGTATCGAATCAACTTGGTGATGTGCCCATGCTGCTTACACCAAGAAGCGAGGATAATGGCATCTATTATTTTCCAAAAGCAAAACTCGAAGATATTTATAAGCAGATGATAAGTGATGTTCGGTATGCATATGACAACCTTCCGTCGACCACTACTGAACAGGGACGCGTTACCAAATGGGCAGCAGGTCATTTCCTCGCGAAGCTTTACCTTAACAGGGCTCAGGCTGTAGGATTTCAAAATAGCGGCGAAACACACCTGAAAATGCTGTACAAAGGAAACGTAGCAACTGATCTGGATTCTGTTATCACAATCGCCACTCAGGTGATCAATGGTATGGGCGGTGTTTCTGGTCTTGCACCAGATTATTGGACATTGTTCGATCCTAAAGTAGCAGAAACAACCCCACACAAAGAAGTTTTGTGGGCTGCGCAGTTTGATATTAATATTCCACTTAATGGTCGTTTCGGTGGTAATCGTTCAGTAAATTATCATATTGGAGATTACACTAACCAAACCGGTGTAACACGTGTTATGGCTTATGGCCGGCCATTCGGAACATTTAAGCCAAGTGATTTTGGCTACGACAATTTCCGTGATAAGGTTAATGATTCCCGTTACTATAAAACTTTTCAGTACGAGTATACCAGCAACGCCACAGGCTCATTTACCTGGAATGCTGCTGCTGCTACTTGGTGGAATGCAAACAAGCCGGCGGGTGAGCCAGCAGTCACTGCAAATTCGCCAAGAGCCACATCTGGCAGGCGTGCGCTTATTTACCTCGAAAACCAAACTAATGAAGCGCTCGATTCACAAATGGTGATGAGTCAGCCTTATCAATTTATGGTCCGGTGGATTAGATCTGCAACAACCGGCAGGTTGTATTACAGGCTATGGCACAATGGAACCAATATGGGATTAAACACAGGTATGGTGGCGCCTTATCTTTCTTCCAAGAAATATATTGATCCGCAGAGAGGAGGAAGTACTTCTGAAGCGAATTTCAACAGCGAGAATGGGACACGTGATGCCATCCTGATACGCCTCGCCGAAACATACCTGATCCGTGCAGAAGCATATGGACGCAAAAACCAATATGCTCAGGCGGTTACCGACATCAATGTGATTCGCCAGCGTGCAGCATACAAGGCAGGCGAAAGTCGTCCAAATGTTCTTGTAGAATGGGAGCCTAAAGCCGCTACACTGACGCCGGCTGAAAAAACTCCGCCATATGCAGCTGCTAACTCCTACAGTAAAATTGCTATAACTGAAAATCACTTTACACCTGGTACGCCTGAGGCGCAGGCAGAAGGCTATATTCCAGGTGTTGGATCAAAGTCTGACATGTTCATTCATTTTATCTACAATGAAAAAGCACGTGAGTTTTTATCAGAAGGCCTTGCTTGGGAAGATCTACACAATGCAGGCATACTGTATGATAGGGTTATGCACCTTAATCAAATGGCTTCCAGTAAAACCGGAGGATGGCCTGTGGCATTCAATACAGTGAACGGGAATGGGCAGAATGGAAATGGCAAAGGCCAAATGCAAAAACATTTTACCTTCCGTCCATGGCCAAACGCTTATCTTGTTCAGCTTACAGATGAGGGTGGCAAATCTATTGATGCCGCGGCAAGAGCCGCGTATCAGAACCCAGGATATTAAATATAGAATCTCTTTTTTTGAAGTTGAGGGCTGGCTGAAAATGTCAGCCTTTAATATTTTATTTTTTGCCACCAAGACACAAAAAAAAAACTGTGTACCTCCGTGCCATACCTCCTTTTACGCGGGGGGTTAAAAAAGGGGGTATTTGGAGGAGCCGTAAGTTTAAGACCAAGTTTAACCACAGAGGAAAAGGAGGTATGGCACGGAGGTGCGCAGAGCATACTAGTGCGGGGTAGTGTCGTCCTGTTATTGAATCTATTTAGGAAGTTGAATTGCTCCTTCGATTTTAAGGGCGTAAGCATATTCGCCGTTGTTCTCAGAAGGGAAAGTAATTTTTAATCCCTGCTCATCCTGTGTAAATGAAAGCGGCTCCTTATTTCCGAGCAACCGTACACTTGCTACTTTTCCTGCACGGGCAGGTAAGGATGAAATCAGGACAGGTGCTGTTGGCCATTGCAATAAAATCGCGTACAAAATATTTCCTTTTTGTGTAAAGCGAATTTGCCCTTCACCATATTGTTTCCATGCACGAGTGCCGTAAATAGCTTCAGCATTACCTGCAAGCCAACTGCCAACAGCTAATAAAATCTGCTTCTGTGCATCTGGAATGGTACCATCGCTTTTGGGAGAAATATTCAGCATAAGGTTCCCATTGCGGCTCACATTCTCTATCAATCGTCGGATAACAGTTCCTGCATTCGTCAGTTTCATTCCTTCCACATAGCCAAATTTTTCACCAATAGGATCATCAACCTGCCATACATACTCGGTCATTTCTTTCGGAGCGCGTCCCTGTCGTTCAAAGTCTTTTATACTTCCGGCGAGATACGCATCACTTTTTGTACTGATGGACACTTGTTTACCCCAGGCAGCCGCGCGGTTGTAATAATAAGCTGCGAAACGAAGTTTGATAGAATCAAGTTTTCGGCTATTGATGCCGTTGTCAAACCAGAACATGTCAGGTTTATACTTATCAACAAGCTCCTGGCAGCGCGCCAGCCATTCTTCCTGGAATGCTTTGCTTTGTGGTGCTTCCTGTTGATCTTCTATTATCTCCTCACCGCTTCCAGGTGCGTTTCGCTGAGGAGGTTTTTGAGGTGGCCCATAGAAATCGGCGTACTGAGGATCAAAAAGATCAGTTCGTGCGGCAAGCCTCGGATACATAAAATCCCAATGCTCCATGCGGTGATTAGATACACCGAACTTTAGCCCCTTTTTTCGTACCGCTGCGCCTAAATCACCTATGAAATCAACCTGCGGACCCATGTCTTTCGAATCCCATTTGGTGAGTTTACTATCATACATTGCAAATCCATCATGATGCTCGGCTGTAGGAACGACATAAGTTGCTCCGGCTTTTTTGAATAATTCAGCCCATTCAGTTGCATTAAACTTTTCCATTTTGAACAATGGGATAAGATCCTTATAGCCGAATGTTGATACAGCTCCAAACTGTTGTTCATGCCATTTTTGTACGCCGCCATTGCTGTACATATGTCGTGGATACCATTCGCTGGCATGGGCAGCAACCGTGTATACACCGTAATGAATGAAGATGCCGAACTTGCCATCAAGGAACCACTGTGGTACTTTATAATTTTGTTTAATCGATTCCCATTCGGGTTTGAATGGACCTTTTGGTATTTCCGCAGCCTTGTCATTTGGGAGGTGTAAGGTCACACGCGGCACCGTGGGCTGAACAAAGGGTTTATTTTCAATAGTGTCCTGCGCCTTTGGGATAAGCTGAAATAACAGCAGGCTAAATAAAAATAATGCTGTTCTATTTTTTAATACAAATACAATTGTCATTTGATATTATTATGTTGACTAATGAATACGGAAAAGAAATCTGTAGGGCTGCAATCATTTACGCTATGCCTGGACAAGCCAGGAGATGATCTGTAAAGTAAACAAACTCATTACAAAAAAGCGCCGTGGGTAAGAAAGTTTTCTTATTTTTTTGACGACGGCTATCTAAATACCGGCTATTATCCGGTCAGTTACATTTCGCTCCGGCCATTTCTTATTTGTAAAGCTGAGCTACAAATGATCTTATGGTGCCGGTACTTTACGGAAGCTTGATAAATTAATGACAATTAAGAATTCAATTCCTCTTTACATCACGTTAGTGTCAATTTGTTCAATAGATTGCATGTGCGAAACAAAATCATACATGAAAATTAAATTTATTATTCTTTTTTTTGTAGTGAACATTTCCTCTCTTGCCCAAAACAATCTGCAATTCACTGATCCCGGTAAGCAGCGGATCATCGTTCTCACAGATATTACCAATGAACCTGATGATCAGCAATCACTCGTAAGATTCCTTGTGTACGCTAATGAGTTTGATATAGAAGGCTTCGTGGCAACCACGTCAAACTGGCTAAAAAATAAGGTAAGGCAGGATAAGATCGAAGAGCTGATCCTGGCATATGGAAAGGTGAGAAGCAATCTTGAGAAGCATTCAAAAGGATATCCAACCGAGCAATACTTATTAAGCGTTACAAAATCGCATTTACCTCTGTTTGGAATGGACGGCGTAGGACAAGGTAAAGACACTGAGGGGTCTGAATTAATTATTCGATCGGCAGATAAGGCTGATCAAAGACCATTATGGATCAGCGTTTGGGGAGGCGCCAATTGTTTGGCGCAGGCATTATGGAAAGTAAAGGCCACAAGAAGTGCTGAAGAATTAAAAACGTTTGTTGCATAATTGAAAGTATATAGTATTTCGGACCAGGATAATGCAGGTCGATGGATCAGGAATAATTTCCCTCAATTGTTTTATATAGTAAGTCCAAGCGCTGTGGGTGGACAGGAATATTACAGAGCCACATGGACAGGCATCTCTGGTGACAGGCATTATAAAAATGGTCCCTTCTATAAATTTGAACTTGTAGACAATCCCTGGCTAATGGAAAATATTAACAGAAATCATGGTCCGTTGGGAGCGTTATATCCCAAGCTTTCTTATATAATGGAGGGCGATACTCCCGCTTTTCTTGGCTTAATTAATAATGGGCTCGGGAGTGCCGTTAGTCCATCATATGGAGGGTGGGGCGGGAGGTATGTCTTCTTTCAGTCATATGCTGAAGAAGGAAAGATATGGACGAATAGTGTTAGTTCAGTAGATGAAGTGAGGGCAGACAGTTGTATAAAGAATGCTTCCGACCAGGCAACTATCTGGAGATGGAGAGAAGCATTTCAACATGATTTTGCTGCCAGAATGGACTGGTGTGTCACTTCTTCCTTCAATGCAGCTAATCATAATCCTGTCGTCTCATTAAATGGAAATCCGGGTAAGGCTGTTGCTTATGCGAAAGCTTCCGAAGGAGCCGCTATCGGACTAAGCGCTAAAGGAACTACCGATCCGGATAATCACAAAGTAAGCTACCGTTGGTTTGTGTATAAAGAAGCTGGGTTCTACAAAGGAAATCTGGAACTTCAAAATTCAGGTGCTGAGAATGTCTCTTTTCTAATGCCTAAACTCGGCAATAATCAGCAACTGCATATTATCTGTGAAGTCAGGGATAATGGCACGCCTTCTTTATTCAGCTACAGAAGGGTGGTGATAGAACATTGATCAGAATATAGATTATTCTACATTTCAGTACACGACACATTTACATGAATACAGATAAATTTTATTGGATGAAAGATACGAAGGTGTAGTCACCGGAGCCTATTTTTACAATTGCATACGATCCGTTCCAACCGGCAAGTTTTCCTCCTCTGATTTGTTTAATTGGCATGCTATTTTCCGTTACAGCTGAAACATCTTTTGCAGGTACAAAAATAGTTGCAGTTGCATGCGGCGGAATAACCACATGCAGTGTAACTTGATTGCCGTTGCGTTTCCACTCACTCACAATTTTCCCATGCAAAGAATGATAGCTTCCTTTTACTTCAGCTAAATCTTCTACAATATCAGGCCGTATAATAAAATGTTTAAAGCCGGGTTTTGATGAATCCATTTGTATTCCCACCAGATCATGATAGAACCATTCAACAATATGACCCAGCATGAATTGATTTTGCGAATTATCTCTATAGGCATCCCAGGTTTCGGGCAATGCAGTAGCGTCCAATTTCAACTGATAGCCATAACCCGGTTGCTGATCCTGGTTGTTCAGCCGGTAAATCACATCTGATCGACCGCCATCAGCTAATGCACGCAACATATATCGCATGCCCACTTCACCGGTGGTATTTTCATACCTGCGGTTTTCAATATCTGCTACAAGATTATTTAATACGGCTGATCGATGCTGAGGTGTAACCAATCCCAGAACCAGTGCCATTCCATTGGCACATTGAGAGCCATCTCCGTATTGTTTTGTTGTGGGGTTAAAAAATTTCTTGTTGAATACGTCATATATTTTTTTAGCAAGCTTGCCTTGTATTTCTGCTTCCGCTGTATTTCCCATAAGCCTGGCTGATCTTGCAAGTACATCAGCGTTGGCATAATAAAAAGCTGTTGCAATTAATTCTCGTGGTGTATGTGGACTTGCACGCCTGCCACACCAATCACCTTTGCCCGGTGCAGCAATTCCATCCCTGGCCTTGCTTGTCAGATAATCTACATATTTTTTCATCATTGGATAATTATTGCGTAGAATTTCCGGGTTACCGGTCCACTCATATTGTTGCCATGGAAGCATTACTCCGGCAGTTCCCCACTCGATCGCTTCGCGCCAATCGCTCCCAAATACGGTTAACTCCGGAGCAATGCAGGGAACCAATCCATTGGGTTGTTGCGTGTCATTCATGTCGTGTATGATCTTTCCAACCAATGGTCGCATGTCATAATTGTATCGAAATGACGGGCCGTGAAGATGTGACTGTTCAAGCCAACCCAGCCGTTCGCGATGAGGACAATCGCTGATCACACTTTTCATATTGCTCAACTCCGCCCATTTGATCATTGTAAAAATCCGGTTAAACAAACTGTTTGAGCATGAAAACTCTCCTGCAAAAGTTGAAGCAGAATGGACAACAATGCCCTCTATTAATTCAACCGAAGGCACTTGATTATTTCCTGGCGCCGGTATGCATTCCACTTCGTAATACCGGCAACCGGTATTAAAAAATTTCGATGTATAGATTTCAGTGCCTCCACCCGCTAAAGTGTACACGCTATATGATCTTCCATTATAATTGTTACGAAATAACGTTCCATCAGGGTTTAGTAATTCACCCGGTGTTATTTTGACCTTTGATCCTGCCCGACCTCTGGCTGTTAGTCGTGAAATATAGGAAGCATTTTGACCAAGATCGTAAATTGTAAAGTTAGGTTTTATCTCTTTTTTGCTGGTTGGCCCAAACACACCGAAGGTTCTGACAGGGGGAGCAGCATGGGTAAGTCCTTTCAACTGACCACCAGGTCCATTCCTGATCTCAACTGGCAGCCACAAGGAGTCATTAAAGCCTGGATTATCCCAACCCCTTTCAACATCACGTGCATCCCAATCTTCTCCTCCGTATATACTCGACCATATCATGGCACTTTTGCCAGCTTTCCAACGATCATCGGTGGTCAATGTTTCAATCGAACCATTATTATATTCTAATTGTATTTTTGCAATTGCCTGCAGGCGGCCAAAGTTGTTTTCCAGTTTTGCATATCGTCCACCTTTTTTCACCCTGTACATACCATTCGCGAGAAGTAAGCCAATTGCATTTTGCCCGGAAGTTAATTGCCCGGTGATATCATAAGTATCGTACAAACAGGTTTTATTATATTGAGTCCATCCTGGATTCAACAAAGTTTCTGTGAGCGGTTTTCCATTTAAAGTCATTTCGTACTGACCCAAACCGCAAATAGAAATGATAGCACGTTTCAATCCCTGTTTAACTGTAAACTCCCGGCGTAATAAAAAAGTACTGTTAATTGCACTATCCAGCTTTTCAGGACCGCCTATCCATTTTGCACCACTCCAGTCCTGGGGATGGAGTATACCCATGGTCCATTGGCTTGCATCGCTCCATGCAGATACTGTTTTATTCTGATCCCATACTCTCACTTTCCACCAAACTGTTTGATGCGATTTCAATGGCCTGCCTTGATAAGGGATATTGTTTATATCGCCAGAAGTAGTCTGACCTGTATTCCATAGATCACCCTTGTTTTGTCTGAGTATTTCCTTTGATGATGCTACTAATATCTGGTAAGCAGTTTGCGACAGTGCACGAAGTGATGAGTCGGTTGGAATTAAGATCCATTCAAGATGGGGCATTAGAACATCGATGCCCATTGGATCAGCGCGATATTCACATTTTAAATTGAAAGGGATAAAGGATGCAGCCTGCTTATTCTTCTGTATGCCAGTCAGGGTAACAAAGCAGCCAAATAACAATAGAATGAAATGGAAACTCCTCATAAGCGATAGTGCAATTTTTTCTGATTAGATTTATTAACTAGTGCTTAAGGCTATCGCCAACATATAATACTACAGGTCTATTGCCGAAAGAAGCCGGTGGGTTTAGTTTTGTTGTGCCATTTGTAAGTTTGCCGGCATCAATGTACTTTCCCGAAAAAGGTTGAAACCATTTTGCTTTTAGTGATTTGGAGATACCTGATAATTGTAATGTAAATGGTGCCGATACATCCTGGTAAGCAACATATTCTTTTCCTGCATTGGCAAGACAATAACCCTTACTCACTAATGAATCTGCGGGCTCAAGTAACCAGTATTTCGTTTTCGTAAAGAAATCACTGAAGTGTTTTAAATATGTATACCCTGGTGGAGTATCATTGACGCGGATAATATCCCAGGCGGTGTGGGTGTAGTAATAGGCATTATATCCACCGGCCATTTGGATCTGCCAATAAAATTTGGCAACAGCTTCAGGTGAATGCACCCGGTTATATGTTTTATCGGTAGCACCTTTCGGTCCGTATTCATATCCTGATTCAACATTCATTATCGGCCATTTATATTGTATGCGTTGATCAAGCGTCGTTGCATGCAAATGAGCCGATTGCTCCTGGTGGCTGCGAAAATCTATAACTCCGTTATAGTATCCCTTATCATAGGTTGCTATATCAGTATGTACAGTAAGTAGACGATCATAAGGATCCGCAGCACGAATAAACTTGAGACGATCTATTTTGTACTCAATAGACTTTTCATAGTTCGCCTCCTTCGCGAGGTCCCAAACAATATTGGGGTAAGCGGCATAGCGTGCAATGATCCATCGGAAATACCGGTCATCTTCCGGGCTTTCATTTTTCATCCAGTTCACTTCTTTGTTATAAACTTTGAAATAAATATGCGCAACTATTCCGCGTTTGTACATGGCATCAATCACTCTATCATAATGTTGCCAGTAAGCTATGTTGTAGCGGGTGAAATCGGGGTTTTGATTATTTCCTTCCCATGCACACAATGCAGGCGGCCCATAATCCGTTTCCTCGGTTTTTCCTTTTCGCCATCTTGTGTCGTAACTATAAGCATTAATGAGAATAAAGTTAAACCCGTATGACGCAAGTTTGTCGAGGAATGGGTTGACTGTTGGCAGTTGATCACTGCCCGGATCCAAAGCCCAGAGCCAATTAGCTTCATATCCGTTCGGAAACCAGCGGGTTCCATCTTCATAAATAAAATGATATTTGTTTTTAGGGTCAACCAGTAATCCACCATGAATCCCGGAGTTTTTATTTTTAGTACATACGAGTTGAGCCTGTTGGTTATTGAGACAGCTTAGATCAGAACGTGTTTTAATTGACCACTTGCCTTTTTTCGTTGCCGAAAACCGGATCTTCCATTTATTGTTACCATCATAAAAACCAGGAATAGTGAATTTGATGCCATCAGGACCTGTGATATCTGCAGAAAATTGAACAATGAAGGGATTCGTTGAGTCAGCATTGCAAGTAAATTCAAAATCGCGAGGCTCCCATCTTGGGAGTTTTATCTCCGATCTCTGTGCCGTTAATATATTTACGCACTGTGTTTGTAACAAAAGCACAACTAACAGTCGCACAAAAAATGAAGCGATATCTATACGATGGTTCATAAGTAAGAATCGTTTTGAGTTTGAAAAACCTCCTTTCCTCCGTGCTATACCTCCGTTCCCTCTGTAGTTAAATTGCCTCGCATTCGGAGACTTCTTAGTTGTACGACCAAAGTTAACCACAGAGGCAATTCACGAATTCCTGGCAAAATTTAATGCCTTAACCGCGTAATATAAACCTGCCTGCTACCGGTATGAGTTGAATTGAAACCGATCATATCACCTTGAGGACTCCACCTGCAATGAATATCACATCTCCATCCGGCACTGAATTGTTCAGGTTCAACATATCTTCCAAGAGGAAGCACAGCTTGCGTTTTCATATCCATCAGGTAGATTTTTTGTTCACGCATGCCTTGCCCAGGATAAGTATCTGTAACCATCCATTTCCCATCCGGTGAGAAAGTGCCGTGACCATCATAATCCAATAAACCATTTCCCAACCTTTTGTAATTCTTCTGTCCCGGTGTAAATAAAATATGGGCGTATTGCTTTGCTTCATACATAGCCGTTATCATCAACTGATCATCACTCGACCAATCAAAATGAGAACCACCCCATCCGTCAGGAAAACAGCGTTGCAGGTCTGATCCATCTTTATTTGCTGTAAATGAAGTTGTATTCCATGTCGGGATTGCCCTGGCAAGAAAAAATATTTTGGTCCCTGACCTGCTGAATAAGATATGACCTATGTATTCAATACCTTTTTCTATGATTGCCGGAACTATATTTTTTAACTGCGCATACGACACAATCAGTTTTGATATGCCTGATTGCAGGTCAATCAAAAATATTCCATCATCTTCAGGGAAAGCGCTACCAGATTTCGCATCTTGTCCAGGGCCGGCATAACCATAATCGGTCCTTGTAATACGCAATCGTGCAAAATTGATGCTTATAGCTTCTCTTCCATTTGGCGATACCGCGGCAACCGGATGAGGAATCACTTTGATCTCTTTTCTGGTAAAAACATTCAAAATGATAGACACAAATTTTCCATCTCTGCTATCATTATAAATAATGACCGAATCCGGACTGGTAGAAAGCCAATGCGCCATGCATCCCTGTTGAAAATTCCAAGCTGTGGTTTTTGCAACGGGAACAAATTTATTTGATTGCAGATCAACCAATCCCAATGTTGCTGTATCATTTTCATCTGGGATTTTAAATTTGACATCAGTTTCCAACACAGTAATGTATCGTTGATTTTTGCTCCAGGAATTAATGCCGTAGTAACTGGCAAACAGATGCTCATTATTATTAGCTGTGACCTGAAAAGGTTTGCTGACTGATGGAAATTTGATCGCACCGGAGTGCTGTGCTTTCACACAATGAGCCAGTGCGATGAAGAGGCAGATAATTTTTATGGCTTTGTGAGATTTCATTAGTGGATGTTTGGGTAACCATGTTTATAGGTCTCAAAGACCGATCATCAGACAAGTTATTCAAAACGATACAACTTCACTCGAAGAATGTTCGGGCCGTTTGCGCCGAGTCGTACAACTGACCCATTCCTTTTCACGGGTGCTTCTTCTGCGATATTGTAGTTGAACATGATATCATCTCCATTAAGCCTTCTTCCGGCAATCCATTTTCCATTCTTATACACACCTTCATCAACAGAAGCAAGGCCCACATAAGAGGGGCCTACTGCAGATGTAAAAAAATTAACAATAATATCATTTCCTGCGATAATAAATTCATCAGGCCCTGTTGATATAACAAGCCCATAGCCATTTTCCGGCAGGGCAGCATCAGGTCTTCGCAGGTTGTAGCGGAGTTGCACATCTAATGAATATCCACCCAATTCGATTTTCTGATTTTTCTTTTTTGGAGTGAGCCATATCCCAGCGATAGTGCCTTTGCTTTGTGCAGCTAAAATTTCCGGAGCGAGTTGTTGCAAAACAGCATAGGCTTTTGGCAGCGGTCCATTAACAGGATCTTCTACACGGTTCTCTATTCCAAATGGAGAATAACCGATCGCACGATGCTGAGCGATTGCATAAAAAGCATTCGCAGCACCTTGCCCGTCTCCTCTTGATTCAGGCACAAACAAAACATTTCCCGAACGTGTGTACAGGGCAGTTATTTCATCGAAATTGGGCAAATAAATATCAGGAGAAAAGAGATCGATTGCAGAAGCGCCGGCTCTCCAGATGTCGAGTACATGTGCCTGTGGCCCACCGCTGGGATAATCGCCTGGCTTTTTATCTTCCGGTTGCACGATCCATGCATTGACAAACATAGGTAATGCATATTCTTTCTTACCGGCTTCTGCTACCTTATTAATAAAACTGGCGTAATACCAGGCCATGAATGCTTCTTCTGCAGCCGCAGTATCTCCAAATATCTCAGGCCATGTACCTGACGACCGGGAACCCCTGGCTGCCCATAATTTTCGATATTCCGGTAGAAGGTCTTCCTTATACTTTTGCATGTGATCGATCAATTCTTTAGGCACCTGTTGGTGATATGCTTTATTAGCCATTTCACTGTAGTCGCGGGTTCCTCCCAATAGTCCTACTTCATTTTGCACCTGAATCATGATCACCGTCTGTTGCTGTTCATCAACCTGCTTAACATGTTTCATAAAAGCAGCAAATGCTTTGGCATCAGCCTTCATTAATTCTCCACTTAGTGGTGAAAAAGCTTCTACAGAAAAATTTCCTTTAATACGCATGCGCGGAAAGCGTTTGAAATCCTTCTTCACCCACGCAGGACTGTAATGCGACAGCCCATTCTTCCAACTACCAAACCAAAGCAGAGTTAGCCGCATATTGTTTTTTCTCGAGTCATGGATCAGGCTATCCACCAATGAGAAATCAAATTTTCCTTCTTCAGGTTCTGTGAGTTCCCATGAAACGACAGCCAGCACTGTATTGAGTCCTATTGAAGAAAGCCGTCTCCAGATGGGTTTCATATACGCAGCGCTGGAAGAACTTGAATTATGTAACTCACCGGCAAGCAGCAAAAAAGGTTGTCCATCGACAATCAGTTGCGTTGCTTTTCCTCGTTTTTCCAAATGAGGAATGCCCGTTTCAGCTTTTTTAGTGGTATCATTAGCCGTTGCTACAAAAGAAAAACAGAAAGAAATGTACGCGATAAATAATTTCTTTGATAAACTAAGCATAATGATATGGTTGAATAGGTTATAAATTATTTACCCCTTTATGGGCCGGAGACTTACTTTACGGCCACATCCCAAACCTTTGCCCGTCTGGCTTTTCCTGCAGGTCCTTCAATCCAAAGTGTGACAATATATTTACCTGCTTTTTCATACCGATGTGTAGGATGCTGTTCAATTGAAGTGGTTCCATCACCAAAATCCCATTTCCAGGACTTGATCTTTCCTTCCGATTCATCAATGAATGAAACCAGTCGCCGTTGCATATCCACAACTTTAAATGACCATTGTGCATCAATTCTTTTTTTATAGCGGCTATCCAGCGGCATTAACTTAAAAGGAAGCAGGAAAGAAGCATTGCCATACATCTTGTGTTCACGCGAAAGATTCCAAAATCCCTGTTTCTTTCTGTCATTAACATCATCATAATCTATCACCGCCCAGCTCAACGAAATAATCTTGTTATCGTGAAGATTTGATTCCACGGCGCGTACCGGTCCTTCGCTGCCGGCATAATCGAATGGAGTGATCCAGAATTCAAGAACCAATCTTCCCGAATCGCCTGGCTTGAAATTGTAATTATACGCTGCATTGGCATACGGGAGATCTTTTATCCATGGCTGACTTCCCCAGGCAAGAGCCCAATCCTTTCCATCTGCGGGGGTAAAGATGTGGTAGTTCTGTGCATGCACTCCATGGAAATCGAAATAAGCTTCCCATCTCTCTTTGTCTGGATTTGGATGCTGCTCATCAATCAATGGTCCACCGGAACGGTCTGCATCTACTACTATTTCGAAAATATCATTATGAAGGCCTGTATGTGTGAAGTCCCAATAATTATCATAGGCTTCGTAGAGAAAGTATAATCTATTCAATCCTTTCACCCAGCCTACTTTCACTTTTACATCAAGGTTTTTGGGATCAGGAGCAGGGAAACGTTTGTTGTCGTCAACCAATTGATCCGTTGCTATAATAAAACTATCTGGTACAATTGTCCAATCATTTGTATTTCCATCGATGGAAGGGATCATATTTGGAGGGAACTGGAAAATTTTATAACGGCGTTTTTCCTGGGTATTGCCAGAAATGTTCAGACAGAAAAAAAATACAAATAGGGAAAGTGTTTTAGCGGAAGATCGATATGGCATTTATAATCGTTTTAAAACTGCATTGTGACACGATGTAATAACAAATCGGCCGCAAACCTGGATGAGGGATAGTCCGGCGGTCGTTACCATGCCAATAATCCAACGATTAGGCACATGTTTCATATAGCAGCAGTTAAGCACCGAAAAGATTACAATTTATTTCAGTACTCAATTCAAATCATCCTGCGCCATCCTGCCATTCATGATTTCTTTAGCTTTCGCCATTATGATATGTGCGCTTTTCTTGCATAACCTTTAGCGGGAACGATTGCGTAAAAAAATCCAAATAATCGTGGCGCGAAAAAAGCCTGCTACACATTATACTTATGTTTACGACGGAAAGATACCCGTGGAATACGTTGTGGATCTTTTTCAAGCCTCTAAGAACCGTGTTTAGAATGTTGGACAACCGAATAAGAAAAAAATGGAAATATTAAAAAAAGCGTTACTGGTACTGCTAACTATTTGCTGCTCCTTTGCTGTCTCTGCCCAACAAACGATCATTCACTATTTGTCCGGCACCGATAAGGATCATACGGTACAATGGGATTTTATGATTAATACTGGCATGAACAGTGGCAAGTGGGCAAAGATTGCCGTGCCTTCTTGCTGGGAACAGCAAGGCTTTGGCACATTCAATTATTACCGCGATGATAAGAATCCGGAAGAACAAGGCTTATACAAACATACATTCAAAACAGATCCTTTGTGGAAAGCAAAAAAAATATTTATCGTTTTCGATGGTTCCATGACAGATACTGAAGTAAAGATTGATGGTAAGAGTGCAGGGCCTATTCACCAGGGAGCATTTTATCAGTTTAAATATGATGTGACCAACCTGCTGAAGGAAGCCTCTGAACATGTGCTTGAAGTAACCGTTAATAAAAAATCCGCCAACAACTCGGTGAACCGCGCTGAACGGCAGTCAGACTTTTGGTTATTTGGTGGCATTTTTCGTCCCGTGTTCTTGGAGATTGTCCCGGAAACATATATCGAACGGGTAGCTGTAGATGCAAAAGCCAATGGCGAATTTGGCATGCAGGTATTTTCAAAAAATACAACCCGCAACCAGGCAGTTGAGATACAGATACAGGAGTTGAACGGCACGCCGGTAGGCAGGCCTTTTCGTGTGTCGGCGTTGGACAGTAATTATCTGAAGAACAGATTTACAGGCATTCGTAAATGGAATCCCGAACAACCAGAGCTCTACCAGGCCGTCATCTCGATCAAAGACGGGGCCAAGACCTTACATACCATTAAAGAGCGTTTTGGATTTCGCACGGTGGAGTTTAGAAAGGAAGATGGCTTTTATGTAAATGATGTAAAGATCATAATGCGTGGCGTATGCCGCCACAGCCAATGGCCCGAAAGCGGAAGAACGTTAAGCCGTGCCGTGCATTTAATGGACATCAATATGATGAAAGACATGAACATGAATGCGGTGCGGATGTCGCATTATCCACCCGACAGGGAATTCCTTGATCTTTGTGACAGCCTCGGATTGTTTGTGCTGGATGAATTGACCGGTTGGCAAAAAGCGTATGACACAGTTATCGCCAGGAAGCTGGTAAAAGAAATGGTACTACGTGATGTAAATCATCCGAGTATTATTATCTGGGATAATGGAAATGAGGGGGGATGGAACCGGGATGTTGATGGCGACTTTCATTGGTATGATCCACAGAAACGTTTTGTTATGCACCCCTGGGAAAAATTCAATGGTACAGAAACAAAGCACTACCAGGACTTTAATTATGTTACCAATGCCGTATTGTACGGCAATGAAGTGTACTACCCGACAGAATTTATGCATGGCCTTTTTGATGGCGGCCATGGTGCCGGCCTGGATGATTTCTGGAATGAAATGATGAAACACCGTGGCTTTGCCGGTGGTTTTCTATGGTCATTGCATGATGAAGGCGTAATACGTACTGATAGCGGGAACACGATTGATATAGCCGGTAACGCTGCACCTGATGGTATCGTAGGGCCACACCGCGAAAAAGAAGCAAGCTATTATACAATTAAAGAACTATGGTCTCCGGTTTATATCAATACCAAATCGATACCGGCAAAATTCAGTGGTAAAATAGAAATAGAAAACAGGTTTCTATATACCAATTTAAGTCAATGCAAATTTGAGTGGAAGGTGATAAATTATCCAAAACCCGGGGAAGCATCTACCGCAGAAAAGATAATACAAAAAGGAACAACCAGATCTCCTGCCATGGCGCCGGGTGAAAAGGGATGGCTTAACATTGAATTGCCTGTCAATATGAAAGCCGATATCCTGTACCTGTCAGCATACGATCCCAAAGGAGATACTATCTGCACCTGGAGCTGGCCGTTGACAAAGCCGGAAGAAGTTTTGAAAACAGCCGCGAGCGTTGCAAAAAGCGGCGCCGTATCAGTAAAAGATGATGCAGGTGTGTTAGCGATTACCTGTGATGGCATTACCTATCGTTTTGATACAACAACGGGTTTTATTAAAAACGTGATGAATGCGAAAAAAAATGTCTCCTTCAGTGGCGGACCTGCATTGGCTGGCGTCAAACTTACTTTTTCAGGCCTGAAGCATTATAAAAAAGATGATGCCTATGTAATAGAACCTTCTTATGAAAATAGTCGTTATCATGTAAAATGGACTTTTCAAAGTGGATTACTTCCTAAGCTGGAGTACAATTATTCACTACGCGGTACAGCCGATTTTCTGGGCATCACGTTTAATTTTCCTGAAGAAAAAATCAGCGGTATGAAGTGGATGGGAAGAGGACCGTACCGCGTTTGGAAAAACCGTTTAAAAGGACAGCAGTTTGGTGTCTGGGAAAAAGCGTACAACAATACAGTCACTGGTGAAAGCTGGCTTTATCCGGAGTTTAAAGGATGGCATTCGGAAATGTATTGGGTGAAGATTCAGAATAAGGAATCAGACTTCACCGTGTACACTGATCAGCAAAATGTATTCCTGCAAATGCTAAAACCAGAAAAGCCGAAAGGCGCAAAAAACGAAAACACAAGCCCGCCTTTTCCGGAAGGCAACATTGGATTTATGAATGCAATTTCTCCAATCGGCACCAAGTTCCAGGCCGCAGAATTACTTGGCCCGCAAAGCCAGAAAAATATGCAAATGAATTATACGCCAATATTTGGAGCACTTTATTTCGATTTCAGGTAGATGAAAATTACAAATGACCCCACCCTTTGTCACCAGACGCATAAAACGATAGAATCATTAATCACACTGAATATGACGAAAAAATTTGCGCTTTCAATATGCATTTTCTTATTGAGCTCCACCCTGATTTCTGCACAAAAAGGAAAAAAATATGAAGTAAAGTCCCAGGATGAAAACATGGCCGTTGTAGTGGAAACGGGCAAGAAACTGCTGTGGTCAGTGCAGCACAAGGGCCAACAGATCATTGCTCCATCCAGTATCTCGCTTCACCTTGCAGACGATGTTCTTGGCGATAATACCGCCGTCATTTCAGCGACTACAAAAAAAGTAAACACTGTTATTAATGCCATCAACTATAAAAAAGCATCGATCAATGATCAATACAATGAGCTTACATTAAATTGTAAAGCTGATTATGGGGTGACTTTCCGGGTTTACAATGATGCGGTGGCTTATCGATTCTTTACGAAAAAAAAGGGAGATATAATTGTAGAGAATGAGGAGGCGAATTTCAATTTTATCGACGATTACAGATCTTTTATTCCAATACAATGGGACTACCGCGATGGCAAGAACTTCAATTCTTCTTTTGAGGCACTTTACTACGAGATAAAGCTTTCGCAGTTTCCAAAAGATTCTCTGGCGTTTCTGCCGCTGCTGGTGGAAGCAGGTCAGAAAAAAGTTGTAATTCTGGAGGCCGACCTTGAAGATTATCCGGGCATGTACCTTAACCTGAACAGCACCGGCAAAGGATTTAAAGGTGTTTATGCTCCTTATCCCGCGGAAGCGGATACAGTAGGTATCAATTACATTCCAACGAAGAGAGAGGATTATATTGCCCGAACAACCGGCACGCGCAACTTTCCCTGGCGAGTGATTGTGATCAGCGAGCAGGACAAGGATTTATTAAATCAGGATATTGTTCAAAAACTGGCAGCGCCGTCCCGTTTGACAGATATCTCCTGGATCAAAACAGGTCTGGTTGCCTGGGATTGGTGGAATGCCAGAAATATTTCCGGTGTCGATTTTAGAGCCGGTATGAATACGCCCACCTATAAATATTTTATTGATTTTGCTGCGGCTAATAAGATCCCTTACATCATCCTTGATGGCGGTTGGTCGCAGCGTTTTGACCTGTTCAAAGTCAACCCAAATCTAAATCTGCCTGAGATTATCAGTTATGGAAAAGACAAAGGAGTAGATATTATTTTATGGGCGTCCTGGTACGCCATTCTGCAACAAATGGACAAAGCTTTTCCGGAGTACTCAAAGATGGGTGTAAAAGGGTGGAAGATTGATTTTATTGACCGTGATGACCAGGTGGCTGTGGCTTCGACCTATTCGATAGCGAGGAAAGCTGCAGAGCATAAATTGTTGGTAGATTATCATGGTGCATTCAAACCTACCGGTTTACAACGTACTTATCCAAATGTGATTGGTTACGAAGGAGTGAAAGGATTGGAGAACTATAAATGGGCGAATGAAGATCAGCCTCGTTATACCGCCACAATTCCGTTCATCCGCATGATGGCAGGCCCGATGGACTATACGCCGGGTGCTATGCGCAATGCCACTGAATCAAACTATCGTGTTATCAGTAATAACCCAATGAGCAAAGGAACCAGGTGTAATCAATTAGCACAGTATGTAATATTTGAATCACCTCTTCAAATGCTTTCTGACAATCCAACTATTTATAAGCGGGAACAGGAGTGTACAAACTTTATTTCAAAAATGCCGACCACATTTGATGAAACGATCGCATTGGATGGTAAAGTAGGTGAGTATGCTATGCTTGCGCGCCGGAAAGGCGACACATGGTTTGTAGGGGCCTTAAGTAACTGGACGCCTCATGAGATCACCCTCGATTTTTCGTTTCTGCCTGAAGGAACATTTGAAGCGGAAATCTTCAAAGATGGTTTAAATGCCGACCGCGATGCCACTGATTATAAACGGGAGATCGTTTCGATATCAAAAAGCACAAAAACGGCCATAAAACTTTATCCGGGAGGAGGATGGGCAGCCCGCATTTATAAAAAGTAGGTTGGATTACAGACGAACAAGCGGATGGCAGACCGTGGCTTGGGTTAGCAAAAAGCGCTACGAAATATACAGCCAATTTTTCTGCATAAATTTCAATGAAGCGAGTCTGGATGAAAAGACAAAAGGCAATTCTGAAGGGAATTGCCTTAAATTGAATCATGTGCCCAGAACAGGAATCGAACCTGCACTTTCTTGCGAAAACCAGATTTTGAGTCTGACGCGTCTACCAATTCCGCCATCTGGGCGTTTTTTGTTATATGAGGGACGCAATATTACGTATTTGATGTATTTTGTCCAAAATGCGTTGTAAATATTTTTTCTTGTAGAAATAGCTTTTCACTTTCAACATCTCTTTTTCGGAAGTAATGCCTTCCTGATAATTTTCCACAACCGGTGCAACATCATTATAAATTTGAGTGAGCAATTGCTTTGTTTTTAACAAGCATTGTTCCACCGCCACTTTGTCCGCTCCGGTTT
This sequence comes from Chitinophagaceae bacterium, assembly GCA_014379345.1. GTDB lineage: Bacteria > Bacteroidota > Bacteroidia > Chitinophagales > Chitinophagaceae > Flavitalea. The sequence goes on from JACMLY010000111.1 coordinate 49,109, forward strand.
CCAGTTCCATGAGCTCTTCATTGATATCCATTACTTCCATCAGAAACTCCGGATCCAATTCATATTTTTCTTCATCGTGAATAAGATTCTTCAGTTGCAACACATACCTAATCGTGTCATCTGTATTTTGAAATATTTTAAATCCCTTATTTACATCTGCCGATTTCTCTAAAACATCTGCCTGGCGGCTCTCATCAGCCTTTGCATAATAATCCGGGTGGTATTGTCTGCTTAGTTCATAAAATTTTTGCTTTATCTCTGAGCTATTAACCTTCATCAATACAGGCAATCCATACAATTCAAAATAATTCATGATATGAATATTATTGAATGCAAAAATACTATAATCATTGAGGGCTGTATGAAAATGTTTACGCAGTTTTAACAATATATATTCCTATTGACCTGGTATTGGCCTTTGATTTGCAAGTGCGTTCGTATTCACCCATTAAAATTGTCGACATGAAAAAAATGTTCTTATTACTTGGCCTTTGTTCAATTGTTTTCGCAGGCTGCACAAAAAAAGACTCTGCGGTATCATCCGTAGCCGACGCCGTAACAAATGGTACCTGGCGCGTTACTCATTTTTCTGAAAGAACTAATAATGAAACCAGCGATTTTACCGGTTATACGTTTACTTTCCAAAGCAATGGAAAGGTGCTTGCCGCAAAAAATGGTGTTATCAAAGAGGGAAACTGGTCTGAAAGTACAAGCTCCCAAAAGCTGGTTATCGCCCTGGGCACTAAAACAGATGCCAACAAGCCATTAGGTGAATTATCCGACGAGTGGGTGATCGTATCAAAGACAGAAACAAAAATAAATCTCGCCGATGACAATAGCTCTAGCAATGAATTACTGGAGTTCACCAAAAATTAAAGATCGCGCAGGTAGTATAAATATTTTTCCATAACGTTTACCGAATATCTTTGTTTCTACCATAAGGAAACAAATGATTACAATCGGCTTAATTCGAGAGGGTAAGATCCCGCCAGATAACCGGGTAGCCCTGACCCCTGAACAATGCAAATGGGTAAAAAATAACCTACCTGTTCAGATCGTAGTTCAATCTTCCCCTATACGGTGTTTTTCAGACAGAGAATACCGTATAGCTGGTATTGAAGTGTTGGATAATATCAGCCAGTCTGATATCTTATTTGGTATAAAAGAGGTTCCCAAAGAGGCGCTTATTCCCGATAAGACCTATCTTTTTTTCTCGCATACAAAAAAGAAACAGCTTTGGAACCGGGATCTATTTAAAGAAATTATACAAAGGAACATTACTTTAGTCGATTACGAATGCCTGACGCATGAGGACGGCCAGCGCATTTTAGGCTTTGGATTTTTTGCAGGTATTGTTGGCGCGCATAACGGCATCATGGCCTACGGAAATCGTTCCGGCGCGTATAGCCTTCAAAGAGTGTACAAGCAAAGAAGCTTTCGGGAATTGATACATTCGTATTTTGGTTTGAAGTTGCCGTCGGTAAAAATCGCTATCACCGGTTCAGGCCGCGTTGCACATGGGATATTAGAGATCATGAACCTTCTGGGTATTATTGAAGTTGAACCCGATGAATACCTGGTAAAAGAATTCTCTTATCCTGTTTTTGCTCACTTCAAAGGTGGCATGCTATACGGGCACAAAGAAACCGGAAAATACAACCGGGAGGATTTTCATGACAACGCTCAAAATTACCGGTGCAAATTCCATCCATATACAAAGGTTACAGATATTCTAATGAACGGCATTTACTGGGATAGCTCTGTGCCCCGTTTATTTGAATGGGAACATATGCTTGAACATGATTTCCGGATCAATACGATTGCTGATATCACGGATGATATCAACGGGTCCATTCCCTGTAATTTAGGCGATGTTACTATGGAAAACCCGGTTTATGGGGTTGATAAAATTTCACGTATGGTGACCCCGCCTTACATTAAAGATTCAATAGATATCATGGCTGTAGGAAATCTGCCTAATGAATTGCCACGTGATGCGTCCAGGTATTTTGGAGAGCAACTGATAAAGTATGTGCTGGATGATCTTGTTACAAAAGGCTCGTCCATTATTGAACGGGCTACCATGATCAAAAACGGGAAACTCACAGAAGAATATGGCTATTTAAAAACATATGCGGGAATAGATGAAACCTGATCATAAATACAAATAATAGTCCTTAAGCAGTTCAATAAATTCTTCCGTATACGGCGCATTTTCATTTTTGTGTATGCTCATTTCAAAAGCAGGTATATAATTTTCTTTTCGTCTGCTGTAATGCAGAATGGCTCTTGAAAAATGGCGGCCAGGACAATGTTTTACAAAAAGTTTTTCCCGGAGGTAAAAATGCTTTTCCTCACTCAGTCTATTAAAGTATTCCCATCGTTCGAAAGGAAGCAAAACGCCAAATGCCCCGTGTTCGCAAAGATGAACGCCTATAACTTCAATCAATTCCCGCAAAGAAAGCTCCTGGCTATGTTTGGCTAATTTCTCTTCTTCAGTTTTCGATCCCAGCCCATCTTCAAAGAAAGGCGGATTGGTTATAATAAATTCATACTTATGAGGGAAAGCAAAAGAGCGTACATCGCCGGGAAATATTTTTAGTCTTTCCTTCCAATTGTTCTGGGAGATATTTTCTTTTAGCTGTTTAAAACAAGGGAGATCAAGCTCAATGCCATGGATATGTGCTTTTGATTTCTGGGCAAGCATCATCATCAACAGCCCTGTACCGCTCCCGATATCGAGTATGGTGGCGTATTGGGGAACCTTTTCAGCAAACCATGCGCCCAGCATACAGGCATCCGTGCATACCTTCATGGCACAGCTATCCTGGTGAATGGTAAACTGCTTGAACTGAAAATAAGTATTAGACAAACGTTTTGAAGTTTACAGTTTTGATGTCCGTAAAAACCTATAAGGTTTTTGCAAAACACTCATAAATGAAGAACCTTCCCAAAAACCTATAAGGTCTTTGTAAAACACTCATAAATGATGAGAGTCCCCAAAAGACCTTATAGGTTTTATATGGGATTACCACTCGGCCCGTGCAGTGGGCGATACATTCAATTCAGAAAAATCACCAGCCAGGTATTTATAATAACCAGTCAACGCTATCATGGCTGCATTATCTGTACAGTACTCAAATGCCGGAATATAAGTGCTCCACTGATATTTTTTTCCCAGTTGTTCAAAACTTTTTCTGAGTGCGCTGTTCGCCGACACACCGCCTGCCAGGCATATTTCTTTGATGCCTGTTTGCATTGCTGCTTTTTTCAATTTATTGAGTAAAATAGTCACGATCCGTTGCTGAACAGATGAACAGATATCGGCCATATTTTCCTGTATAAAATTTTTATTCCTGCCGGACTGCTCCTGCAAAAAATACAGGATGGATGTTTTTAATCCACTAAAACTAAAATTCAATCCGGGGATCTGAGGTTCGGGAAAAAGAAACCGGTCTGCATTTCCGGCCTCCGCATATTTATCAATGAGTGGGCCGCCAGGATAGGGAAGACCTAATAATTTCGCTGATTTATCAAAGGCTTCACCGGCTGCATCATCAATGGTTTCACCAAGAACTTTCATCGAGGAAGGAGATTCGCACAATACAATTTGAGTATGTCCCCCGCTTACAGTCAAACACAAAAAAGGAAAGGCCGGCTTACGGTCATCAATAAGATTTGCGAGCACATGTGCCTGCATATGATGGACACTGATGAGCGGAATGCCTAAGGATAATGCCAATGATTTTGCAAACTGGCAACCAACCAGCAAAGAACCGATCAATCCGGGAGCCTGCGTGAAAGAAATTGCACTAAGCGTTTGCAGGAAGTGTTCGGGCCCAGTCAGCAAATTGGCAGTTTGGAAAGCAGTATCAACAACCGGAACGATATTTTGTATATGGGCCCTCGACGCAAGTTCCGGAACAACGCCTCCGTATTGTTGGTGCACCAATTGGTTGGCAATTACATTCGACAATATTTTTCCATCGTGGCAGATGGCGGCAGATGTTTCATCGCAGGAAGATTCGATCCCCAGAATGGTTATACTCACTGATTTCAAGTCGGCTGATTAAAATACAAATGTAGTATCTGTCGAAGAGATAGCTGGTGATAAATTTATTTACTTCTGATTGCAACAACCGGATCCATTCTCGCGGCGATAGATGCCGGAATGATACCTGCCAGTACACCAACAATAATACAGATGCCTATTGCGAGCAACATAATATCCAAAGAAATAAAGACCGTAAACCCCAGCACTGCTGAAAAGATCTGGGTTAAGACAAAAACAAGTAGTAAACCGATCAATCCTCCCAGGATACAGAGAAAAGCAGCTTCCAGCAAAAATTCAGTCAGGATGGTGGAACGCTTAGCGCCGATAGCTTTTTTCAATCCGATCTGGCTGGTACGTTCGCGCACGGTTACAAACATTATATTAGCTACTCCGAACATTCCTACTACCAGTGAGAGCGCAGCGATCGCCCATCCTCCTTTATTCACCCCACTGAAAATATCACTCGCAAATTTGCTGAACGAATCAATATCATTTAACGCAAAATCATCTTCCTCTGTAGGCTTTAATTTACGCAGTGAACGCATTGCGCCAGTCAGTTCATCCTTCAGCATTTCCATGGGTACGTCCTCTTTACCCTGTACAATAATTTTAGGATTAGCCCACCGTTCGGGAATCACTTGTTTCAGGAAGCCTGTCGGCATCAGCAAACAATTGTCGAACTGCCATGCTTGCAAAATGCTCTTACCCTGCTTTTTTATCAGTCCGATAATATTAACCGTTTTTCCTTCCTTGATCTTTACAGCCTTGCCAACCGCATTTTCCGGAGTTCCGAATAACGCTTTTGCCACTTCATTGCCTATTAAAACAGAATTAGAAGAATTATCATAATCGGATTGAACGAGTTTTCTTCCCAATGTGACCTCTACATTTTGAATATTAAAGAAATCCTCTGTAACACCATAATAAATTACATCCTTGATAATATTATCTTCTATCTCAATAGTATTGCTGGTCTCTATCAAAAAAGCAATATTTGCTGCACTCGGAACTTTTAATTTAAGGACCTTCATTTCTTCCTGCTTAGGTTCAGGACGTTTCATGTATTTCCACCAGGGGCTCTCATTGCCGGCAGAATAATCCCATTTATCGATATAGACGGTATTTGATCCGAGCGATTTTATATCCTTTTGAATCGCCTGTTCAAGGCTTCCTACCGTTGAAAGAACGCTGATAATACAAAAAATGCCGATGGTCACCCCAAATAAGGAAAGGAATGTGCGTAGCTTATTCGATCGGAACTCCTGTAAAGCAATCTTTAAACTACTCCAGATGATCTCTAAAAATCTTCGCATTTATCAAATGTAAGATTTCATTTGAAGGGTTTAAAGTTTAAGGTCTAAAGTTTAATGTTTAAATTATAGACGGTTGTACTAGGGGAAGTGGCATACTGTTTAAGAGCTTAATCGTTTTTAAGGTTTAAAGTTTAAAGTTGGAGGTTTGAGATTGAAAATTGAACATTACGCGTTGAGCATTGAGGATTGATAATATGCGAGCCCCAAAAGTATAACCGTCTATAATTTAAACCTTAAACCTCAAACCCTAAACCTCAAACCCTAAACCTTAAACCTTTAATATTGCATCAAAACAAAACCTAAAATGTACATCATCGAAAACGATCTGCTTGTCGTGAAGATCCAGGCCAGGGGAGCAGAATTGACGAGTATTTATCATAAGGAAATGGAACTGGAATATATGTGGGAAGGTGATCCGACATTCTGGTCTAAACATTCTCCTGTGCTGTTCCCAATTGTTGGCGGTTTAAAGAATAATACTTATTTCTACAATAACAGGGCTTACCAGCTTCCAAGACATGGCTTTGCCAGGGAAAAAGAATTTTCGGTTACGGAAGAATCTTCAAACCGCATCACATTTCATTTAGGGCATGATGAGGAAACCTTGCTTGTTTATCCTTTTCAGTTCGGGTTAAAAATAATTTATACACTGAGTGAAAATGATCTTACTGTTTCCTATGAGGTAAAGAACCTGCAGAATGATGAACTTTATTTTTCGTTAGGGGCCCATCCTGCATTTAAAATTCCATTATTGCGCAATACATCTTATGAGGATTATTATCTTGAATTTAATCACAAAGAAAACTCGCCATCCTGGCCTGTTTCGCCGGATGGATTGATTGAAGAAGAGCCTATTCCTTTTCTAAAAAATGATTCAACGATAACTCTGCAAAAAGAATTGTTTTTACATGATGCCCTTGTATTTAAAGATCTTCAGTCGCACAGTGTTTCACTAAAGAGTACAAAACACGCCCATGGACTTGATGTTGATTTTAAAGGTTTTCCTTATATGGGCATCTGGGCTGCAAAAAATGCGGATTTTGTTTGCATAGAACCCTGGTGCGGGATAGCAGATAGCGTTCAGGCTGATCAGCAAATCAAAAATAAAGAAGGCATCAATAAACTGGAAAAAGGTGAATCGTTCAAAAGGCAATGGAAACTCGCCCTGAGGTAAATATGGCGATTAATTTTTCAGCGGCCTTTTTTTAATCATTCCTCCCTTGGTATCCTTAATGCTATGCATGACAACAAACGCATTGGGGTCTATCAGTTCGATCTCTGTTCTTAGGCGCGAAATTTCAAGCCGTGTGACAACTGTAAAAATAATATTCATGTCCATGCGCGTATAACCCCGTTTGCCAAAACCGCCTGAACCTTTATATTCTGTTACGCCTCTGCCCAGCTTTTCCGTAATTACCTGTCTTATTTCTTCGCTCTTTGGAGATATGATGGTTACCCCGGTATATTCTTCTATTCCTTCAATGATATAATCAACGGTTTTGGAAGCAGCAATATAGGTCAGCATTGAGTAAAGAGCAGATTCGATCGATAAAAAATAGGCGGCTGTCGAAAATATCACCACATTAATAACCGCGATAATATCTCCGATAGTAGCATTCGTTTTCTTGCTTATAAATATTGCCAATACCTCAGTTCCATCCAATACAGCTCCGCCCCGAACGGTGAGGCCAATTCCGGCGCCCAGAAAAAATCCGCCGAAAACGGCTACCAGCAATTTATCACTTGTTACAATTGGATATTCCACGAAAGCGAGAACAATGGCCAGAGCTGAAATGGTGACAATCGTTTTAATCGTAAATGTTTTGCCTATTTGATGGTAACCAAAAAAAATGAAGGGGATATTTACCAATAAAATGAGGAAGTAAATAGGCAACCCTGTTATTTCGGCCAATAACAAAGAAATACCCGTAGCTCCACCATCTATAAAATCACTCGGCAATAAAAAACTCTTCAATCCAAATCCTGCAGAGAAAATCCCGATCAGTATCAATAAGGAATCTTTGATGTTGATCAGAAAAGTTTTCCGGACACGGTACTGCGATTTTGCCTCCTGATACTTACTTGATTTACGCGGAGTATTTTGTCCTTTATCTTTCTGCCTGACAACAGTTTGTGATATTAGTTGCTGGAAATGCGGATTCATTGGTTTGTGTTGCTTATAAGGTACGACTTTAACAGAAGTAAAGGTCCGCTCACTGCTGCTATGCGAAAAGAAAAATTGAATTAAAATGAATAAGAGGGCACTATTTCCAATTCCAAAGTATTACGGCCCATTCGTCGAGCTCATCGCTGTACGTGTTTAAAATTTCGAAGCCGACTCTTTCATGAGCTCTTAGCGACCGCTGATTGCGGGTAGATACTTCCGTCATGATGAAATCAAAACGGTTCTCGTATATTTCTTTGTGTTTTTTATAAAGCTGGTCAAATAAACCGGTTCTTCGATATTGCTTATCGATACATACCTGTCCCATCACATAAAACCGGTAGTCGTTCAGGGGCCGGTCCCTGTATTCGAGATTGTCGAAATTCTTAAACATCGGCTCAAGCGGTGGAAAAAGTTCCCTGCATTCCCGCAGCATCACCAGAGCATAACCAACTACCCGGCCATTATCTTTTGCGATGACGCTTGGCGCCAGATCGTGCATACGCTGCAAGACATCAATATTATGGATCATGGTAACGAATCCCTGAGTCTGCATTTCAATTTCATCAATATTCTGAACAAGGTTTTGTTGTTGCAATGTAAGTATCTGTTCCAACTCAACAGTATCCACAACAGTGGTTAGATCAAGCATATTAAAAAGCCTTTTTTTTATTTTGCGAACCTGTGTTGCCAACTGTTTTCAGTCGGGCATAATCAAATACAATATTGCAAAAAGCTTTTACACCAACATCGAGTTGGCTGTCGTCTATATAAAAATCAGGCGTATGGTGGCCGGGAGCTTTCAGGGGATCATTTCCTTTTGGCATTCCGCCCAGATAAAAGAAGAATGCAGGAGCTTTTTCTCCAAAGTATGAAAAATCCTCTGCCCCTGTAGTCCATGCCTGCGATTGTACATTTGCCGTACCCGCCGCTTTTTGAAGTGATGGTAACATCATTTCCACTAAAGAAGAATCATTAAAAGTTACCAGTGTTTTTGTATCTATGGTCACGTCAATGGTGGCACCGGACGCTTCACCGATATTAATAGCAGTTCTGCGGATACGTTCGTGTACATCTTTCTGCATCTGCGCATCGAGGGTCCTGATCGTTCCATCCAGTACAGCTTCTTCGGGAATTATATTATTTCGCAATCCACTATGAAATTTCCCCACTGTTATCACAACGGGTGCTTTAACAATATTCTCCTGGCGGCTTACAATGGTTTGCAAGCCGTTAATGATCTGCGCACCTATAACAATAGGATCGATACTTCCCCAGGGAGCCGAGCCATGCGCCTGTTTCCCTTTTATTTTGATACTGAACCAGTCTGACGAAGCCATATAAGGGCCCGGCTTAAAACGTATATTTCCGACCTCGATGCCAGAAGAGATATGCAATCCGAAAATGGCATCTACTTTGGGATTATCCATCACACCTTCTTTCACCATAAGTGGCGCTCCCCCTTCTTCATCACCGGGTGGACCTTCTTCTGCCGGTTGAAAGATCAGTTTTATAGTTCCGGCGATCTCTTTTTTCATGGAAGCCAATACTTCGGCTGTTCCCATCAGTATGGCAACATGAGCATCATGCCCGCATGCATGCATTACAGGAACGGTTTCACCGAGGTAATCGCCAGTAGCCTTGGAAGCAAATGGCAGGTTCACTCTTTCTGGTACAGGCAGCGCATCCATATCTGCTCTCAAAGCAATAACAGGCCCTGGTTTTCCTCCTTTTAAAATGGCCACAACGCCCGTTTTAGCAACGCCGGTTTGTACTTCGTACCCGAGTGTACGAAGGTGTTTTGTAACATATTCAGCCGTTTGAACTTCACGGTTCGATAACTCAGGATGCTGATGCAAATGCCTGCGCCATTCAATCACTTTTGGCAGGATCGCAGCAGATTTTGATTCAATAGGTGAATAATAATTCTGAGCCCGCAATGCGCCGGTCATTAAAATCAATAAGGCTAAACTTATATTCTTCATTTCAACATTTTCAAGAATGAAAATAAGCATTTATAAGGCACAAACGACAAGCATGCAAAACAACCGAAGGGGAATCAGTAGGCCAAAATTTATAAATATTTTATACGTACTAAATAAATATTCGTGTCGTATAAATTGCTAACTTCGAAAAAGAATTATTTACATATGGATAGCAAGATCACACTAAGCTTCAATGAAGCGGTTATAAAAAAGGCTAAAAAGTATGCTGACAACAACAACATCAGCCTGTCACGCCTTGTAGAGTTTTTATTATCCAAAGTGACCGCCGCAAATTATTCCTCTTTAGAAGATTATCCTATTTCTAACTGGGTTCATCAGGTAGCTGAGGGTCAGGCGGTATACCAAACAAAGAACAAAAGAACGCGTAAAGCTGCAAAGGCTGAGTATTTCACATCGAAAAAATGATAAGGATATTTATAGATGCGAACGTACTTGTTTCAATATTGAACAAGGAGTATCCCGTTTTCTCGTATTCTGCCCGCATATTAAGCCTGGCCGAATCAAACAGGTTCCAGGTATTTACTTCCCCGATTTGCTTAGCAATTGCTTTCTATTTTGCCGAAAAGAAACACCGTGCTGTAGCAGCCAAACAAAAAATAGAGATATTATGTAAACACATACGGATTGCTGATTCAACGCAAAGCAGCGTTCAAAAAACGCTGGCCAATCCGGCTATAAAGGATTTCGAAGATGGGCTGGAATATTACGCAGCAGTTGAAAATAAATGTGCGTGCATCATCACAGAGGATAAGGACGATTTCTATTTTTCAGAGATCGAAGTGATCAATAGTCAGCAGTTCTTCGAAAAATATATGAGCCGGTAATTATTAAATCATTTATTGCCTGTATTCTCCAAATACTTCTCTCAAAGTATCTGCAATTTCACCAAGCGTACAAAGATTTTCGACGGCTTCAATAACTGTTGGCATCAGATTTTCGTCGCTGGACGCTTTATCGTTGAGTGATTGTAAAAGGTTGTCTATTTTGGCAGGATTTCTTCTTTTGCGAAGCGATTCTAACTTATCTGACTGAATTTTACGGATGCTGTCATCAATTCGAAAGAGGGGTATTGTATTGTTTTCCTTTACCTGGAATTTATTCAACCCAACAATAACCTTTTCACCTGTTTCAATCCGGCGTTGGTAATCGTAAGCGCTGCGTGCAATTTCATCCTGCATAAAACCCTGTTCGATGGCGGAAACACTGCCTCCCATGGCGTCGATCTTTTTAATCAGTTCTAACGCTTCAGATTCAATCTCACTGGTCAATGATTCCACATAATAACTTCCGGCCAAAGGATCTGCCGTATCGGGTACCCCACTTTCGAAAGCTACAATCTGTTGCGTTCTCAATGCAATGCGTGCCGCTTCTTCGGTTGGCAGACTTAACGCCTCATCATAACCGTTAGTATGCAGGGATTGAGTGCCGCCAAGTACTGCAGACAATGTTTGTATCGTTACTCTTGAAATATTATTAAGCGGCTGTTGGGCAGTTAAAGTGCTTCCCCCTGTTTGTGTGTGAAAACGCAACATCATAGCTTTGGGATCCGTAGCGCCGAGCTCTTTCATGATCCCGGCCCACATTTTTCTTGCTGCCCTGAACTTGGCAACTTCCTCGAAAAGGTTGTTGTGTGCATTGAAAAAAAAAGAAAGTCGTTTACCAAATACATTTATATCCAGGCCTTTTTCCAGTGCAGCTTTCACATAGGCTTTTCCATTGCTTAATGTAAATGCGATTTCCTGCACGGCGGTACTGCCGGCCTCACGGATATGATATCCCGAAATGGAGATCGTGTTCCATTTGGGTAACTCATGACTGCACCACTCAAAAATATCTGTGATGATACGCATTGAAGGTTTGGGGGGATAAATATAGGTGCCTCTTGCCGCGTATTCTTTCAGAATATCATTTTGAATAGTGCCCGAAATTTTTTTCAGATCAGCGCCCTGTTGCTTTGCCAATGCAATGTAAAAAGCGAGCAAAATAAAACCGGTTGCGTTGATGGTCATGGAGGTGGAAACATCTTCGAGCCTGATTCCATTGAATAGTGATTGCATATCTTCAATGCTGTCTATCGCAACTCCAACTTTTCCAACCTCACCTTCTGCCAGCGGATGATCGCTGTCGTAACCGATCTGTGTCGGAAGATCGAATGCTACACTCAATCCGTTAACACCCTGCGATAAAAGATAGTGATAGCGCTTATTGCTTTCTTCGGCAGTACTAAAGCCTGCGTACTGTCGCATGGTCCATAATTTACCTCGGTACATGTCGGGCTGTACCCCGCGGGTAAACGGGAATTTACCAGGAGCCTCCCCAAACCCCACCGGTGGAGGAGCTTTTTTCAGATCGGTCTCGTCATAAACAGTTTTTATTTCAATTCCACTATCTGTATATTTTTTTTTATTTTCTTTCATATTCCTGCATTGAGCCTTCCGCCAACCGGCGGAGAGATTTGGAGGGGGTTCATTTCATCAGTTTCTTCGCTTCATAACTCAATACTTCTGAAACCACATTATGCAACGACACCTTTGGATTATTGACGATCATTTCAAGTAAATGTTTGTTAAGGTCTGTGCCGCTGGCCTCGGGTGGAAGAAAAGAAGCCACCTGGTTGATAACATGAATATTCTGCTCTTTTAAATTCCTGACAGCCTCCCATGCTTCGTTACTCACATAAATCTGCTGCGTTACATTGTGTTCATACTCCTGCTTAATTGCATTCACCAGTAAAAACTGCATATCCCTCAACTCAATTCCAGGCTGGTTCGACCGGCTGATAACACTGGGAAGTGCAATACGGTCTACCAATAATATTAAACGCTCATAAGCTTGTAATTGTAAAGGAAGTGTTTTTACCGGCTCTTCGGCTTCAGTCTTTTTGGGCGTATTGCTTTTTGCCTGTTGTCTTTGTTTCCATAGCAGATAGGCCAATGCTCCCCCAAGGATAAGAGCTATTGAGAGTTGAATGATTAATTGAGCCGGTGTTAAATTTCCCATGATACATTTTTAGTTGCAACAAATGTAATGCTTTGAGGTTTAAAGTTTAAAGTTTAAGGTTTAAGGTTTAATGTTCTGAAATAGCTGGCCGTTTTTTGATATTTTAACAGTCGGAAACGACTTTACACCCCGACTTTAAACCTTAAAAATTAAAGCTTATTTTTGCTGTTAATTTATTTCAGAAATGACAGAAACAACAATTGATGCACCGGTTAGCTTTACCAATGATGCAATCGGAGAAATTAAGCGATTGATTGCAGACGAAGGATTTGACGCTACCAAATCATTGAGGGTGGGAGTGAAAGGTGGAGGATGTTCAGGACTCTCTTATGTATTGGGTTTTGACGAAAAACAGGAAAATGATGAGGAATATGATATTCAGGGGATCAGGTTCGTAATGAACAGGTCACACGGTATTTACCTCATGGGAATGGAAATCGATTGGCATGGGGGCCTTAATGCACGTGGATTTACTTTCAGTAATCCCAACGCGAGCAAAACCTGTGGCTGTGGAACTTCATTTGCGGTGTAATCTGAATTCTATATTTGTTTGTTTTGTTGTGTCTTCGTGTCTTTGAGGCCTCGGATTACCACAAAGACACGAAGACACAAAGCTTTATTCTCTTCTTTATTTCGTTCGTCCCTGAACGATTTTTTCATACTCTTCATCATTCGGCTCCCACAACTCTATTTTATTTCCCTCACTATCCAAAATGTGAACAAACTTTCCGTATTCGACACTTTGAATTTCATCGGTGATAGTAACCCCTTCTTTTTTTAATTGTTCCACAAGCGACCCGAGATTCTCCACTCTGTAATTGATCATAAAATCCTTTCCGGACGGTTCGAAATATTTCGTATTCTGACTAAAGGTTCCCCATAGCGTAAAACCTTTGCGGGAACTGTCTCCCGCCTGCCTCCATTCGAAATTAGTACCGTATTCATCGGTGTTCAGACCAAGATGTTTTGCATACCATTCACGAATGGCTGCAGGATTTCTGCATTTAAAAAATATGCCGCCGATGGATGTGACTCTTTTCATTGTGCTATAATTTTGTAGTGACTGATCTGCTGTACTTCGGGATATCCAACCCATACAGAAAGTCATGGCGATCAGGATCGCCCATTTCATTTTTCTCATCATTTTTTGATTAAAGATCAGGCTAACGCAACTTTTGTTTTGGAACTCGCTCTCTGCAGGATCAAAGAGGATATTACAGTGATCACAACACCAATTAAGAACACTGTCAGGAACATGACGGCAAACTGTAAAAAAGGACTGGAAAACATTTCCTTTTCAGTGTCCAGTTTTTGTAAAGCCACCTGTAACTGAGCAGGAGGGGTGGAGGCCCTCATTTTTTGTACCTGATATGCATAATACTTATCGCTGAATTCAGGATCAAGCGCACTCATTTGCAACCAAGTGAACAATCCAAAAGCTATCGAAGGAAACAGGGTGATCAGGGTACCCAGTTTAAGACCCTGACCAAACGACAACCGTCCCCCATTATAATTATCTCTCCAATGCCTGATGCCGAAATAGACAAATAATAATGAAATGACAATGGTGGTATAGCCGATTATTTCCTGTGCTTCCCAGTTCTCCTTCCCTTTAAAAATTAAAAAGGCGGTGATCATGGTTACAACCATTATTGAAAAACTGTACAAACCGAAACGAACAATTGTTCTCTGCATATAAATATTTTCATGCAAAATAGAAGTCTTGGAAAGGAATTGTTTTACACTAAAGTATGATTTTATAGAACCGGTCAGAATTACTACTTAAGTAGTATTCATTTTCAGGCAATAATTTTCAGGTTCTTGGCTTTTTTGACGGCTTCCGTCCTTCGTTCAACGTCCATTTTGAAGAACAGGTTCGATATATGCTTCTTTACCGTGTTCTCACTCACAAATAGTTTGCCGGCAATTTGCTGATTGGATAAGCCTTCGTTGATCAATTGCAGGATTTCGTATTCTCTTTTACTGATGCCGAGCTTTAATATCTGCGTGTCATCGGCCTCGAAAGCCTTATCGGGGTTGGCGAAAACTTCCTTTTCAATAATCTGCGGCTTTGGCTTGAACATCTTTCGGCTTAATATAATTCCAATGATAAAAAACAGGATGCTGAAAATTGCGATCCACACTTCAATTTTAAACCCTGATCTGAAAGACTGGAAACGGGCTAACTGAAATAAGATGAGTAAGGCCAATATCAATATCCCGAAACCAATGATAACCTGCTTCATACCAATGAAATTTCTGATAGAAAATTACAACAAATAAAACCTGCAGGAACGTTGCCACGAATTCCCCGAATTACCACAAATTAAATTCGTTATAATTCGTGGAATTCGTGGCAAAAAAAAGCCTGCGATACAGCGCAGGCGTAAGAATTGTTGACAACAAATTATTTAGCTAAGGCAGGTTTCTTTTTTAATGGTTCTTTCGGATTGGTTTTACCCGGATCTACACCACCTAAAGGCCTGTTCCTCGCGAAATCGACCAATATAGGTGCTGCTACAAAGATGGAAGAATAGCAACCGGTAATGACACCCACCAACATAGCGAATGCAAATCCTTTGGTAACCTCTCCACCTACCAGGAATAATATAAGAAGCGTGAGGAATACAGTCAGCGAAGTCATAATGGTTCGGCTAAGCGTATCGTTGATCGCCTTGTTGATGATTGTTGCCTTATCAGCTCCTTTCATCGTAGTACTGTATTCCCTGATCCTGTCGTAAACCACCACAGTATCGTTCATAGAAAACCCTATCACCGTCAGGATCGCGGCGATGAAATGCTGATCTATTTCCAGTGGGAATGGTACAACATCTTTAAGGAAAGAGAAAACGATGAGGGTCACCAATACGTCGTGCATTAATGACACTATAGTTCCTAAGGAATATCTCCAGTCACGGAACCGGATGAAAATATATATGGATATGATCAGTAAAGACCAGAAAGTTGCCCATTGGGCTCCAGCCTTCAGGTCATCCGAAATAGTAGGATCTACTCGTTTGGAACCCTGGATATATTTGGTTGTGCTTACAAATTCTTCTTTCGTTGCATTTGCGGGTAAAAAAGGTTTAAGGCCCGTATACAATGCATTACGCACAACAGAATCCGCAGATTGTCCTTCTGCTTTGATCATATAGTCAGTGGTAATATCGTACTGACTAGTTGAACCATATGTCTTAATGAGCGGGTTCTTGCCGAACGTTTTTTCTAAAGCTTTTCCCAACTCCTCCTGTTGCTGAGGCCTGTCGAATTTGACAATATAACTGCGTCCGCCACTAAATTCAACACCTTCATTAAAGCCATTAAAAATACTGGCAATCCCCAACAGCAATACTACTACAGAGATAACATATGCTACTTTACGGTATTTGATGAATTGAAAATTCGCATTCTTAAAAATGCTTCTTGACACAGTTGTGAAATATTTAAAGTGTCGGGTTTTGTTTGTATATGCATCAGTAATCAGCCTCGAAACAAGAATACCACAAAACAATGAAAGAAGGATACCGAGGATCTGCGTTGTGGCAAATCCCAAAACAGGGCCCAGGCCATAAATAAAAAGAATAATGGCTGTCAACAACGTGGTGATATGGCCATCGAGTACAGGTGGTAATGACCTGCTATATCCCAGTTTTATTGCCTGTTCATGGCTTGCCCCTTTCGCCAATTCATCTTTAATGCGTTCAAAAATGATCACGTTCGTATCTACCGCCATACCAATGGTCAATACCAGGGCTGCAATACCAGGTGCGGTAAGCGTAGCATGCAGCGCACTTAAAACACCTACTGTAAAAAGCAGGTTTAATATCAAAGCAATGTTTGCTACCAGGCCTGCAGTATTATAATAAACAACCATTAATATAAAGATGACAGCAAAAGCAATGGCAAAAGATAAAATACCCCCATTTACTGCATCCTGACCAAGTGTTGGTCCTACGATTTCTTCATGAACGATCTTGGCAGGGGCTTCCAGTTTACCAGCTTTTAATATATTGGCCAGATCCTGGGCCTCTTCCACCACCAACTGCGTATTCGCACCACCACGACCCATTGTTATCCGGGAATTACCACCCTCGATTTTCTGAATCACATTTGGAGCGGAGTAAATAATATCATCAAGAACAATGGCAATGGGTTTACCGACATTTCTTTCAGTCATCTTTGCCCATGTCCGGGAGCCCGAATTCGTCATGGCCATCGTTACGTTCACTTCATTAGTGATCTGGTCAAATTCCTGCGTGGCATTTTCTATCGCTTCACCCTCGAGCTCAGCGCCTTCCTTGCCGGGAATGGTCTTTATAATGTAAAAATCTACAAAATTGAAGGGTTTTCCCTGCTCATCCCTTCCGAGTTTTCCCCATAAAAATTTTGCGTTAGCGGGAAAATTATTTCTGACGACAGGATTGCTTAGATATTGATTTACCAGACCGGTATCTTTTATTAACGATCGGGCTACTATTGCGCCATACTCCTGCTGTCCTTTTTCATTCTGATAAGGCTGCGCTGGCATTAAAACCCGAAATAATGGATTTTGACGGTTTGCATTTGCAATACTATCTGAAATTTTGCCGGAAGTGTCGAGCCTGGCAATAGCCGTATCGGTATTCACTTGTCCCGAATCAGGAGCTACAACAGTAGATTGTTTCGAACCAAATAAAATAGTTTCCAGGGATTTATCTGCAGATTGTAAGGCGGTTACAATAGCCGGTTCCTTCAAGGTATACACTTCAAAAAACTGAAGATTTGCAGTGGATTGCAAATATTTCCTGACTCTTTCGGGATCGGTTGCACCTGCAAGCTCTACAGAGATAATTCCCTTGTCCTCATCAAGGCTGATATTGGGCTGCGCCACCCCAAACTTGTCAATCCGCCTTCTCAAAACTTCGAAAGTCTGACCCATGGCCGCATTCGCCTGTCCCTTTATATAACTGATAACCTGGTCATCGGAAGCACTGATATTTAACTGATTTCTGTTTGTATTGGCAAATTGAGGCGCCAATTTAACGCCCGGGTTTACTTCCCGGAAAGCTTCCCCAAACAGATCGATAAAGTTTCTATCACTATTGAGCTTTTTGGTTTGGGCAGCGCTAATTGCTTTGAGCAATAATGGATCTTTTGGGTTATTGGCCAAACCTTTAATAAGTCCATCAAGGGCAACGTCTAATGTTACATTGATACCACCTTGCAGGTCCAGACCCAGCAATAATTCACTTTCCTTGGCTTTCTGATAGCTCTGGCCCCACCATGTAATTTTCTGGTCTTTTGTGCTATCGAGCAAACGTGCCAAACGAAAACGCAAAGCCTCGTCCATGGTATCCTGGTACAATGCCTGGGCTTCTTTATTATCAGGATATTTTTGAGCGGCTGAAAGGTAGCTGCGCTTAACCTGTTGCACAGCCTTCACATTGATGGCTTTTTCGTGTTTGTTCACGAACCAGGTAAAGGAAAGTTGATATAGGGATATCAGGATTAATAAACCAGCAAAAATGCTAACCAATGCTCTCATTACAATTGTTGTTTATTTTTTAAGAGGGAGGCAAAGATAGTGTTTTCAGCCATATCTGGATAGCAAAATACAACTGGAATAGAGGTTTTTACGTAGACGGTGAACCTGACCGAGATGCTTGTGATGATGTAGATAATTGTCATCTCTATGTTATCCCTATGTATCTATGTTTCTATGTGTTAAATTGACAGCAACCAGATAAGTCCTCAAAACCCCGACAAGCGCTTTTTTTACCACATAGAAACATAGACACATAGGTAGAACATAGTAAGACTTCGCGTTTCGATCATTTAGCAAAGCACCTTCTTTGTAAGAGTGATTAGATTGTGTTGTATGTTGCCGGCAATATGTAATTTCAGTAAGTTGAAATTCTTCGCTTTTATGAAAAACCAAATACCTTTTTTATGGGTTCTGTTTTTAATTGCCGGCTGCTCATCATCGAAACAAATTCATTCAAGGCATAACATAAAAACAAATAATGCTTTCCTGGAAAATCTTCTAAAAAAGTATCCTCTCTATTTTGATACTATTTTAAATAACCGGGATTCGTTCAGGGTACAGATCCTCTATTCCGGAATAGATCGCGATAAGAATAATAAAGCGATTTTTAGTCATCATTATTTTAATGTAGACCCTCATCATTATTTTTATCCTGCTTCAACCATAAAAATGCCGATTGCCGCAGCGGCGCTGGAAAAACTGCAGAAAATAAAAAAGTATGGCATCGACCGGAATACCACAATGCTCACCGAAGCCGGTTATAGTGGTCAAACCCCGGTTTATAATGATCCCACCACGCCCGACGGAAGACCAACCGTTGCACACTATATCAAGAAAATATTTCTTAATAGTGATAATGACGCATCTAACAGGCTGTATGAATTTGTAGGACAGCAATACCTGAATAAAAGATTGCATAATAAGGGGTATAATACTGCCCAAATCATTCATCGCCTTTCGATCGACCTGAATGAAGACCAGAACAGGCATACAAACCCGATAAAATTTTTTAATGATTCCGGGGAAATCGCTTTTAAACAGGATGAAAAGACATCTACACGTAAATTCCCCGCCCGAAATATTTTATTAGGCAATGGATATCTCAGTAACAATAAAATGATCGCGCTGCCTTTTGATTTTTCAAAAAAAAATCAGATAGCGCTAACGGACCTGCAATCAATTCTACAAAGTATTTTATTCCCTTCGTCTGTGCCTGCCAGGCAACGTTTCAGTTTCTCCGATACAGATCGGAAATTTATTATTCAGTATCTGTCGCAGTATCCATCAGAAACATTCTATCCTCAGTACGACTCCGTTGTATGGGACGGCAATGCAAAATTCTTTTTGTGGGATGCCGAAAAACGAGCGTTGCCGAAGAACATCCGTGTTTTTAACAAGATAGGAGGCGCATATGGGTTCCTGACGGATGTTGCCTATGTTGCGGATTTTGAAAGAAATATAGAGTTCATGCTCAGCGCAACCATTTACTGTAATAGCGATGGGATCTTCAATGATGATCGGTACGACTATGAAAATATTGGTCTGCCATTTATGAAACACCTGGCCGAGATCATTCATAATTATGAGATAACCAGGTTCCGGAAACACGCTCCGGATCTGACAGAATTCAAAATAAAGTATGAGAAATAGGCTTGTTTGATCCCGCTTTTCCTGAGATCGAATCCTATCGCTCATTGTTAGAGATCAGATTTTCTCCAACAACTGCGGGATCAAATTGTTTTCGACCTACCTTTGCGACTCCAAAAAAACAAGTAATAAACAATGCAATTATCTTCCCGTTTAGACCGGTTTAACGAACCGGAAACTTTGAAGATGGCTAAACTCGGTCGCGAATTAAGGGCTAAAGGAGTTGATGTCATTGATCTTAGCTTAGGCGAACCTGATTTTGACACTCCTGAACACATCAAGCAATCTGCCAAGAAAGCAATTGATGAAAACTGGAGCCACTATACGCCTGTTGCAGGATATCCCGACCTGCGTGAAGCTGTGTGTAAAAAATTAAAGCGCGACAATAACCTGGATTATAAACCTGAAAATATTATAGTATCCACCGGTGCAAAACAAAGCCTGGCAAACGTGATCCTGGCTATTGTGGATACGGATGATGAGGTGATCATCCCGACACCCTTCTGGGTTACTTACTCTGAGCTGGTTCGGCTGGCTGAAGGCAAGCCTGTATTCATTCAATCTTCACTGGAAAGTGATTACAAGATCACGCCACAGCAATTAGAAGCTTCCATTACTCCAAAAACAAAATTGTTCCTGTTTTCTTCTCCCTGCAATCCAAGCGGAGCCGTGTACAGTAAAAAAGAATTGGAAGGGCTGGCAGAGGTTTTCAGGAAACATCCTTCAATTCTTATTATCTCTGATGAGATTTATGAGTATATCAATTATGCAGGCAGGCATGAGAGCATCGCTCAGTTCGAGGACCTGAAAGAAAGGGTAATTATCGTTAACGGTTTAAGTAAGGGATTTGCGATGACCGGCTGGCGTCTTGGCTATATTGCCGCCCATCCTGCCATTGTAAAAGGCTGTGAAAAGTTGCAGGGTCAGTTCACAAGCGGAACGAATTCAATTGCGCAGCGTGCAGCCATCGATGCATTGGTCGGCGACCTGGGCCCTTCCAGGAAAATGGCCGAAGAATTTACCAGTCGCAGAAAGAAAATACTCGAATTGTTGGCAGGCATTCCCGGAATTAAATGTTCGGAGCCCGATGGAGCATTTTATGTATTCCCTGTAGTAAAGGAATATTTCGGCAAAAAGAATGGGAGTGAAGTATTGTCCAATGCCGATGATCTTTGTATGTACCTGTTAAATTCCGCACATGTTTCAACAGTTACGGGAAGCGCATTTGGTGAACCCACCTGTATCCGTTTATCATTTGCAAATAGCATGAAGAATATTGAAAATGGCCTTGCCAGGATAAAAGAAGCATTGGCAAAACTGAACTAAGATGTGAGATGTAAGATGTACGATGTGCGATGTGGATGTCAGATTCTCTGAAAGGGATAACCTATAATCTTTTACTTATTAGTCTGTATCGTACATCAAACATCTTACATGAGAATTACATCAAACATCGTACATCAAACATCGTACATCGGTTTGCGTTAACTACGAATTATACAAGCCTTTTAAAACCTATGCAGGCCTCTGCGCTTGGGGTTTCAATGATGTGAGATCAGCAATTTTTACCGGCTTTCCCGTATCAATACTATTTCTTGCAGCAATCCCGATCAGCACTGCCATTGCCCCGTCGCGGCTTCCTGCTGCCTGGCGATAAGGATCCTGGCCATCTGAATCGAAGATCTGTTTGCGCAATCTTGTATCGCCGCCGCCGTGCCCCGCTTCGTTGTTAGGAACCTTAATGATCTCTCTTTTACCAAAATTTGAGGTGAGATGTATTTCGTCAAAGTCTTCTTCATCCCAGGGCTGACGCTCTTTGATCCATGTTTCTAATCGTCCTTTTGTTCCGTTAAAGGCGATGCGGTATCCTTCATAAGGTGAATACGTAGTTAGGGAGTAACTCACCTGTATATTGTTGGCATATTTTATCTGGACTGCCATTTTATCGAAAATGTCTATATCTTCTTTCCATACACAGCCATCCCGCAGATAACCATCATGCTTTTCATTTGCCACATAAAGCGCCATCTGCTCTTTGTTCTTCGTAATATCATAATAAAATGCACACTTGTCCTTATGCGGGCATGGCCTGCAATGAGTATGCCTGAAAGAATTGTTCTTACCATAGTGCTCTAACGAACCAAAACCAAACACTTCCTCGGGCTCCGAGTCCAGCCACCAGTTAAGCAGATCGAAATGATGACTGGCCTTATGCACCAATAAGGTCCCGGCATTCTTTCTGAGCCGGTGCCAGCGACGGAAATAGTCAGCTCCATGCGAAGTATCCAGGTACCAGTGAAAATCTGTTGAAGTGATCTTTCCTATCGACCCGTTTCGCAACAGCTCATATAATTTCTGCCTGTGGGGTGAATAACGATAATTAAATGTGACCCGTACTTTTTTACCGGTCCGGTTTTCAGCGTCGAGGATTGCCTGAACTTTTTTCTCATCGATGGTCATGGGTTTCTCTGTAACTACATTTGCTCCGGCTTCCAGGCCCTTGATGATATGCTCATGATGAAAACCATCAACAGACATCACTAATAATATTTCGGGCTTGATCTCTTTCAGCATTTTATCAAGGTCAGTATAAGTAGGACAATTTACACCCAGCATTTCTTTACCCGTTTGTACACGACCCGGGTTTATATCGCAGAGACCAACAAATTCAACAGAATCATTAAATTCCCTGATCACCGGTTTCCCCCACATCCCCAAACCCCTTACACCTGTACCTACCAGTGCCACACGTTTCTTTGCAAGAGGATTCAAAATAGGGGAGGCTGAGGACTGGCCAAGAATTGAATCGGTTAGCAATGTTCCAGCCAAAAGGCTGCCGGACTGTTGCAGAAAATTTCTACGATGCATATGGCAATTAAATTTGCGATAAGTTAGGAAGGATTGAAGAACATACATCTACGAAGTATGCAATCGATTGCGAATGGCGAGATATAAACTAATAAATAAAATCGGTTCCCCTTTAGGCCTGAGTCCGTTCTTTGTGTCTTAGTGGCTTGGTGGCAACCATTTTTGCCACGAAGGCACTAAGACACGAAGAACGAAATTATTGTGAGCGTTTTGAACTCATTTTTATTTTTTCGAGAGAGCAGAAAGTTTTTTATGTAATTCCAGTACCTGCGGAATGACAGGCTTTACTTCATCATTATAAATCACAAAATCACACAAATGCATTTTGATTACTTCTTCTATTTGTTTTGACATGCGTTGTTGTACCTGCTCCCTGCTTAGCTGATCGCGTTGCATGGCACGTTCTATACGCAGATGTGCCGGCGCTGAAACGCCGATAACATAATCGAGAGATTCCTGTGATCCGCTCTCAAAAATCAATGCGGCTTCCTTTATGGCATAGGGAGTTATTTGTTTGTTAATCCATTCTTTACTGTCGCGTATCGTTGCAGGGTGAACAATTGAATTCAATAGGGCAAGCTTGTCTCTGTTATTAAAAACGATTGAAGACAGATATGGCCGGTTTAGCTGGTTTTCGATGTAGGCTTCATCACCAAAATGTTTCCGTATCTCTGCTTTCAATTGAGGGTCGTCGTTCATGATGCGCTTTGCTTCGGTATCAGCATAGTAGACCGGAATGCCAAGCACTTCAAAAATTTTCGCGATGGTGCTTTTACCCGAACCCAGCCCACCGGTAAGCCCAATTTTTAGAATCATTGCATGCTGTTATTTCTAAAGGCGCAAATAAAAATCCGGATTCGAATGTAGAATTCATAATCCGGATTTAGAATAATATTAATCGATTACCTATTAAAAACAGGTATGCGTAAATATTATTTTACAGCCGCTGCTGGCTTGTTAATATTGTTTGTCCATTCCATGGAAATGGCACTTTTTTCAATTTTTAAATAACTTCCAGGGCTTGTTTCAATCATAATAGTTCCATCCTCATTTACTTTATTCACAACACCATGTATGCCTGCGATTGTAACGATCTTGGCGCCTTTCTGTAAATTTTCCTGGAATTGCTTCGCGAGCTTTGCTTTTTTAGCCTGCGGCCTTATCATAAATAACCAAAACACGAGAATCATTCCCCCTAGTAAAAGCATCTGGGGAATGGCAGAAGAACCTGCCTGTAAAAAAATAACTAATGGTGTCATTGTTTGCTTGTAGTTTAAAATTTAAAAATCCGAACATGCGTTAACTGCATGAACCAGATAGACTATTGAACTTTCGGTTTGAATACATCTACCTCGAAAAATAACGTATGATAGGGTGAACCTTTTGTGTTTGCTGTTACTGCGATCTCCTTTCTTTGCAAATTTTCGCGACCATGGCTGTCAAAAGAACCGGTAATTTCTCCTTCTCCCCCGGGAGCAATTGGTTCCTTTGGATAATCTGCTACCGTACATCCGCAGCCCGGCCTGACAGATTGAATAACCAACGGTTTGTTACCTGTGTTTTTAAACCGAAAGGCCACTTCCAATTTCTGACCTTCATTGATCCGACCCAGATTTTTAATTGAGTCGATCCATTGAATAGTTGTAAGATTCGCAGTATCGGTGGTGTTGGTAATGACAACCTCGTCTTTCACTATTCCTGCATTTTTGTCATCGCTATTGCAGGCGAAAAATAAAGCGGGTAATATCAAAATAAAAAAGCCTTTCATTGAATAATCTTTTTTTGCAAATCTAACCAAAGCATTCCTATCAGGAAGGCCTAAAGGCAACTTTATGCATTTTGTTTTCCCGCACCAGGTCTTTATGAATATTGTCGAGTATCCCATTCACAAACTGCCCGCTCTGTTGTGTACTGTATTCCTTAGCGATATCGATATATTCATTGATCGTCACTTTGGGAGGGATTGTTTCAAAAAATAAGAATTCACAAACACCCATCCTCATCAATAACATATCCAACAGGGCTATCCTGTCGGGCTCCCAATTTTTTAGTTTTGGCTTAATATAATCCAGGGCAACCTCTTTTTTTGAGATTGTCGTTTCCAGCAGGCTTTTGGCAAATGCACATTTTTCGGAACTCAGTATTTCCTGAAAATTATAACCGTTTGGCTTGCTAAGAAAGTTTAACACCAGCATGTTTGTCATTTCCGCATCATCATCCCAATTGTTAAATTTCTCCTCGATATAACTTGTAAACAGGTCGTTGGGCAGCATCAGGTCGGTAAAAATCAATTCCAATATTTCTTTTTCCTGTTTTTTATCCCTTGATTCCAGGGCAATGTATTGCTGATATTGATCGGTAGCTATAAGATCATGATAAATTCTACGCAATAACTCAGAATCGTCGAGCAATTCAGGCTTGTCGCTTTTGGCAGCCTGGTTGTACGATTTTTGCTCAAGGATCTTCCAAAGAAGCTCATTGCCTGCGATCTTGGTATTTACTTCAAGATCCTTTTGGGTAGGCAGATGCTTCGACGCACGGTTTTTGGCATCTTTTTCAGAATATCGGGCAACTTCGGTTATAAAATGGATTAAATAAATAAGTAACCGACGGGTTTGATCAAAATGCTTTTGTAATAATTTAACGGGCTCACCTGTATTCATTCCATCGTCCTGGCTTTCCAGCGAGTACAAAGTCTGCATAACTTTCACACGAATATTTCTTCTGCTGATCATTTGTAAGAACTTATTATGAGGCCGCAAAGCTAACGGATTTCACCATACAGGGCAAAGTTTTAGTGCTGAAAAATTGACACCACGGAGGGGCAATCATCAATTCCTCCATGAAACTACTGCCAGTTTACGGCAGCTCTCTGTAAAAATGACTTTAAAAAAAGGTTTGGTACGAAATTCGTTTACCTTTGCCGGCCTGTCACCCGAACAGGTAAAATATCTACAAAACTTACACTAAAACAAAAAATGGTAAACTTATGGCTAACTCAAAGAATGCTGCGCAGACATTAAATGTTACCCCATTACACGACAGGGTAATTGTGAAACCGGCAAAAGCGGAGGAAAAGACTGCCGGTGGAATCATCATCCCGGATACCGCTAAGGAAAAGCCTCAACGCGGTACAGTCATTGCAGCAGGTCCAGGCAAAAAAGATGAACCCGTTACAGTAAAAATCGGCGATACCGTTCTATATGGCAAATATTCTGGCACAGAGATCCAGATAGAAGGAGAAGACCTGTTGATCATGAGAGAAAGTGATATTCTTGCAATAGTTTAAGACGTAATTCAGAATTCAAAATACTGAATTCGGGAGTTTTTACACGACTGGTCGCTGTTTTATACTTAAATTTTCAAATCATCAAACCTTCCTGCCGGTAGGCAGGTTTTCAAATTAAATTATATGGCAAAACAATTATTTTTCGACATCGAAGCCCGCAATAAAATGAAGAGAGGCGTGGATATTCTCGCCAATGCTGTAAAAGTAACACTCGGACCTAAGGGCCGTAACGTAGTGCTAGAAAAAAAGTTCGGTGCTCCATCAGTAACCAAGGATGGTGTAACAGTAGCCAAGGAAATCGAACTGGAAGATCCCATTGAAAATATGGGTGCGCAAATGGTAAAAGAGGTGGCTTCTAAAACTGCCGATATTGCCGGTGATGGCACAACCACTGCTACTGTATTGGCCCAATCTATTATCAGTGAAGGGTTAAAAAATGTGGCAGCAGGTGCAAATCCTATGGATCTGAAACGCGGTATTGACAAAGCAGTTGCTAAAGTGGTTGAAAACCTGAAAGCACAATCGCAAAATGTAGGAAGCGACAGTAATAAAATTCAACAGGTTGCAGCTATCTCTGCCAATAATGATGAAACGATCGGTAAACTGATCGCCGAGGCATTTGGAAAAGTTGGTAAAGAAGGCGTCATCACCGTTGAAGAAGCAAAAGGAACCGATACCACCGTTGATGTAGTAGAAGGTATGCAATTCGATCGTGGTTATATCTCTCCTTATTTTGTAACCAATAGCGAAAAAATGGAAGTAGAATTGCAAAATCCATATATCCTGATCTACGACAAAAAGATCAGCGCTATGAAAGATATTCTGCATATACTTGAAAAAGTTGCACAAGGCGGCCGTCCTCTTCTGATTATTGCTGAAGACCTTGAAGGCGAAGCACTGGCTACCCTGGTTGTAAATAAATTGCGTGGTACACTGAAGGTTGCTGCGGTAAAAGCCCCTGGTTTTGGCGACAGAAGAAAGGAAATGCTGCAGGATATCGCAATCCTTACAAAAGGTATTGTCATCAGCGAAGAACAAGGATTTAAATTGGAAAATGCTGACCTGAGCTATCTCGGCACAGCAGCGTCTGTAACAATTGATAAAGACAATACCACCGTAGTAGGCGGAAAAGGCAGTAAAGAAGAAATAACATCTCGTGTGAACCAGATCAAAGCGCAGATCGAAACTACTACATCCGATTACGATAAAGAAAAATTACAAGAACGTTTGGCTAAGTTAAGTGGAGGTGTTGCCGTATTGTATGTTGGTGCTGCTACAGAAGTTGAAATGAAAGAGAAAAAAGACCGTGTTGATGATGCATTGCATGCTACAAGAGCTGCCGTTGAAGAAGGTATTGTTGCGGGAGGTGGCGTTTCTTTCATCCGGGCTATTGAATCTCTTGAAAATCTGAAAGGCATCAATGAAGATGAAACAACAGGTATTCAAATCGTAAAACGTGCTATTGAAGAACCTCTTCGCCAGATCGTGGTGAACAGCGGTATCGAAGGAAGCATCGTTGTACAAAAAGTGAAAGAAGGAAAAGCCGATTTTGGATTCAACGCGCGCACGGAAGTGTATGAAAATCTTTTCGCAGCCGGTGTGATCGATCCTACCAAGGTTACCCGTATTGCCTTAGAGAATGCAGCTTCTATTGCAGGTATGTTGCTGACAACAGAATGTGTAATAGCTGACAAACCTAAGAAAGAAGAAGCTCACGCACATGGCGGCGGTGCTCCAGGTATGGGCGGAATGGATTACTAATAATTAATAATGAGTATTGGCTCAATTAACTTATGTTGATGCAGCCTGATAAAAATACAAACCCCATCATGATTTCATGGTGGGGTTTTCTTTTATTGGTCACCGGCGACAGGAGTAATTTATCACAAAGCCCCATTCATCCAATTAATCATGGCGTGCCGGCGGGAATTCGTAACTTTTTGGTACAATATACGCGTATGAAAATTTTGTGGCTGCTTCTTTTATTGGGCTATCATGGCTTTACACAAACGGGTGAAGAGTCCAAAACAAATGCGGGGGATTATGAAGGCATTTCGGGAAATCCCTATTTTTTAAAAGACTGGTCAGAAGGCACCATTCGTTTTTCAAGCGGAAAAGTGACGGACAAGTTCAAATTAAAATTCAATGTGGCCCAAAACAGGCTATTGCTACAGTTCAGCGGATCTACGTTTGCCGCAGAGAGTAAGGTGAGCGAATTTGTGATGTATACCCGGAATAAAAAAGATTCTTTTGTTTTCCGAAAAGGATTTCCTGGTACAGACAGGGGAAATCCTGATACCTATTACCAGATCCTGGAAACAGGCCAGGTTTCGTTACTCAGGCTCGCTATCAAAGATGTTGTTGCAGAAAAAGAAATCCTTGCATCGAAACTTTCCCGGCATTATTTTGACGTAGACCAATACTACCTGCTTCAGAATGGAGCTATGCGTAAAATTGATAAGGATACAACCCCCCTGCAGGATATACTTGCCGACCGCCGGGAGGAACTTAAAACCTATATCTCCGAACAACAATTAAAAATGCGTACTGCAGAAGATCTCACTAAAGTAGTGAAGAAATATAACGAACTCCGGCAATAGTTTTTCTACTGTCATCTGCCAGACAAAATATTTTTTTCGGCAATGTTATTTTTGCATATAAATATAACATTATGCAGAAGATATTCATTATTCTGGCTTTATCCTTTTTGATATCCGTCACAGTTCGGGCCCAAAAACCGGAGGTGTTTAATAATTCGGGAACAGCAATAAGCGGTTATGACGCGGTGGCCTATTTTTCAGATGGTAAACACATGGAAGGAAAGACAGAATTTTCACATCACTGGAAAAGTGCAAACTGGCATTTTGCTTCTGCCAAAAATCTGGAGGCCTTTAAAAAAGATCCTGAGAAATATGCCCCACAGTACGGGGGTTATTGTGCTTA
The DNA here is from genome assembly GCA_014379345.1 of Chitinophagaceae bacterium. Classification (GTDB taxonomy): domain Bacteria; phylum Bacteroidota; class Bacteroidia; order Chitinophagales; family Chitinophagaceae; genus Flavitalea. The sequence continues at coordinate 77,917 of JACMLY010000111.1, forward strand.
CGGTATGGCACAAGGTTATAAAGCCCCTACCGATCCGGCCGCATGGTCAATTGTGAATGGGAAACTATATCTCAACTACAATAAGGATGTACAAAAACTGTGGAATGAAAATCAGGCAAAATCTATCGAACGGTCGGATAAAAACTGGCCCGGGATAAAAAATAAATAGTGGGTGAAATTTGATTGATCATCGTTTATATGCTCCGCACACTATTCACTTTTTTGACTAAAGAGCCAGGGTAGCAATTGCGGCTCTGCCAGTGCCTTGTTCCAGCTATCGTGTTTTACATTCGGGTACTCGGTGTACTTTACTTTCGCATTGGCCGACTTCAGAGCGGCGGCCATTTTCCTGGAGTCATTCACATCTACCACAGGATCTTTATCGCCATGAAATATCCAAATGGGAAAATCTTTTCGGTATACACCGGCTTTGAAAGGGTCTCCACCACCGCAGATCGGAAATGCTGCAGCAAAAAATCCGGGCTTTCGCCATAGCAACTCAAAAGTTCCCATGCCGCCCATCGATAGGCCACCGATGTAAATTTGTTTATCATTTATGGTTTTTGTCGCAGCCAGTGAATCTAACAATCGGGAAACCAAATTCAGGCCTTTGTTCATGGGAACATCTGTTAAATATTCAAATTTGAAGGGAGTGCTGTCTGTGATAGCATGTATGATGCGGGTCCTTGCCCAGAAATCATTAATACCACATTGCGGAAAAATAACGATAGCAGGAAACTGCCGCCTGCTTGCATCCTTCAAGAACAGTGATCCGGCATGCACCAATTGCTTTTGATTATCCTTTCCCCTGTTGCCTGCTCCATGAAGAAAAACGACCAGTGGATATTTTTTGGTGCTGTCATAATTTTGTGGAAAGAGAATTCGATACGGAAGGGTATCGGCCCCGCGACTATACATTTTTTTTTGAAAATTTGAATAATCCTGCGAGAACCCCGGTCGAAAACATATGCATAATATCAACAGAATGCCAATTTTTTTCATAGTGGTAAGATAAAAATTTTGTAGCTAAGAGACAAAGGGAGGGAAAAGAGAAAAGAGTTATTTACTTTCCTGGGTCTGTAAAATGAATTGTGTCAGAAATAATTTCCTCTATGTTTCTATGTGGTAAATTGCCTTCACAAGGTCAGTTTCAAAACCATGCAAGATTTTTTTACCACATAGAAACATAGATACATAGAAGGAACATAGAATTATATATTTTTTCTCTATTTGATTTCCAGTGTCTGTTTATGTCATCCATTTTTACTCTGTCCTTTCGAAAGTCTTCTTAGCTCTCTAATTTTCTTTTGATAACTCATTTCAAAAATCTCCTTTTCTCTTAGCCCTAATATTCCGGATGAACACCAGTATAATTATGCGGCGTTATTTTCTTTAATTCTTTTTTGATCGCAGAAGATACTTTCAGTCCATTTATAAACTGATGAATACTTTCCCTGGTTATATGCGAATTTTTCCGGGTTAATTCTTTTAATGCTTCATAAGGGTTAGGATAGTCTTCTTTTCGCAATATTGTTTGAATTGCTTCGGCGACAACGGCCCAGTTGTTTTCAAGGTCTTCATCAATAGCCGGATCATTCAGTATTAATTTATCAAGCCCTTTCTCAATCGATCTGAAAGCCAGGATTGTATGTGCAAATGGAACGCCGAGGTTTCTTAAAACAGTAGAATCCGTAAGGTCCCGTTGCAAACGGGAGAGAGGTAGTTTGGCGGAAAAATGTTCCAGGATGGCATTAGCGATTCCCAGATTTCCTTCTGCATTTTCAAAATCGATCGGGTTCACCTTATGCGGCATTGCTGAAGAGCCGATTTCACCTTTTTTTATTTTTTGTTTGAAGTAGTCCATTGAAATATAAGTCCAGATATCACGACACAAATCGATCAGGATCGTGTTGATGCGCTTCATACTGTCGAAATGCGCAGCAAGGTTATCATAATGTTCAATTTGGGTGGTAAATTGCTGACGTTGCATTCCCAACACACCTTCAATAAACTCATCACCCAGAGATGGCCAGTTTTTCTTGGGAAAGGCAATATGGTGAGCATTAAAATTGCCGGTTGCTCCGCCAAACTTTGCCGTAAAGGGAACCTGTATGAATAATTCCACCTGGTTTTCCAGACGCTCCACAAACACCATCAGCTCCTTGCCGAGTTTTGTTGGACTGGCTGGCTGCCCGTGGGTACGGGCAAGCATTGAAACATTCTGCCATTCGATAGCCAATAGTTCTACCTGCCTGTTCAGGTTTAGCAGATTGGGTAAATATTCAAACTCTGTGGCATGTTTCCATAATAATGGAATTGCTGTATTATTAATATCCTGCGAAGTAAGTCCAAAATGTATCCACTCTTTCAATGCTCCGCCTTTGCCTGAATCCAGTTTTTGTTTAAGAAAATATTCTACAGCCTTCACATCATGATTGGTGGTTTTTTCAATCTGTTTAATGGATTCGGCATCTGCTGTGGTAAAATTTTCTGCTGTTTCCCTGAGGGTATTTCTCACAATGGTCGAAATTGAATAAAATTTCTTATCCGCCAGGAAAAGAAAGTATTCCACTTCCACCAACACCCTGTACTTCATTAACGCATATTCAGAGAAGTATTCATCCAGATGATGTACCTGGTTACGATAACGACCGTCAATAGGAGAGATGGCAGTAAGATCCTGTAGTTCCATGTTTACTATTTAATCATAACTAGCTGCCTGATTAGCCGATTAGCAAATGAGAAAAATTATTGTTTAATTCTATTGTGTTTTTTTAATGTAACCAACATTCATTTTCAAATTGGCTAATTGGCTAATTGGCTAATTGGCTAATTAGTATTATATCTTTGCGCCGTAAAATTAATCAATTGAAGAAGATAAAGGTCGGAATAGTTAACTATCTCAATACAATGCCTCTTTTATATGGGATCAATCACTCACCTGTTATGGATTCCATCGAATTGATTCAGGATTATCCATCAAATATAGCTTCGTTTTTACTGGACGGTAAAATAGACATCGGGTTGGTGCCGGTAGCCATATTACCGGCCCTGAAAGAATACCATATCTACACCGATTACTGTATTGGTTGCGACGGACCGGTAGCATCAGTTTGCTTATTTAGCGAGGTACCGATCGGCAAAGTGGAAACCGTATTACTCGACTATCAAAGCCGTACCTCCGTAGCGCTTTTGAAAATTTTATTGAACGATCATTGGAAGATCAAACCTGCTTTTGTTGACACAACATCCGATTATCGATCTTCTATCACTGGCACAACTGCCGGTCTGGTAATTGGTGACAGGTCGTTTGAACAAAGAAAGTCATCCCTGTATGCATATGATCTGGGCGAGGCCTGGAAGCAATATACAGGTCTTCCTTTTGTTTTTGCTGCATGGGTTAGTATACAGAGATTAGACGATCAATTTATTAAAGCATTTAATATGGCCAACGGCTCCGGCATTGAAAATATCCGGACGATCATTGACTCAATGCCTGCTTCTTTATTTGATATGGAAGAATATTTTACCAGGTATATTAGTTATGAATTAAATCCTGAGAAACAAAGGGGGTTGGAAAGATTTCTGGAGTTGCTGACTCATTAGCGTATCAACATCACTACTCCTTTTCGTTCAACTTCTGCCTGGAGCATCACCTGTTCCAGCCGCCAGATCAATCCATTCCTGCGGATCTATCACCAGTCCTTTTTCCAAATGTGTACCAATACCCGGGTAGGGAATCCACAATGTATATCGGCTAAAAGAGAAAAAATACCTAAAACTGTACTTCACAGCAACCTTCATGATATTAAAGCTTTCTTTGTCTTTCAGCATGAAATATTTTAAATACCTCACTGGATTATAGATATGGGTTTTTGTCAATACAAGCCATAAAGCACAGTCATTATTGCCCTTCGAGTACGTAAGCAAAACATTTTTTGTCTCCTGTAATGTCTTTTTGGTAGTCATGAAAGTCATGCAGGTTGATGAGTCTGAAATCCATAAATGATCATTGAAGCGCTTTAATTCCCGTTGATGTTGGTGAATCGGATGATTGTATATGTCGGGAGTAAAATAACAGCTTACAAAGTCAACATCGCGGCATTCTCTTACGAGGTTCACCATTTTACCAAATTGGCCGGGTTTGTACAGATAATCATCCTCAGCAAAATACACGATCTCCGCCTCTGATTGCTTCAATAAGATGTCTACCTGCAAAGCGAAGGTCGCGAGATTGCCAATTTTATCAGTTTTAATAACGGAGTATGACTGTTCACCAAACAACTTCTGAATGAGCTGGTGATATGAATCGGGGCATCCATCCAGGATGAAGTAATATCTGATCCGGATACCTGCCGTGCTTTTTAAAAACGAAAGCAGGCAGGTTTTTACCAATTGAAATTTATCGGTGGAATGAATGATTGGAGTTTTGGAAACACCTGGATAAATCCGCCACGCCACAGCCAAATCGTGAGACATATTATTTCTTTAATGGTCTAGTCTTTTCTTAAGCCCGCCTTGCATTTCAGGTACACTGAAATCATTTTGTTCCTCAAAAAAAAGTTTAACGTATTGAATAATAGTTATTTTGCTCTTTTTAAATGCTATCCGGTCGAATATATGAAAAAGATTATTAGAATTTTGGGGTTGATCCAAATTATTAGGCAAAAGAAATACTATCCAGGTAAAGTACGCCGTGAATTAACTTCTACACTTCTTCATCTTGAATATAAATCATACAGAAAAAAAGGCTCGCACGAGGTTCAGCTAAAGTTATTCAACTATAATATTCACGCATTCGGATATGAAAACCTCCGATTGCTTTTTACAGAAATATTTGTCCACGAAGAATATCAATATTTTGCCAATATTCAAGACGGAACCATTGTAGCGGATTGCGGTGCAAATATCGGTATCGCTACCCTGTACTTTAAATGGCGTTTTCCGGGCTGTATCATTCACTGCTTTGAGCCGGATCCGATGGCATTTCTGGCACTCAGCAAAAATGTTAAGAATAACAATTTGCAGCAGGTTTTTCTGCACAATGTAGCTGTAATGGGTGAAGAAGGGTCTCTTCCGTTTTATGTTTCGCAAGCTGAACAGGCTTCCCTGATGATGAGTACAGTTGCAAATCGAATGAATGAGCGAACCATTGAAGTGCCGGCCATTGATTTTTCAGTTTTTGTAAAAGAGAACAATCCGACTGTTTTAAAAATTGATATCGAGGGAGCAGAAAAAAATGTATTTGATAAACTCATTTCCAGCGGTGCAATAAATAATTTACAACAGATCATCATGGAATACCACCATAAGATCGAAGGGCAGCCTTCTAATTTATCAGGAATGCTTGGGATCCTTGAAAAAACCGGCTTTGAATACAACCTGATCACCCAGTTCAACGCACCTGGAAAATTCCAGGATATTTTGATCTACGCTTACAGGCCGGCAGTGCTGTCAAACTAACATCAATCAAGAAACCTGCTGCACTTTCTTAGTGCCTTCATGGTAAAAAAAGTTGCCACGAATGCGCTAAGACACAAAAAAAGCATTCTACCTACAGGTGAACTACAAAGAACACGAAGTTGAGATGAAGAATGCACGTTAAGTTTTAACACAAAAAATATTTAATTGGATATCGAATCCATCAGGAGAAGGAACTGAAGTAAACGGCGTAGGATTATTGTATGCCTCCTTAATATAATAGTGAAATCCTTTGCTAATGATCAATTCAAAAATCTCATTGAGCTCAGAATTTTGGGAATAGGTTCCATGGTATTCGATGAAAATTTTTTCAGCGAAGTGAATGTTATCGGCGATATCTTTTAACACGGCATATTCGGCGCCTTCAATATCCAGTTTTAAAAAATCAATCTTACGGGTAAGCAGGTCTTTTAATCGCGTTGTTTTTACTTTTATGGTATTCTTATCATTACCATTTTCGCCAACGATTTTGCTTCCAAGTGTTCCCTTATTGGAAAAATCGAGATAGGTGTTTTCAGTCCAAATGGCTTCTTTTCTTAATTCCGTGTTGGTTAGATTGAATGAGTGAACATTCTTCTCCAGTAATTTAAAATTTCGTTCATCGGGCTCAAAGGCAATAATATGTGCATCGGGACATAATTTTTTTAAATAGATAACACTCAATCCGATATTTGATCCGCAGTCAATGATCCTTGCACCGCGCGGTAATTGTTGCAGGTATATATCTTCTACAAAAATTTCCTTCAGGCTGTGCAGAAACCCATCACGTTCATAAAAAGAAAAAGGTTTGCCCAGCAGACGGATGGTCTGGTAGCCATATTGTGGAAGATGTTTGACAATAATTTCCTTTGGCCATGAAAGTCCTGCTTTTTTATATGTATTGCTGAAGGTTTTTTCCACTCTCCTGGCAATCCCTGTACTAATATTCTTTGCAAAATTATTTGACATATCTGCAGATTCTAAAGATCGGGTTTCCAAAGTTATTTTTTTCTGTATTTCCCCAAACGGTTTGCTTTAAAGTCAACCACCCCCCGCCATATATACCGAAGCAGTTCTGTTCGATGAGTAGTATGTAGTAAGTTGATCTTTATTCTATTTAATACAGCATTTCTGCTCTGCAGCATCTCTGCGGGAAAAAGTTTTCTATATTTTGATCGCAGGTACAAATAGTTCCGGAGCATATAATACAATCGTACGGGCGAATGCAAAGTTACTGGAGAACCTTTTCCGGTTTTGCCGGCGGTTTGAAACTGGGTAATGCCTAATCGATGTGTTAAAAGAATGTTCTTAAAAAGAATGATCCTGAATCCTTTTAAGATAGAGCGATAGCAGTACTCAAAATCGACCGTATCAATAAATAAATTTTCATCAAACCCACCGATCTGCTCAAACAGCGCAAGATTAACAATGCTACCGGAAGTTATTAGTGTTGTCCAGGGAGAAGCATTGCATTTATCCGAAGCCCATTGCGGATTTTCATATTGCACGCCGAACATAGCCACATTTTCTTTCCCCGGATATCCTCTAAAGCACTCGAAGTAGTTTTTGATCACGGTCTCTTCAAAAGATGAATCCTGGTCCATGGTTAAAATATAATTGTACCCCGCTTCGCCTGCGAGCTTGCAGACCTGGTTTAATCTCTGTGCAATTCCGTTATTCTGACTCTCGTGGATATACACTGCTTTTGGAACCTCGTTCCGGATTGCCCCGATAATGGACATGGAGGCATTTTCAGAATTGTCTACGATATATATTTTATCTACATAATACCGATATGATAGAATGTTCTCGACAGTTTGTTGATCCGGGTGATACAAAATTACAACTGCTGCAATGTTCATTCTTTCCTGTGCGGTTTATGATAAATCTCAACAATATTGATTCGGTAAATATAGCAAGGATAACTTAGTTTTGTTGCTTGTGCTGTGACTGAATCATACATTAGGCACCAGGCATTCCGTATTGATTTCATCAGGTGCACGGCATGAAATAAAGCTGTAAAGTCGTGGATTTCTAGATTCTATTTTTGGCTATTACGGTAATCAAAACGTTAAATGGTGAAACCTTTTGTTTCTATCTGTATTCCTGCATATAAAAGACCGGAATTTTTGGTAAGACTGTTAGATAGCATCGGTAATCAAACCTACAGTGATTTTGAGGTGGTAATTACCGATGATAGTTCTGATGAATCCGTTGCCCACCTGATTAAACTTTACAGTAGCCGGTTTACGATTCATTACTACAAGAATCCGAAAGCGCTGGGAACTCCTGCTAATTGGAATGCAGCCATCCGGTTGGCAAGAGGGGAGTGGATCAAACTGATGCACGATGATGATTGGTTCGAAAACAGCAACAGCCTTGAAATATTTTTTATGGCAACGAAAACCGCGACCAGCCCTTTTATTTTTAGCGGTTTCAGGAACCTCGATATTGAAACAAACCATTCGGAACAATATGTTTTGACTGCCTGGCATGCACACCTGTTGCGAAAAAATCCTTTTAACCTGCTTAAGAAAAATTTCATCGGACACCCCAGCACCACATTCATTAAAAATGATACCCGTGAATGGTACGATGAAAACCTAAAATGGGTAGTTGACATCGAATTCTATACACGTACTTTACTCAAAACCGGTTTTTATGCTATCCGCCAGCCCCTGGTCAATCTCGGGATCAGCAGTCACCAGGTAACGAAAACAGCATTTAGACAACCCGGGATTGAGATACCTGAAAATCTATACCTGTTAAATAAGATTTCGCCGGCAGCACTAAAGGCCCTCTTTGCATATGACTATTTTTGGCGATTTATCAGGAATCTTTCCATCAGAAATACAGATATGATCCAAACTTATTGTCCGGAATATTCCATCCCTGCCGTTATTAAATTGATGATCAGCTATCAGAAACATCTACCGGCCGGGGTTCTGAAAATCGGATTCGTTTCAAAATCGATAATGTTGATCTCTTATCTGCATGGGAGATCTTTTGGAATGCTGAAAAAATGAGCTAACTAATATTGTATGAAAATTGTTGTCAATACCAGGCTGCTTCGTGCTAACCATATGGATGGTATTGGATGGTTTACCTATAATACACTGAAGTATATCACAACAAACAACCCGGGTATTGAATTTCATTTCCTTTTCGACTCAGGCATCGATGAGCAATTTTTATTCTCAAAAAATATCGTTCCGCATAGTCTTTTTCCGCCGGCAAAACATGCCATTTTAAATATTGCCTGGTTTGAATGGAGCGTGAGCAGGTATCTTAAAAAAGCCAATCCGGCATTGTTTCTTTCGCCGGATGGCATATTATGTATGGGCTGGAATGGAAAACAATACGGCGTCATCCACGATATTAATTTCGTACATATTCCCACAGATCTGAAATGGGCGAACCGAAAATTTTATAGTTATTTTTTTCCAAGATATGCCGTAAAAGCTTCCAGACTGGCTACCGTATCCGAGTACAGCAAGAATGACATCATAAAAACGTTCGGAACAGATCCCGGAAAAATTGATGTGGTGTATTGTGGCATCAATTCATTTTATAAACCCGTGACAGAAGAGATCAAAAAAGAAGTGAAAAAAAAATACAGCAGGGGAGCCGAGTTTTTTGTGTTTGTAGGAACCCTGCATCCACGTAAAAATATTATAAGATTATTACAGGCTTTTGAAATATTCAAACAGTCTGTAAGTTCGGATATAAAATTATTATTAGTTGGAAGAGAGATGTTCAGGACAAGGGAAATGCACAATTTCAGAGATGGCATGCGCCATAAAGACGATGTTATATTTACCGGTCAGCTACCTGTAGATGAACTTAAAATTGTTTTTGCTTCGGCACTGTGCTTAACATTTGTTCCCTACTTTGAAGGTTTTGGGATTCCACCAATAGAAGCAATGCAATGTGATGTGCCGGTAATTGCATCGAATACCACTTCTGTTCCTGAAGTAGTTGGAGATGCGGCCCTGGTGGTGGATCCATATGATACCAAAGCTATCGCCAACGCCATGCAACGGATATGGCAGGAGCCTTTATTAAGACAGGAACTGATCGTTAAAGGAAGGATAAGAAAACTTGCATTCCCCTGGGATCGAACTTCAAAATTGCTTTGGGAAAGCATTTCTAAAATATTATGATGCCGTACCATGCCTTTAATCTTTGTGTTGTCCTTTGTGTCTTTGTGCCTTCGTGGCTAAAAAATTGCCATAAAGACAAGCCTCTCATGTCATGCTGAGGTACAAGGGATGACAATCAAAAAAAGAATGAAGAAACAAAGGCACAAAAAAAGTGCACTATTTTATTTTTTGTCGATAAACAATGCGGCCAGCCTGGCAATATCACCCCAATAAAAATGCTCGAAATAGGCTGGAGGAATATGCGTTTTATTTCGAGATGCCCGGTAAATGAAATCCGCAAAAGAATGCCAGTTACTATCTGTCACCACAGTTAGTTTATTGTTACAAAGTGCGGGATCAATACCGATTGCACCATTTTGTGTAGACACTGCATTCATATCGTATCCCAACGCCTCAACCAATTTGGTTTTAATGCCTCCTCCTTCGGTAATGGGATTTAAAAAAATATCGGCCCCCTTAAAGTAAACGGCAATATCGGGTACAAATCCTGCAAAGACTACCCCAGGTATTTTATTTTGTGAGATCTGAGCCGGAATATCCTTCCCACACAAAAGGATAGTATACTGAAAATCGTTTATTTGCTGCAATGCAGGATGGATTTGATGAATGATATATTTTAAACCATTCAGGTTGGGCAGATAATTAAAAGCGCCATTAAAAAGCAGGATATGATGGTTTGCCGGAATTGAATGTTCTTGCAGCAGGTATTTTCTGGCAGCCTGCTTTTCTTCAGGAGATGGCGGAAAACTTTGTTCTATTCCATAAGTTATTTCAACACATTTTTCGGGGTGTAATTTAAATCGCCGGATTGCATAGGTTCGATCATCATCCTGTTTAAAAAAATTAACATCGGCCTGTCTGTACGCCCAGCCTTCGTACTGCCATAATATTTTCCACCACCATTTGCCGAGCGCTTTCCACCGCAACGCCTCAATGTTATGGGAATGTACGATCAACTTTATTCCACAGAATTTTTTCAACAATACCCCCAACCATCCGTAATAAGGGTGCTCCAGTAGAAGATGAGAAATTTTTCTTTCTCTGATTATCTTTTTTAGTGTAAAAAAATAAAAAATATTGATGTAGCGGAATGGCGAATTCGAAAGAATATTCAGCACGGTATAGCCTTCAGCTTTCAAAGGGTCATTTTTTTTTGTTGCTACACATACAAGATTCACATACTTTGAAAAATATTTATAGAACAATGCGATCCCTTTTTGCCCGCCAACCAAAGCGGGCAATACCGGGTATGAAACTATGCTGAGAACATTGATCATCATTTTTGCCGGGGTATAGCGATGACATAAATAAAAGGCGCCAACATGATGCCGATGGTTTTGTTCATACGGATGACGGCATTGAAAATGCCTGCGAGTACATTCATTATACGACGATTATAATGAGTATCCCAGAATCCAGGTTCAAATCGGATACTATACTGACTGCCAATAAGCATCCTGTATTGAGAAAATGGCATGAGGTGTTCGGCCCATACACCATTGTACGGATCGCACGTATTTGTGTATACTTTTTTTACAGGGTATAAATGATTATAAGATTCCGGATCAATGGCAACCTTTGAAAACTCATCGGCGCCCAACCCGCGGGTTTTTTTTGAAACCTTGTCAATAACACTTGCTGAAAGCGATGGTGAATTTTTCATGATTAGTTCTTTGCGCTGCTGCAGAAATACACTTTCATACCTTCTATGCATCATTACATGCTGAATATGGGTTGCCGGGTTATAATAATTCGCCGTTGTAGATGAATAGATGATTGCCGTAGGCTGATGTTTATGAATGGCTGCAAAAAAAACATCGATCTTATAAATATGTTCCATCACATTACGTGAAGCAATAATATCACATTGGATTTGCTTTGTGGCCAATTTTTCGAGTGTGCTGTCAATATCACCCACAATATATTCATCAACGTTCATACCCAAAGCCCGCAGGATCTCTTGGGCGCTGTATTTCCAGTCTTCGAAAAGATCATTATAAATAACTTTTTTGCAGCCAATCATTTTTGCAAGGATGAATAAAGTGCCTATGCCGGCTCCATAGTCCATGATAACAATATCGGAAGCAGGTTTTTTCTTTAGTACAATGCCTCGATACAACAGCTGCGCACTGGTTTCAATAGAAAAAAAAAGCCTTTTATAATGACTCGACCTGAAATATTCGAGATAGTGGGTATCGAGTTTTAGATCTTCGACCCTTATAGACTGTAATTGTTGATATAAAGCCAGCGCGTGACTATTAATGAAATGACTCAATTCATCCTGTTGAGGCAAAAATCTTTCCATTATAACCCAGGGATTAATTATGCTTTTGGTGAAGCTGGCAATGTGTTGCGGGTCTTTCTCCATTCCCACCACAGGCCACCGATCAGGATCAAAATGGAAATCCCGCCAATGATCATGGATATTGTATTTCCCGTTTTATAAGATGCAGGTTCAAACCGCAATTCAATGGCATGCTTTCCTGCCGGAACAGCTAAACCGCGAAGCGCATAATTGACTTTCACGATAGGGGTCTCTTTTCCATCGATAAAAGCTTTCCATCCATGCGGATAATAAATTTCACTTAATACCGCGAATTGATTTGAACCAGCATCGAATGTATACGTTATCTGATCATTGAGGTTTTTAATGAGTTTGATGGAAGCAGCAGAATCATATTGTGGTTCAAATGGAATTTTTGATCGCTCCCTTTTATCAATAACAACCGTATCGAGTGGATGTATTGAATCCAGTGGGTTCATTTCTTCATCAGCGCTATTTACATATTTTATTTTCTTAACCAGCCATGCCGGTCCGAGCGCTCCGGGATTCGGTTGTGCTATAGGAAGACGGTCCGCAGGATTACTGACAATAAAATACTTTGTATTAAGCATATTATACACTTCCATATTGCCCTTTGCTAATTGTCCATAGATCAGATCCTGGTACAAAGCAAGTTTGGCCGGATGATACCCACCAACAGAATTGTGATGGTAGGAAGCGCGTGACGACTCGAAAGGATTTCCCTGCTCCGATTGATCAAACACCCTGAAATAACTGGTATCCTGCTTTATTTGAGTATCGGCCCTGTTGGGAATAAAAGCAGCACTGAAATCTTCCTTCTCAATATAATTTTGTTTGTTTAAATACCGTGAGTCAACAACAAGCAGATCGATCAGGTTTAAAACAGAAAGAGCGATAATAATGTAAACGGGTTTGATCTTCTTCTGCACTGCCAGCCAGATCAAACCGATTCCCAACGCCAAAAAAACCAGTGTACGCACCAAATCCGCACCGTACAGACTTTTCCTGTCCTGCACAAGTCCTCCCATTACTGAAGACGCAACAGTATTATTCTGCTGGATCATTTCCTGTGTTGGCTGTTGACCCTGGCTCATGGCCTGCGTTAAAGTGGATGCAATGGCTTCGCGTGATTGACGGTCATTTTCGCTCTTAAAGTCAGCGCTGACATAATTTACAATAAGAATGGCCGCTATAGCACCCGTTGTTATTAAAGCGTATTTTAATCGTTGTAACAAAATTTTTCTATCCCAGTCGGCATATAAAATTGTATGCAATGCCATAGAGGCAAGCAAAGAAAAAGTTAGTTGCGGGATCACCATGGCAATCGACGGAGCCCTGAATTTGTTGTAAAAAGGGAGATAATCGAAAAGGAAATAATTTACGACTTTGAAATTGTTTCCCCAGGCTAATACCAATCCGGCGATCGTGGCCACGAGGATCCAATGTAAATGCCAGTTGCGGACTACAAATAAACCGGCAATAAATAATAAACAAATAAGAACTCCCAGGTATACAGGGCCTGAGGTGTTTGGCTGATTGCCCCAATAAGCAGATAGTCTGCTATAAAAATAATTCACCGCATCTCCCGGTAGTTGCGCTTCCTGCAAGGCTTCAACAGCTTTACCGTCCTCCTTTAATTCGGAAGGGCCACTGCTACCACCCCTATAAGACGGCAGGAGAACAGTCATTGATTCGCCAATACCATAACTCCACATGAAGGCATAGTCCTTATCCAGACCTCCTTTCGACGTATTACTGCTGACTTTATCAGGACTCACCGCCTGCGTGAGTTCCGAACGTCCTCCACGCATGGTCTCTTTGGCATATTCTGCTGTTGGCATATATACTACGGCGAAAGAAGCCATGCCCATAATGCCGGCCAACAGCGCCAAACCAGCCGTAATGCCTAAATGACGAAATTGTTTCTGCCTGATGGCATTGATGGCATAAACAGCGCCGAGGCAAACCGCCATTAAAAAAGTATAGTAAACAATTTGCAGGTGGTTTTGATATACCATTAAGGTGGTGAACAAAAGGGTGGTAATAAATCCTAGTACATACTTCCCCTGAGTTAACAAAATCAATCCCGCAAGCACTGCCGGTGCATAACCCATCGACGAAAACTTAGTGGTGTGACCCACAGCAACGATGATCGCATTATAAGAAGCGAAGCCATAGCCGATGGCTCCGAAAATTCCAATCCAGCTTTTCATTCCCATTACTTGTGTTAAGATGTAAAATCCTACGCAAGCCAGAAAGAAGAGCCCTACCGGTTCGGGCATGAATAATACGAAGAGGTGGTGTAAATACGCAATTGTTATATCGTAGGTTGATGCGAGAGCGATCTGAAAAGCAGGCATACCACTAAACATGCTGTTTGTCCATAAAGGCAGATGGCCATATTTTTCTCTGAATTCTATTGATTGCTGCGCCATCCCGGTCCATCCCTGGGCATCACTTTGATGGAGTACCAAACCTTTGAAAGCCGGCATACAATAGAGGCAGGAAATAATAAAAAAAATGCCGAGAGCTATCGCGTGTGGAGTGAATCGTTGCCACAAGGTTTTGTTCATCATTCAAAAAATTAAGTGGGCAAAATAATGCAATTTTACACCAAGTTGAGGTATGCGAAAATTATTATTTTTTTCCCGCGTAGCGTTTATCTGCAATGTTTGTTTCCTGGTCACTTTCCTGATGCAATACACTTCCTGGGTTCCCGGGCAATTATTGTCCTCTACGATTATTATCCTGGGAAATGTTTTTGCACTTATCATCAATTTTGGAGTGAATTTTTTTTACGCCATACTGCGATTGAACAGAACGAAGATATTCCCGGGGTTTCCCCGTTGGCTTATAATCGCTAACTTTCTTTTTTTCATTATTCAAATAATCCTCTTGCTGAAATGATCCATAATATTATTAAAGACAAATCCACCAGGCTTTTCATTATTCTCGGTGGTTTTTTTATTGCAAATGCGTTGATTGCAGAGATCATTGGGGTCAAGATTTTTTCTCTTGAAAAAACAATAGGCATCACACCGTTGGATTTTAAACTGTTCGGGAATGATCTATCTGTTAATCTGACCGCGGGAGTATTATTGTGGCCAGTTGTATTCATTATGACCGATATCATCAATGAATACTATGGCCCCAAAGGCGTTCGTTTTCTTTCCTTTTTGACTGCAGGATTAATCGCATTTGCATTCGTTGTTTTTTACGGCGCCATGCATTTAACGCCGGCTGATTTTTTTATCACGAGCAAAAAGGGTAGTGGTGTACCCGATATGGAAAAAGCCTATGAAAGCGTATTGGGCCAGGGAGGAAATATTATTCTTGGATCGTTGGTAGCCTTCGTATTCAGTCAGTTGATCGATGTATTTGTGTTTCACAAGATCAAAAAGGCAACGGGTGAAAAAGCCATCTGGTTAAGGGCCACAGGCTCAACCCTGATCTCTCAATTTATAGACAGCTTTGTTGTATTATTTATTGCATTCTATGTTGGGAGCCGTATTAACAACGCAGAAGGTGATTTTGTATGGCCGTTGAGCCTTGTGATCGCTGTAGGAGTGGTGAACTATATTTATAAATTCGTTATTGCATTGATCCTAACACCGGTTATCTATCTCGTTCATGTGCTGATAGAAAGGTTTCTTGGCCAGGGTCTTGCTGCTCAGATGAAGGCGGCAGCAATGACGAGGGAGTAAGGCTTTTAGTCATCGCCTTTTTGCTTTTATCCTTTTTTTTTGCTTGTCATCTCGAGTTACGAGGGGATGACAGGACGGAGAGTGTTAAAATGCTTCGCACTGCATTATATAATCTGATGACTCAATCAAAAGACTAACCGCAAACAACAAACCACAAACTTCAAACTTTTAATTTTTTTTCCATCACATAATCATTCATAAAATAATTATTTCCTATATCAATGTCTTCCTCTTTAATGATTATAAACCCACTTCTTTGGTAAAAATTTTTTGCTTTGTTATCCCTGTTCATATTCAACCGAAGGGTGGTAGCGCCCAGAGAGATGATTTCCTCAATAATAAAATCCAGCAGTGCTTTTCCAAGTCCTTTCCCGTGAAGTTGGGGTGCCACATACAGTTTGTGTAATTTATATACACCCTCGTCACCTGCCGATGAATAAGAAGCAAAACCCACGGGCTCTTCTCCCAATACGGCAATAAGGAATTGATGCTGTTGATTCATTTGTTGTTTCAGCGCCTCAGGGCTGTAAATCAGGTTCAGCATGTATTCCAATTGCGACGGAGAAAGTATATCCTTGTAAGCAGCGGGCCAGATCTGTTGAGCCAGATATCCGATCGTATTGATATCATCAGCATCAGCCAGCCTTATTTCCAACTCGTTTTCCATGTATGCGTTTGGGTGAGGTGGTGAGTTGTGAGTGGTCAGTGGTGAGTGGTGAGTAGTGATATTCACTGATCACTCACCACTCACCACCTTAGTTCTCTTCTAAGTTCTCCTGCCTGTCTCCACCAAGGCTGTAATAATTGTTTTCCTCATCCTCCTCTCCAATATCTTCATTGGCATCATCCAATTCTTCCCCGGGAACATCCAGGTCAGCGTCTAAATCGCCCGAAAGAATTTTAATATCTAAAGATCTTTCTTCTTCATTGTCTATATCCTGTTCACCCAATATCAATAAGTCTTCTTTGGTAACATCCGCTTCTGTTCCGGGCACAATGATCAGTTCATCGTCAGTATATGCGGGGGTTTCAAGCGAAGAAGATACATGCCTATCGGTTTTTTTGGGATCCATATAGGCTCCTGACTTAGTAAGGTTTTCCAGGTCGGGAGAAATTTTTTCCATTTTGTTTGAAGGATGCATGATATCATCTTTGGCAGGATAATGGGGATACCCAGGAAATTCTCCGGCTTCATCTTCCGTATTGGCTGGTCTTTCTGAATCACGTCGCGTTCTTGAATGACTGTTTTCGTCGTTCGAAAAATCCGCAGAATTTACGCGCTCTGATCGATTGGCTTTCATAATAAATTTGTTTAGGTTATGCATGAAAAATCCATGCCGCCTAAGAAGCAGTTTAAAAAAAATCATCTTCTTTGTGTCTTCGTGGCAATTTTTTTTCCACGAATACACGAAGACACAAAGAAGATGAACAAATTAACAATGATTTTATTCTGTTGTGGTTAAAGTTCCACACAACTATTTTTGAATATTCAGATCGTTGTTTAACCATACAACTTTCTGTTCTGATCGATGCGGCCGACCGATGATGTCTTTGTAAAGATCCGGTCTCCTTGCCTTTATGTACCGGTGGCCCCCAGCCTTCTTCAAGCGTTCCGGAGTACATACGGCAATAGCAATATCATCATCAAAACTTCTGCATTCAGCTAAAATATCACCGAATGGGTCAATGATCATTGAGCATCCGCTTTTCAGCTGATCATCATCCATCCCGACAGGATTAGAAAATACTGCGTAGATAGCATTGTCGTAAGCCCGTGCCGGCAGCCATTTCATGAGCCAGGCCCGCCCTTTCATACCGTCAAACTCTAACCGTAAAGAAGTGGGATCGGTTTGCCTGCTTTGCCACAACGCCGGGTCAACAAACCCGGCTCCGGGACGGGTGGAGGGAGTGCACATAGTTACATGCGGCATAAAAATAATTTGTGCTCCCAGCAAAGTGGTAGCGCGTACATTCTCGATAATATTATTATCATAGCAGATAAGAATTCCGCATTTCCATCCATGAATATCAAATATCACATACTTGTCACCGGGTGTCAGGTGAGGGTTAATGAATGGATGTAGTTTTCTGTAGGAAGCAACCAACCCGTTTTTGTCGACACATACATACGCTTTGTACAACATATCAGCGGCATCTTTTTCAAACAGCCCGGCAAGCACAACGATATTATTTTTTTTTGCTATAGTTGTCAATTGCCTGATACTTTCACCACCGGGAATATATTCAGCCACATCAAGCATCTGTTCTTTCGATAGCTGACGGGCGAATGTGTATCCTGTTATAGAACATTCGTGAAAAGCAACTACATCGGCTCCCTGCTGCATGGCTTTTGCACACAGTCGATCGATAACCTCCAAATTATATTGTTTATCGGCGCTACGATGCTCGAATTGTGCAGTGGCAATTGTAATATTCTGCATAGTTGATTATGATTATACTGTAAATATACTGCAGCCACCCTACGCAGTGCCCGCACGTACTGGTCTATAAAAAAAATATCAATCCCGGCACTTAGTGTCTGATCTATCAGAACGTCGCCTTTAGATTTACATCGGAGCACAAAAGCTGATACCTAAGAAAACTAAAAAAATGTCTGCCAAATAGGTCATACTTTAATATTTTGCTCTCCGGCATCATTCGGAAGCTAAGAGCTTCGCAAGATAAAAATCTAACCGTGCACCAGCCCTTTAATGTTATTAATTGCAGAAAGAGCAATTGTACAACGCAGTAATTTATTATTAAATTGAGTGTTACCTGCGATCCAAAAAGGAGTTCGAATGAGCGCAGAGTGAAATAATGTCTTACAGTTTGATTAATTTATTTTCTCATCCGGCAGGCAGGGAATTACTGATCATTTAATCCCTTTCCATTGAGAATTTGCTGCATATATTTTTCAACCCTTGACTCCCGGGTTTTGGATTGCTTGGGTGCAGAAAAATAAAGAATATATCCTCTTTGCCGTCCCGGGGTCAATGCATTAAATGCTTTTTTTAAAGCAGGTCCGCCTTTGGCGGATAATTTATTTTGAAGTTCTTCAGGGATTATGAGTTCTGTGGTCTTTTTAAAATTCACTTTCAACCCGGCTTTTTCCACTTCAATAGATTCATATATATAGGCTTTCAAGACGGGTTTCATCTTGACTATTTCCCGAACATTGGTGAACCGAATCTGGCGCGCAGCCTGCACATTCTTCGTTTGTTGGATTAGCAGACGATGGGTATCCTTTAACAAGGCACCTTTGAAAAACAAAAGCGCACAGTATTCTTTAAACACGTGTATTAAAACTATGTTACTTTTCTGAAACGTGTAACAAGGCACTCCCCACTTCAATTCTTCGGTAAGCCCACAGTCAAGAATGATCATTCTCA
>JACMLY010000112.1 GCA_014379345.1 Chitinophagaceae bacterium
GAACTCGATAACGGAAAATACAAAGTTGCAGCCATGCCTAAGCAGGCTGGCCGTGATTCGCATGAAGCACATATGAGAAATTTTGTCGATTGCATTAAAACAGGAAAGGATCCTGAATGCACAATAGAAAATGGCAGGTTGGTGGCTATGTACGCACATATGGCAAATATTGCCCTGCGAACAAATTCAAGGTTGGAATGGAACGAGGCTACAAAAAATTTTGGAAATAATGCTGCGGCAAATGCATTGATCACACCTGCTTATCGTAAGCCATGGGTTTTGCCTAAAATTTAATAAAATCAGAAGATTCCTCTGTGAGTACCTCTTTCACCTATGTGGTTAAACGGGTCTTACATCCAAAGACTCAAACGATGCAAGCGTTTTTTAACCACAGAGGTGCAGGAGGTAAGGCACAGAGTGCACAGAAAGACACAAAGAATACGCGACGCAATTGCGATTTGATGTTTTGTAATTTCCGGATTGATAAATAAGTTATCGTTCAACTTTGAAAACCTTAAAAAGGTATATAAATCCCGGAACGATCAGAACCAAACCAACAATCAATGCAATCACCAATTGTTGTAAGGTTGCTTCAGGAGCCTGGGTATTGAAGAATGTAAAATGATCACCTCCTTTAACCATTATTAAAACCGGGTACTGAATATAGAACCAGCCTATCAGGATAGAAGTGACCTGTATACCAACTGCAATCCTTAAGTAGAGCGTTTTATTCGTTTTCCTGTTTAAAAAATACCATATAACGGGACAAAGAATTGTTGACAATAAAAGCATAATAATACTAATGGGCGATTGTAAAAACTCGTTCAGTAAGTGATGGTTCTGCAATTCGGCAGCAGCGAAAACCAATAATCCGAACAGCATGGTAAAGATCATAAGCTGCCGCGAGAACATTGCATACCGTCTGCGTTCGCGATCGTTTTTGGTTTCACCCACAAGAAAAACCGCCGATATATATCCGAATAATGCAATGGCGAATACACCCATCATGAAACAAAACAAATTCAGCCAGGGTAACACAAACATTTCATAAAAACCAACCGATTGATCGAACGTGATCCTGCCAAGGATCATCGCTCCCAATGTTACTCCAAGAAAAAAAGGAGTAATAAAACTGGATATCTTAAACAAAAAAGTATAGTACTTATGTGTATTGTCATTTATCACATCGTAATGCCTGAATGTAAAGGCAGTGCCCCTGAAAATAATGCCCAGCAATACCATCATCAGTGGAATATGCAACACCAGTGATAACGATGCGTAAACCGATGGAAATCCGGTAAACAAGATTACAACGGCCAGTATCAGCCATACATGATTCGCTTCCCATACAGGTGCGATGGCTTTTGAAATTGTTCTCTCACCTTTTTCTCCCGCAAGTGTTTCGACAATGCCGGCACCAAAATCGGCTCCGCCGAGTATGGTGTACAAAATAAATGAAGCACCTAAAATAAGAATGATCAGTGTTAGCATTTAAACTGTTTTAGCGCTGGGATAAAACTGTTCGATCGTTTTAATTTGCCTTCGCATCAGCCAGAAAATAACCAATGAAAGCAAGATGTAAACAGTTGTAATAACATAGAAGGAGTATTGAAGACCCGGCATCGAAGACACAGCGTCTTTTGTTCGCATAACTCCATAAATGATCCAGGGTTGACGACCAACTTCAGTTACTGTCCATCCCGCTTCCACCGCAATAAACCCCAGCGGCGTTGTTGAAGCAATAAAATACAACCACCATTTTTTTAACAATACCTGCCTCCACCTCCAGCTGAATAATAAATACAATATTGAACAAGCGGCCAATAAAAATCCAGCTCCTACCATGATCTGAAAAGCGATATGGGTGATCAACACCGGCGGGCGATCTTCTTTGGGAAACTGGTCGAGTCCCTTTACTTCTGCCTTGAAATCTCCATGTGCCAGGAAGCTTAAAAACCCCGGGATATGAATGGCATAGTCCACTCTTTCTTCTTTGTCATTTGGGATACCGCCAATAACGAGAGCGGCAGGTTTACTTGTTTTGTACAATGCTTCGAGTGCAGCAAGCTTTGCAGGTTGTCTTTTAGCAACGTCCTTCGCCGAATAGTCACCGCTTATCGGCTGCAGTAATGCTGCTACTGCTGCAAAAAGCAAGGCGATCTTCAGCGCCTGCTGGTGAAAAATATTCTTCCGGTTTTTCAAAAGCAAAAAAGCATGCACGCCTGCCACCGCAAAACCGGTAGCTACAAAAGCGGCTAGTGTCATATGAATGGCCTGCGATAGCCAGGCGTCATTAAACATGGCTTTTACCGGATCAATATTCACAGCCTTGCCATCCACCCAATCAAAGCCTGCCGGACTATTCATCCATGAATTGGCAGCAACAACAAAAATGCCTGAAAGAACGCCTGATATACCCACCACTATTCCCGATGCCCAATGAACCCATTTGTTCAGGCGATTCCATCCATATAGAAAAACTCCCAGGGCAATGGCTTCCACAAAAAAAGCAGTGCCCTCCCAGGAAAATGGCATACCGATAATAGATCCGGCATGGCGCATAAATTCGGGCCAGAGAAGTCCCAGCTCAAAAGAAAGCACCGTACCCGAAACAGCACCTACAGCAAAAAAAATAGCCACTCCTTTTGACCATGCCTTCGTGATGTCAAGATACACCTGACGACCGGTTCTTAGCCATCGCCATTCACTAAATGCCATCAATACAGGCATGGTCATTCCTATGCAGGCAAATACAATATGAAATCCCAGTGAAAGCGCCATTTGAAGGCGTGCCGCCATAAGATCGTCCATGTAAAATCAGTTTACAGTTGCTCCGTGCTTAAATTAAATGATCAGTTTGAAATCGCGGTACAAAGAAACAACACCGGGCTCCATTATCCTGAAATTATTGGGTAGGGATGGTTAGGGATGACATCCTTGCCTGTGAAACGCACTCTCCTTCATGCTTAAGGATGTCATCCCTGTTGATCAAAAACACAAAATTGCCACCCTGCCAACGGATTCGGAAAAGCAACCGTCTACTGGCAGAAATGACCAATACCCATAAAAAATTTGTTTTGTGTGTCGACGACGATATTGATGACAGACTCGTTATCTGCGAAGCTATCCGGGATATCGACCCCTCTTTATTGGTGGTGGAAGCAAAAAACGGCGTTGAAGCGAACCAATTTCTGCAACAGGCAAAAACAACAGGCAATTTCCCCTGCCTGGTAATCCTGGACATCAACATGCCACTGATGGATGGAAAAGAGACCCTGAAACATATCAAAAACGACGAGACTTTAAAGACATTACCCGTTGTATTCTTCACCACTTCTTCCAATCCCCGCGATCAGTCCTTTTCAACAGAGTACGGTGTTGAATTTGTTACAAAACCATCCAATTATCAATCTATCGTTACTACTATCAAAGAAATCCTTTCGCGCTGTAATGATTAGTTCAGGCCATATATATTTTTATATTTTAGTCCTCAATGTAATTATGTACCAGGCACTTTTTATTAACTACACTAAGGTCGTTGTCGCTTCATCCTGATTACTTATTCCATACAGGTTTTATATCAATCAGCGGTGTCTGGTCTAAAACTTCCAGTGCTGAAATCTTTATGAAGCCATCGGCGGAGATGGAAAGTACCTTCACAACATGGATCCCGATGGGATTCGGGCGGTCGGGGGATCTTGTAGAGAATACGCCGGCTAATGGCGCCTCGTGATTATTTCGTGGCTTACATTTAATAATAGCCCTGTCGGCAACATGCAACCAGGTTAACAAGATGATTTCTGAGCCCGGCCTTATATCCCGA
>JACMLY010000113.1 GCA_014379345.1 Chitinophagaceae bacterium
ACACCTTTATTTTTTATATATAGTAGGTAATGGAAATTTTTATTCAGTGATGGAAATAAAGCACTTTAGGCAGTCATGATGAAGCGTATCTATTCCATTCTTATTCTAATCTGTTTTTTCAACGCTTTATCTGCAGAAAAGGTATTTGATTTCAATAAAGAATGCCAGCAGGCTTACCAGGAAATCCTGAAACTGAAGTTACAATCGGGGCAACAACTAATCGACCTTGAAAAAATCAAACATCCAGATAACCTGATCCCTCACCTGCTTGAAAATTATATTGATTTCTTCCTGTTATTCTTCAACGAAGATCCTGAAGATTACAAGAAGCGTGTATCTAACCGCGACAAGCGACTGGCCCTGTTTGACGATGGTCCGGAAAATTCCCCATATTATCTTTTTAGTGCGGCGACTATACATTTTCAATGGGCAGTTATCAAAATTAAATTTGGTCACAACTGGGATGCTGGCTGGGAGTTTCGCCGCTCTTTTATCCAGGTTAAGGATAACGCAAAAAAGTTCCCGCTTTTTCTTCCTAACCAAATGTACCGCGGTGCCATGCAGGTTGCAGCGGGCACCATACCTGACGGATATCGCTGGCTCAGTAATATGATGGGTATAAGGGGAAGTATACAATCAGGCATGAAGGAGTTAAGAACATTTTTGCAATCGCCTGATCCATCAGCTGTGTTATACCGGAATGAAGCAATATTTTATTATTGTTACCTCTCTTACTACATCGAAAATGATAAAAAAGGAGTATTGGATTATGTTCAAAGTCAGAAACTGGACCTCGTCAACAATCATCTTTTTGCATACCTGGCGGCGAATCTCAGTACTCATAACCAGCAGGCGGAAGTTGCCTTAGACATTTTGAATAAAAGGAGTGCTGAAAGCAGTTACATACAGACACCGGTGTGGGATCTGGAGAAAGGATATATTTTACTTTATAAAGGATCACCGGAAGCGCTCACTCACCTTGAACGTTTCACCGCAACATTTAAAGGCAAATTTTATATGAAAGATGCCTTACAAAAAATTAGCTGGATATACTACATGAAAGGAGACCAGGTAAAGGCTGATCTTACCAGGCAACTCATACTTACAAAAGGAAACACGGATAGTGAAGCCGATAAACAGGCCCAGCAGGAGGCGAACACAAAGTTGTGGCCAAACAAACTTTTGCTGCAGGCAAGATTATACAATGATGGTGGATATCATCGTGACGCTTTAAGATTGCTACATGGTAAGTCTGCCAGCTACTTTTCAAGGCCAGAAGAAAAGCTGGAATTTAATTACCGTGCCGGAAGAATTTATGATGATTTAGGCAGGGATAGTGCAGCAATCAATTTTTATAAGATGGCGTGGCAGGAGGGCAAAAACCGGCAGGAATATTTTGCTGCCCGGGCTGCCTTGCAGATAGGTTTCATTTATGAAAAACAAAAAAAATACCAGGCAGCTCTTGACTGGTTTGTAACCTGCATAGCAATGAAAGATCATGACTATAAAAACGGTATTGATCAGCGTGCGAAGGCCGGTATTGACCGTTGCGGGGTGGCTTTAAAATACGATGGAAAATAACCAGGCTTTTCGCAGTTTTTCACCTTGATTACTAGAGTGAATTAGCTAATTTTCAGTTTTAAGAATGGGGATTGATCAGTAGAGAAGTAAAAATTTATGCTTAACAGACTTCATATTCAGAATTACGCAATCATTGATGATATTGAGATTGACTTCTCTGGTAAGTTGAATATCATTACAGGCGAAACGGGCGCCGGTAAATCAATATTGATGGGAGCCCTGTCGTTGATTCTTGGTGACCGGGCAGATCTCACTGTCCTTCAAAACAGGGAGAAAAAATGTTTTGTTGAAGCAATTTTTGCAACAGAGAAAAAGAAAAACAT
>JACMLY010000114.1 GCA_014379345.1 Chitinophagaceae bacterium
AGTGCTGTTTTGCAAATCTATCCCTTCTTTGACGGCAGCATGAAAGACTAAACAAAATATGGTTGTATATATGAGTAAAGAAAAAAGGGAAACAAAATTTTTTTGCCTTCCGGTGAAGTGGTCCCGACAGGAATCGAACCTGTATCTAAAGTTTAGGAAACTTCTATTCTATCCATTGAACTACGGGACCAGAGTAATCTTTACTACTGTACCTGCAGAAGCAAAATCGTAAAAACTACTGGCAGGGCGGCAAAAATAAAGCTTTCCGCCGTTTATTACGATTTTCCTTCAAAGTAATGTTTGTCAAGCTCCCAATCAGATTTTCAGAGACCATTAGACGGTTTTTTATTCAGATTTTTTCAGTCGTCCAATCCAATCGCCTTGCTTTACCTGTCCGCGTTTTCCTATCTTTGCGTCCCTTAATACCAGATATGAAATTTTACAATATTTTGATTCGCTACAGGCTCCAGATTGGTATCCTGTTGATAGTTATAGGAGTGATTGCCAATGTTTTCGGAAGCTTCTGGCCAGCATTTCCAGCTTACCTTGTTGGTCTGATATTGATTGCCGGCCACTTTTTCTTCGGTCCGCTCCGTGTGATCCAGGAATACATGGAGGCCGGGGACATGGACGGCGCTGAAAAAGTGATGAATTCAATAAAATTCCCGAACCTGCTCTATAAACCTATCCGTTCTGTTTATTATACACTGAAAGGAAATGTGGCTATGATGAAACAGGATTTTGTCGGTGCGGAGCTGAACATGAAGAAGGGTATCGATCTGGGCATTCCAATGAAGGAGGCAGAAGGCGCCAGTTTTCTGCAGATGGGGATGCTTAATATGCAGAAAAATGATTTCAAACAGGCTGAAAGTTACATCCGCCAGGCAATCAGAAAAGGTTTGCCGGATAAGGAAAACGAAGCTGCTGCGTATCTCCAGATGTGCTCGCTTATGATGAACAAACGCGAGTTCCGGGCTGCAAAAGAATTTTTCCGCAAGGCAAAGGCACTGAAGCCAACCACTCCTGAAATTGTGAAGCAGCTTAAAGACATTGAAAAGTACATTACAAGAATTCCGGGATAGTTTATCACAGGGAAATAGCAGAAAGGTATCAGAATTGTTTGTTGCCTAATTTGACTTTAATAAGTGTTGCCACCAGGATTTAAACTCTGCAAGTATTAGTTAAACTCCAGCACCATTTTTTCCCCAGGCCACTTACCAAACTTTTCAGCCACTGCTTCAAACCGAAAGGCAAAAATATCATGCAATTTCTTTTTCACGATCAGTGCATTTGCAATATCGCCCAGTATCCATAATGGATTTTTATAGTGCACAATATCTGTCATCTCAACACCACCTTCAACGGTTTTGAAATGATGCTGATGATGCCACATGCTATAAGGACCATGACGCTGTTCATCCACGAAATATTTTAACGGATCAACATGGGTGATTTCTGTCATCCAGTACAAGGGTATACCAAGCAATGGACTAACCTTATATTCAATAACCTGTCCCTGGTAAATTTTATCACCATGGTGTTTGGA